>JAUUZN010000018.1 GCA_030589945.1 Gammaproteobacteria bacterium | reverse complement strand
GGGGCATCAAAGTTACTCGAATTGAAATTAAGGATATTTTACCACCGAAGGATCTTGTTGAAGCGATGGGCAGACAGATGAAAGCAGAACGTCTAAAACGTGCTCAGATTCTAGATGCTGAAGGCGCAAAACAATCTGCCATACTGATTGCGGAAGGTCAAAAAGAATCTGAAATACGTAAAGCAGAAGGTTCAAGACAGGCTGCCTTTTTAGAAGCCGAAGCTAGAGAGCGACAGGCAGAGGCGGAAGCTGCTGCGACTAAAATGGTATCGGATGCAATCGCTGGCGGTGATATCCAAGCAATCAATTATTTTGTCTCGCAAAAATACATTGAAGCACTTAAAGATATTGGCGCGGCCGACAATTCTAAGCTTGTACTCATGCCGTTAGAAGCCAGTTCTGTAATTGGCTCAATTGCAGGTATTGCAGAGCTCGCTAAATCTGCTGGAATAAAATCTAATCCTGTTGCATAACAACCCGTTAAAGGAATAATGACTCTATGGAAATTCTGAACATTGAAGACCTACTTTATTGGCATTGGATTGTTTTGGGGTTGGTGTTAATCATCCTTGAAATGTTACTGCCTGGATTCGTACTGATGTGGTTTGGAGCGGGTGCATTGCTCGTCGGCTCCCTGCTTTATATCTTTCCAGAGATTAGCTGGCAATGGCAATTCTTTATATTTTCAATATTTTCAGTTCTCAGTCTGTTTGGTTGGCGTTATTGGAGTAAAAATAACGAATCCGATGATCCAGAATCAGGCGTTCTGAACCAAAGAGGAAAGGCATTGGTTGGCCGAAAAACGGTTCTCATTGAAGCCATTGTTAATGGTGTCGGTCGCGTTCAACTTGATGATACCTTTTGGAGAGTCAATGGCGACGATCTCGATAAAGACAAACTTGTCCTCATTGTCGATGTTGATGGAGCCACATTGAAGGTTGAAGTTGTTAATTAAAAAATAGGGGTCAGAGTGAATTTTAATTCACTCTGACCCCTAATTGACAAAATTGTAGATTAATCTTCAAACTTAATGGATTTCTGGGCCTTATTGTTAACCTTTAATGTAAAAATATCGGGTCTTGAATAATGTCCAGCCACATCTAATGCCCGTTTTGATGTGGCACTCTTTTCAGAATCGATGTCACAATATAAAATACCTTTTTCTTGCCGCATTGGCCCAGCAACAATCTCACCACCCGGAGCAATAACGGTTGAATCACCAGGATTGACCCAATCTTCATCTTCAGAATAGAGACGTTCTTTCTCTGGAAAATCATCGGGAAGATCGGCTCGCTGAATCGCACAACCACTGTTGATGACCCAACAACGACCCTCTCTTGCAATATGTTGCATACTGCTGATCCAATCATCACCGCTGTCATAGGTAGGAGCTATATAAATCTCAATACCTTGAGAATAAAGAGTGTAGCGTGCAAGCGGCATATACGATTCCCAACAAATTAACCCACCAATTCTACCCACAGGCGTATCAACAACCTTTAACCCTGTAGCATCACCAAAGCCCCAAGTCATTCGTTCTGGATTTGTAGGCATCAATTTTCGATGGTGGTTGATAATTTTACCTTCTGTACCAATTGTGACTAAACTATTGAAGAGGGTTGATCTGCTGGTTCCATTATCACGCTCATTCATCCCACAGACAATCGTCACCTGATTTTGTTTTGCACATTCCATCAATGGCTGTAGGTCATTCGAATCAATGTTGACTGCATTTTTTAATAATAATGCATGTGTCTCTTCACAAAGTCCCCAATCACCCCCAGGTCTAAGACGCCAGATCCACGCAGGATACCCTGGAATAAAAGCCTCTGAAAAAACAATTAACTCTGCACCTTCTGATGCAGCGATCTTCACCAGTTCACAGGCTTTTATAATTGTATTTACTTTATCGAGATAAACAGGAGCTTCTTGTATAACAGCGACGTTGGGCATCTTAAATCCTATTATTATAGTTTGAACGTAGTGCTACCGTTTGTCATAGATTAAAAATAGGGGTCAGAGTAAATTAAAATTCACTCTGACCCCTATTTTTAATTGCTAGCACCTTTAAACCAACTTAATTTTTCACGAAGTGTAACAACCGTTCCAACAATAATCATTGCTGGACTTTGTAATCCTTCTTTTTCAACCTTATCTGAAATATTAGACAGTGTACCGGTCACTACACGCTGGCCGACTCTGGTACCGTCGGCAATAAGCGCGATGGGTAGATCTTCAGATGCACCATGCTTAATTAGATTTTCAGTGATTAATGGTAATGATGATAAGCCCATATAAATAGCGACCGTCTGGTTTGGTTTTACCAACGTGTCCCAATTAAGGTTTAATTCACCATCTTTTACATGGCCGGTAACAAAAACGCAGATCTGCGCATGATCACGGTGCGTGAGTGGAATACCAGCGTAGGTTGAACAACCATGAGCAGCGGTTATGCCAGGCACCACTTGAAATGAAATTTGCTGTTCTGTGAGCGCTTCAATCTCTTCGCCACCACGACCAAAGGTAAAGGGATCACCACCCTTGAGTCTTAATACCCTTTTGCCCTGCTTGGCCAGAGTTACCAGTAATTCAGAAATTTCTTCCTGTGGCACCGCATGATCATCCTTACGTTTACCAACATAGATACGTTCTGCATCACGTCTTACCAAATCTAGAATACCGTCACCAATTAATCTGTCGTATAAAACCACATCGGTTTGCTGCATCAGCCTTAACGCTCTAAAGGTCAATAAATCTGGGTCACCTGGACCGGCTCCCACAAGATAAACTTCACCCTTGGTAATTAGCTCGTTATCCTGTGCAGCTATATCTAACATCTGATCTGCCAGCACTATTGCTTCCTCGTCCTTACCAGCCAATATATGTTCAGCAACGGGCCCATTAGTCATCACTTCCCAAAACCTCAGGCGACGCTTACTGTCTGTGACCATTGTTTTGACTCGATCGCGATAGGTTCCTGCAAATTTAGCCAATCGTCCATAAGCCGCTGGTATTGCAGTCTCAATGCGTGAACGCAAAAGCCTTGCGAGTAATGGAGTCGTACCACTGGAAGAAACTGCAATAATAATTGGACTACGATCAACCGTTGCAGGCATGATGAAATCACAAAGGCTTGGATTATCAACAATATTAACCGGAACTGATGCATTTTTTGCTAGGACACTAAGTTCTGTATTTATTTGGGGATCTGCAGAGGCTCCAAAAGCAGCGATACAGTCGTTAAGATCCGCCTCAGTCAAATTACGAGCCTGATGTGTAATGGTCCCTTCACTGGCAAGATCATCAAGTTCTTCGATTAAATCATCTGCATAAACAGTAATTGCACAATTTGATCGAAGTAAAATATCAATTTTTCGTGCGGCAGCAACTCCGCCACCCACTACAGCGATCGCTTTATCACGACTGCTTAAAAATATTGGTAAAAATTCCATACCGTCTATTTATCCTTGTTATTGATCCTTTGAGACCCAATTAGCGAGCAAATCTGATATATTTTGAGCCGTTTCTTCATCAAAATCTATAATCGTGAATCGTGTACCTTCACGGATACGCATTCTGATAAGTCTCAAATCAGATTCTAGTTTTACATCTTGAAATAATACTTCCTTTTTAAAAGGAGCATCTATTGAGGCTATCTCTGTTAATTCTTCTGTACTCATAATTTAAACCTACTAACTAGGGGGTCTCATAAAGGCACCTTCAAGCTGCCATTGCCAATTCTTAGGTGTATCTCGATAATCGGGTTTTACATCAAAGTTAAGCAATACGACTTCGCCTGCTGCGTAATCATTGATGATAGCTTTTAACTCATTAAAGGAGTTTACCCCTGGATTTTGAATAATTATTGCACTTAAGTCGAGTGGTTCTTCAATCATAATAATCTCTCTCTTTATTCCTACAGTTAAATAGTACCGTTAAATATTACTGTTCAGTATTAATTGTTGCCAGCGAATCATAGTATCGAGCTCGATAAACGAGTCGCTTGGTATCACTATTGTCAATAAAAGGGCTACGGTTGTGCAATATATTGTTTGCCACCATACCCTCTCCAGCCTTTAGTTGATGTTTATGGATGTAACTATTCTCGTTGTTCAATAGTTTTGTAATTGCTAATGCTGCTTCTTTAGTTTCTTTATTGTCTTTCCACGTTATATTATGTTTACGAGCGGTATAACGCATCTGTAAATTTCCTGTACTCGAATCGATATAAAATACCGGTCCCTTCGACTCAATTCTCTTGTTTCCATCAGAATCAATGTACGACGGAATAGACATACAATCAGTCTGCATTAATGCCTCAATGATCTGTGGGCTCTCATCTCTTAATTGGATATACATCAATTCATGATCCAATAATTCATTCTCTCCGCCTGCTGCTGCTGGTTGCACACAATGTAGTATCATGGTTCGTATCTGTTGCTGTGGCTGATTATAGTAACCGTCTGTATGCCATCCTAGACCGCGATTCGTATAGGGTATGAATGACTTCTTTTTGGGGTTCTCCGATACAGATAAAACAGAAATGCCATCTTCTTCAGTACAGTGATGGTAATCGAGAATTAAAAGACCTAATGTTTTAGCAAAAACCCTTAAATCATTTGTGGATATTTTTGATGGTGACTGATCACTATCTAAGTGATAGAAAGCAACGCCGTGATCTGTACATTGTGCTTTAATTTCTTCAATTTCTTCCTTGCTAACGTCTGGAAAAGTGCTAATATTAATCGATCTTTGTATTAATTCACCATTTTGTAGTGACATTAATTTCTTTTCACGCCAGACCTGATAAGGTTTCGCTAGAGCAAGGTCGAAATGCTCTGAACGCCTATCTAACTCTGCAATTGTGAAATTTTGATCAAGCATAAGCACCATCAATATTTTATCTGAAATTGGATAAAATTAAACACCTAACCGCCACTAGAAATCTGATAAATAGTATGGGAGCTTAATTTTTCGTTTACAAGGCTTATATTATTATATTAGAATAATTAAATATACAAACCATTTGTATTAACTCTTGCTGTGTTTCTTAGACAAGAAAATGCAAGACTAACGAGGAACTATCATGACTAAACCGACGCACGATACACCTAATCTCGACCAACTAGAAAGTGGTCCGTGGCCGAGCTTTGTTACCGGTCTTAAAACACTGGCAAATGCTGAAGACAAGCCCTATGCAAATATGATGAAAGATTTGATGGGACAGCTTGAGCATTCTTACGAAACTCGTACTGGATATTGGAAAGGTGGAACAGTTAGTGTATTTGGTTATGGTGGTGGTGTTATTCCACGTTTTTCTGAAGTTAGTGAAGAGTTTCCTGAATCTAAAGAATTCCATACATTAAGAATACAACCACCTGCTGGCTTTCATTACACAACAGACCTATTAAGAGGCATGTGTGATACTTGGGAAAAGTACGGTTCTGGTTTAATCGCATTACACGGACAGTCTGGTGACATCATGTTTCAGGGTTGTTCTACAGATAACGTACAGCCTGCATTTGATGAACTCAACGAAATGGGTTTTGATATGGGTGGTGCTGGTCCAGCTCTACGAACTTCAATGAGCTGTGTCGGTCAAGCTCGTTGTGAGCAGTCTTGCTACGATGAGTCACGTGCACATAAAGAAGTCATCGACAATCTTCTTGATGAAATGCACCGTCCAGCTCTTCCTTATAAGATGAAATTTAAATTTTCTGGTTGCGCAAATGATTGTGTGAATGCAATTCACCGTTCTGACTTTGCCGTAATCGGTACTTGGAAAGACGACATACAGGTCAACCAAGAAGAAGTTAAGAAACACGTTGCCAAAGTTGGCCGCAAGCAAATGATTGACACGGTTATCAGTCACTGCCCTACTCGTGCTCTTAGCTTGAACGATGATGACACCCTTGAGATTGATAATCCAAGCTGCGTACGTTGCATGCATTGCATCAATGTAATGACGAAAGCTCTTTCACCGGGTAAAGAACGTGGCGCTACTATTCTTATTGGTGGTAAACGATCACTGAAGATTGGCGATTCAATGGGTACCGTTATTTTCCCATTCATCCGTCTTGAAACTGATGAAGATTATGAAGAATTCCTAGAATTAACTGAAAATGTTGTTGATTTCTTTGCTGATAATGCCCTTGAGCATGAAAGAATTGGTGAAACGATTGACCGTATTGGACTTACGAACTTTTTAGAAGCCATGGATATCGAAGTTGATCCAAACATGATCAACCATCCTCGTACTGGTTCTTATGTTCGTACTGATGACTTTGAAGAAGAAGCTGAGAAGTGGTTTGCTCGAGATGGTAAGCAAGCTGCAATTGGTGATGAATAATTATCATAACTTTTAGATCAAAAATATTAGATCAAAAATTAATCTAAACAAATTCTGGAGAAAAGTTAATGAGTGAAGTAAAAGCAAAACCACGTCGACCCGTAGAACACGGCGTGATGGATCCAAAGCCCTACATGCACCCAACCATGTTGAAAAACTATGGACAATGGGATTGGCATGACAGATTACGCCCCGGTGTTTTACATCATGTTTCTAAAACGGGTGATGAATTATGGACCATCCGTGCTGGAACTCAGCGTCAAATGGACGTTGGTACCATTCGTAAATTGTGTGATATTGGTGATGATTTTGCAGATGGCCATGTTCGATTTACAACGCGTAGTAATATCGAGTACATGATTACTGATCCTGATCGAATAGCGCCTTTAATTGATACCCTTGAAGATTCTGGTTTCCCTGTCGGTGGAACTGGAAACTCAGTATCAATGATTTCGCATACTCAGGGTTGGTTACATTGTGATATCCCAGGAACAGACGCATCAGGTGTTGTAAAGTCACTGATGGATGAACTTCATCATGAATTTACCCATGAAGAAATGCCTAACCGAGTTCGTATGACAACGTCATGTTGCCAAATCAACTGTGGTGGACAGGGTGATATTGCAATTAACGTCCAGTACACCAAACCACCAACAATCAATCATGATTTGGTTGCTAACGTTTGTGAACGTCCTTCAGTGGTCGCAAGATGTCCAGTTGCAGCGATTCGTCCTGCAATGGTTGATGGCAAGCCATCACTAGAAATCGATGAAAACAAATGTATCTGTTGTGGTGCCTGTTATCCGCCTTGTCCTCCAATGCAAATTAACAGTGTTGAATCTACCAAGATCGCAATCTGGGTTGGTGGTAAGCACTCAAATGCACGCTCTAAGCCAACGTTCCATAAATTGGTTGTTGCTGGATTGCCTAACAATGCTCCACGTTGGCCTGAAGTTGCTGATGTTGTTAAGAACATCCTTCATGCTTACAAGGACAATGCAAAAGCTTGGGAACGCATGGGTGAATGGATTGAACGTATCGGTTGGCCACAATTCTTTAAGCTAACGGGCCTAGCATTTACCAAGCATCACATTGATGATTGGACCGGTGCACGTCAATCTTTGAACGCTTCTACTCATATTCGTTTCTAAGGAAGCATTTATAAGAAGCAATTAAATATTTATAGCTACTATTAGCATTTAACCTCTTTTAGTAGCTATACGTATACATTTAGTAGATTTTAACAACGTTTAACAACGTATTATTAGTTTATGTAAGGGAGTCGTAGATGAAGTTTGGTATTTTAATCAACGAAGGTCCGTTTACCCATCAAGCATCTGACAGTGCCTATCGGTTTGCTGTCGCTGCAATGGAAAAAGGCCACGAGGTCTCTCGTGTATTTTTCTACAATGATGGTGTTAACAACGCTTCTAAATTGTCAGAGCCACCTCAGGATGATCGTAACTTGGTCAAATTGTGGTCAGCAATGGCCCAAGAGCATGGTGTAGACCTTGTGGTCTGTATTGCTGCAGCGTTAAGACGCGGAATCAAAGATGAGAATCTTGCGGATGGCTTTAGAATCTCTGGCCTAGGTCAGTTAATTGAAGCTGGAATCATTAACGACAGACTTGTTGTTTTCGGCGACTAAGGAAAATATTATGTACGATGAAGATGAAGATGACGGCCCAGAAGTAGTAAAAAAATTCTTATACGTTAATCGTAAAGCTCCTTACGGCACAGTCTACGCGCTGGAAACTCTCGAAACTGTTTTAATCGCAGCAGCGTTTGAACAGGATGTCAGTCTTGTATTTATGGACGACGGCGTTTATCAGATGAAAAAAGATCAGGATACGACCGCTATAGGCATGAAAAACTTTTCAAAAACATATCGAGCACTTGACGGCTATGACGTTGAGAAACTTTATGTTGAGAAAGAGTCTATGGACGAGAGAGGCCTGACAGCAGACGACTTGGTTGTTGATGTTGAAGTTAAAACATCAGCTGAGCTTCAAGATATTATGGATGCACAGGACGTTGTCCTCACCTCTTAAGGAGAGTTTTATGATGTTGCATACAGTAAATAAATCACCCTTTGAACGAAACACACTTGAAAGTTGTTTACGTGTGGCTAAACCGGGTAGTGCTGTACTACTGATTGAAGACGGCGTTATCGCTGCAATCAGTACTGGCAAGCATGCCGATCTTATCGCTAGCCGAATGGATGATTTCAGTTTTTATGTGCTCGGGCCAGATGTTAGTGCTCGCGGCTTAGAAAATATGCCCTTAATTGATGGACTGAACGTCGTTGATTATGGTGGTTTTGTCGATCTTGTTGCAGAACATGATTCTGTACAGTCCTGGTTATAATCAGGCAGTTATTCAGTTTTAATTCTCAGATGAATTAGGACCTAATCTAAAGAAAGGAAAAATATTATGAGTTACGAAATTAATGGAACAATCTTCGAAGCAGACGAAGAAGGCTATTTAATTGATCTTTCTACTTGGAATCCTGAGTTAGCGGATCTTATTGCTAAAGATGAAGAAATCGAAATGTCAGATGACCACTGGGAAGTTGTTAATTTCCTACGTTCTTACTATGAAGATTTCCAAATTGCTCCTGCAGTACGCGTACTGACTAAAGCCGTTAAGAAAACAATGGGTAAAGAAAAGGGTAATAGTAAATACCTTTATGAGCTTTTCCCTTATGGACCTGCTAAGCAAGCTTGTAAGATTGCTGGTCTACCTAAACCTACTGGCTGTATTTAACCGCTAGTTGAGATTGGAGAAGCGCCTTGTTAACTACTCTATTTATCATACTCTTTTACACGGCAACGCTAGTTTTAGTTGCGGGACTTGGGTATAAAATCTGGGTTTTTGCCAAGACGCCTGCTCCTTTTAAGATTCCGGTTACGCCTGCCCCTTTAACGAAGGCAGGTGTAGCGAATCGACTTGCAAAAGAAGTACTATTTTTTGCAAGTTTATTCAAATCAAATAAGTGGATATGGTTATTTGGTTGGGTCTTTCATGTCGCGTTGGCATTAGTACTACTGCGACATGTTCGTTATTTTAATGAACCGGTCTGGTTTTGGGTTCCACTGATTCAACCCTTTGGAGTTTATGCTGGTTTCGCAATGTTATTTGGACTGTTTGCGCTTTGGATGAGGCGAATCTTTGTAGAGCGCGTACGTTATATATCGAGCCCATCTGACCATCTGATGTTGATTTTGTTGATTGCCATTGCAGCATCCGGACTTACTATGAAGTTCGTTGCACACACCGATATTTTAGCACTTAAAAAATTCATGTTAGGCTTGATGTACTTTGATTGGCAGACGATGCCTTCAGATCCACTGCTCATCATCCATTTAAGTCTTGTTATCAGCCTGATGATTATATTTCCATTTTCAAAGTTACTTCATGTTCCAGGTGTATTCTTTAGTCCTAGCCGAAATCAGGTGGATAATGCTAGAGAGAAACGTCATTTGGCACCCTGGGCTGAAGCCCTTGAATCCAATAAACCCGATGCAGGTTAATGACTGATGGCAACTGATTTTGAAACACCAGAACTGAAAGAACATCTTGATATTCCGATTATTGATGTGGGTTCAATGGACCATTCATCCCCCTTCCCTGCGGCCCCGGCACATCAGGAAGCATTAGGATTTTCGGGTGTATTGGTCGATGATTGGCACGACCGTGCAATTGCAAAAATGGGTGAGTTGCTGGAAAAGAATCGTGCTCTTAAAGTATATATGGACTCCTGTGTAAAATGTGGAGCCTGCACCGACAAATGTCATTATTTTATTGGTACCGGTGACCCTAAGAATATGCCTGTTGCACGACAGGATCTGTTCCGCTCAGTTTACCGTCGTTACTTCACCTTAGCGGGTAAGTTCTTTCCTAAGCTGGTTGGGGCACAAGATTTAACAGAAGAGTTGTTGGCTGATTGGTTCACCTACTTCCACCAATGCTCACAGTGTCGCCGCTGTTCAGTGTATTGTCCATATGGTATTGATACAGCTGAAGTATCAATGGCAGCACGTGATATTATGAACCATATTGGTATGGGCCAGAAATACTGTAATGAAATATTAGGCAAGGTTCATGTTATTGGTAATAACCTTGGCTTACCTGAACCTGCATTGATTGATACCCTTGAAGGTTTAGAAGAAGATATTGAAGAAGAAACAGGACTAGTCGTTAAACTGCCCGTTGATGTAAAAGGCGCAGATATCCTACTTATCACACCAAGTGCTGACTTTTTTGCTGAACCTCATGTGGATGGTCTTATTGGATACGCAAAGGTATTTCATGAAGCAGGCGTCAACTGGACGCTAAGCTCATATGCCTCTGAAGCTGCAAACTTCGCAATGTTTATTGGTTCTTACGAGCAGATGCAAGAAGTGTCGATGCGAATTCGCCAAGCAGCAATCGATTTGGGTGTTAAACGAATAATAATTGGTGAATGTGGCCATGCTTGGCGTGTTGCCTATAGTTTTTGGAATACATTAATCGGTCCCTTCGATTTTCTTGACCAGAACTATCCAATTCCTCAACACATCTGTGAGTTTACTTATGACCTCATACAAAAAGATGTTTTGACCTTTGATAAGTCTTTAAACGATGACATGACACTGACATACCACGATTCGTGTAATGTATCTCGTGCGACTCGTATGGGTAATACACCCGGCGGTCAATTTACAATTCCAAGGGAAATTATCAAAGCAGTTTGTAATAATTTTGTTGATATGGCGCCGGACACAATTCATGAAAACACATACTGCTGTGGCGGTGGTGGTGGATTACTAACCGATGATCTAATGGAACTTCGAGTTAAGGGAGCATCACCTCGTATGCATGCCTTAACAGAGGTTATCGAGGAGCACGGTGTAACACATATGGCTGCAATCTGTGCCATTTGTAAGTCTCAATTTTCAAAAGTCATGCCGAAATATGGTATTGGTATGGATGCAATTGTCAGTGTCCATCAACTTGTCTCTAGTGCTCTGATTATGGAAGGTCAAATTGATCCCGACGCAGAAGATGAAGACGACGAGGACGAATAGAAGTAAAGTATATTTAAATATATCAAATGCTTACAACATTATTCTAATGTAGTTTATAGTTGTAAATAAACATAATTTGTATCAACTAGCTGTGGAGTATAAGTAGAATGTCAGAAGAACTTTTAACGAAGCGCCGTTATAAGGATGGAGATAACGATCACTTACCTTGGCAGGATGAAATTTTTACTGCTGATAAGTCCTATAAGTGTCCAACCTACATTCACAGAGCACCACCCTGTCAAGGCAGTTGTCCTGCTGGAGAAGATATTCGTGGATGGTTAAACATTGTCCGTGGCGTTGAAAAGCCACCAGAAGGTCTTATTTGGCAAGAATATGCCTTCGAACGTGTCACCGAATCTAATCCCTTCCCATCAATCATGGGACGTGTATGCCCTGCTCCATGTGAAGACGGTTGTAACCGAAATGAAGTTGAAGATCACGTTGGTATTAACTCAGTAGAGCAATACATTGGTGATTATGCACTTGAGCATAAGCTCAAACTGCCAGAAGCAGGTCCTGATACTGGCAAGAAGATAGCCATTATTGGTAGTGGTGTCGCTGGTTTAACCGTTGCATATGGTCTAAGAAAACTTGGGCATGCTGTTACCATCTTTGAATCTCAAGCTAAATTAGGTGGAATGGCTCGATACGGTATACCCGATTATCGAATTCCCAGAAATGTACTTGACGGCGAAATTCAACGTGTTGTTGATATGGGTGTTGAAGTACGCACAAAAACAAAGATTGGCGTTGATATAACCATCGAGCAATTAAGAGAAGAATATGATGTAACCTACGTTGGTATTGGTGCTCAGGCTGGGTCTTCGCTACCTATACCAGGTGGTGATGCACCCAATGTCATCAGCGGTGTACGATTCTTAGAAGCTTATAACCAAGGTCGTCTACTACACAGTGCCAAGAAGGTATTGGTCATTGGTGGTGGTGATACTGCAATGGACGTGGCAGCAGTTGCACGTCGTATTGGACATATTGATAAGGTTAGAGAACACGATCACCCTGAAAATGTGATCATGGGCCATACAGAGCATGATGTTGCTACTGCTGCTGGTCGACAAGGTGCGGATGTTACTGTCGTCTACAGACGGCCTGTCGCAAATATGCCAGCCACAAAAATGGAGCTCACTCACGTAACTCAAGAAGGTGTTGAAATTGCGCATTCTCTGGCTCCCGTTGAAGTGATCATTGGTGAAGATGGTCGTGCTAAAGCACTTAAGGTTATCGAAGCCGACTGGTCTACAGGAAAATGTGAACTGAAAGAAGGCACCGAGCGTGAAATCGAATGTGATTTAATCGTTCCGGCCATTGGTCAAAAAGGTGATTTAACCGGTTTTGAAGAGTTTGATAATGGTTGGGGTCAAATTGATGCGGATCCTTTTTATCGCGTTAAAGGCTTTGACGATATCTTTGTCGGTGGTGATGCAATTAAACCACACCTACTGACAACAGCCATTGGCCACGGTTCTATTGCTGTAGCGGGAATTGACAACTTCTTGAAGGGTGAAGAGCCTGATGTGCGTCCTAAGGTTGACGTTCATCACTTTAGTCTTCTCGCAAAACTGAATGAAACCAGTCTAGCACCTACTGAATATGATCATATCTCAGGAATGGGTACTGATAGTGCCGATTACGCAATTCATAACTATGAAGATCGTTCAAAGGTAGAAATTGCTCCTGCAGATGAACTCTATTTGGGTCATTGGGAATATGAAGAACGTAATGTTCGTGAAGAAAGTACCATTAAAGCTGATAACGTTCTGGGCTTCTTTGGTGAACGAATCCAAGGTCTAGCTGAAGATATTGTTGTCAAAGAGGCTGACCGTTGCATGAGTTGTGGAATGTGTTTTGAATGTAATAACTGTGTTATCTACTGTCCACAGGATGCAATCTTTACGGTTCCAAAATCAAAAGCCACTATGGGACGCTATGTTGATACGGACTATAGCAAATGTATTGGTTGTCATATCTGTGAAGATGTTTGTCCATCTGGCTACATCAAAATGGGACTTGGAGCTTAATTTATGCTGTTAAAGCCTTTATTAAAATCAGTGATGCTACTTATGGTTCTCGGTGCTAGCTATTCTGTTGCACCGAGCCTTGTTTTTGCAGGTGAAATACCGCAATTAGACATCACCAAAGGTAAAGGTGACAGCTGCCTCGCAGACAAAGATTTTATGCGTCTTAACCATATGGATTTGTTACAGCATGACCGTGATTTAACCATGCATAAGGGTGATCGAAGCATAAAATATAGTCTTAAAAAATGTGTTGCCTGTCATGCAGTGAATGGTGACGATGGTCAACCGGTGAGTGTCGCTGATCCTAAACATTTTTGTAAGTCTTGCCACAACTATGCTGCAGTTACTATAGATTGTTTTCAATGTCATGCATCGAAACCTGATGTGGCTGCAAGTAAGTTGAGCAATAAAGAAATTAACGAAGTACACAAAAAAGCTAAAACGAAGGTTATGGAGAACAGTCAATGAGTTCTCAAGTTCAAAACCATAAGCAAGAATCAACCGTTGAAGGGTTTGATATCAGTCGTCGTGTTTTTCTAAGCTCAACGGCCGCTGCTGCAGGCGTAACACTAGCCTCTGGCGTAACACTCTACGGAGTATTGTCAGGTCCTGATTTATTAGCTGCTGCAAAATCAGGTGTTACTGATGCGGTTCGCTGGGGCATGCTCATTGATGCTGATTTATGCCAGGAAGATTGTAACGCCTGTGTAACAGCCTGTACGAAAGAGAATGGCTTAACCCATAATCGACCCGAGACTGACCCTCAGTGGATTAGAAAGATTTCACTCAGAGATTCAAAAACAGGACGTGAGACTTCACTGCCTGTGATGTGCCAACATTGCTCTGAACCTCCCTGTGTTGATGTCTGCCCAACGGGTGCGTCCTTTAAACGGGCCGATGGAATCGTTCTTGTTGATAAACACATCTGTATTGGATGTCGTTACTGCATTATGGCTTGTCCTTACAATGCACGAACCTTTGTTCATGAAGTACTCGAAAATCAGAAAGATCATGCCCCCCGCGGCAAAGGCACCGCTGAAGGTTGTACCTTATGCGTTCATCGAATTGATGAGGGTAAACAACCTGCCTGTGTTGAAGCTTGTGATGATAAGGGACGTGCGATGTTATTCGGTGACTTAAATGATCCGATGAGTGAAATATCTAAACGAATTGCGACCTATTCTTCTAAACAAATTAGAGCCGATCTTGGAGTCAATCCAGGTATTCGATATCGAAATATTTAAAGTGGAATTCTTTAGCCAATGAAAAAAATTCATTACAGCGAAATTAAAGGCGATAGCAAAGGCTTCATGATGCTCTTTGGAGCTATGCTAGCCGTACTTGCAATTGCATTATCTGCCGCCTGGTACATGGAGCACAATGGACATCATGTAACCGGCATGAATAATCAGCTGGTATGGGGAATGCCTCATGTATTAGCAATATTTTTAATCGTTGCTGCATCGGGTGCGCTCAACGTTGCGTCCATTGGCACCGTCTTTGGGAAAGTTATTTATAAACCCTTGGGCCGCTTATCGAGCTTAATCTCAATTGCCTTATTAATAGGCGGTTTAGCCGTTTTAGTTCTCGATTTAGGCCGTCCAGATAGGCTCATCGTGGCTATGACTAATTACAATTTCAAATCTATCTTTGCATGGAATATTAATTTTTATGTCGGCTTTATCGCTGTCGTAGCGCTCTATCTCTGGGCGCAGATGGACCGACATATGAACAAATATGCTAAAGCCATTGGTACCTTTGCCTTTGTATGGCGTCTAGCGCTGACTACGGCAACCGGTTCTATCTTTGGGTTTTTAGTGGCCCGTGAAGCCTTTGATTCAGCGGTGATGGCACCTTTGTTTATTAATATGTCATTTTCCTTTGGTTTAGCTGCCTTTAGCATGATTCTGATTATCGCTAATAACGGCACAGGTCGAGAACTAGGTTCGGCTGTTGTGAATCGAATGGGTAAATTACTCGGACTATTTGCTGCAGGTGTTCTCTATTTCACAACCATTCAGCATTTAACTAATCTCTATGCAGCACAGCATATTGGCGTTGAAAACTTCATACTCGCTGATGGTGGTGTATATACCTTCTTATTTTGGGCTGTTCAGGTTGTTCTCGGTGGTTTAATTCCAATTGCAATGTTACTTTATCCTGGTCGCAACATCAGCATATCTACATTGTTTACGGCATCTTCACTGATTGTTGTTGGTGGCATTGCTCAAATCTACGTCATTGTAATTGCTGCTCAAGCCTGGCCTTTAAACATGTTCCCTGGTATGGAAGTATCGTCTTCCTTTGGTGATGGCGTCATTACCCGCTATGTTCCAAGTTCACCTGAGGTTGCTCTGGGTCTAGGTGGTTTTGCAATTACAGCACTCATCGTCCTTCTGGGTTTAAAGGTTCTCCGGTTCTTACCTAACAGCTTGGCAAATTCTGTTGCCGATCCACACTATCAAACAAAAACAGAATAACACTGTGGCCACAGAACATCCTTTCGCACAATTTGTTCGGATTCTTGGCAGAGGTCCTACACGTTCAAGACCAATGACTTTTGATGAGTCTGAATCCGCTATGTCTATGATAATGGCAGGCGACGTTGAGCCCGAACAACTGGGTGCATTTCTAATGTTACTGAGAGTCAATACAGAAACTGCTGAAGAAATTGCTGGTTTTGTAAAGGCTGTACAAAAGAGCCTAGATCGTCCTACTGATTACGCTAATGTTGATGTCGATTGGTCTTCCTATGCTGGTAAAAAACGACAACTACCCTACTTTATATTATCTGCTCTTGCCTTGGTGCAATCCGGTGTCAGTATTTTGATGCATGGCGCCGAGCAACATACCGATGGTCGCATGTATACCGGTGATATTTTAAAAGAGTTGGGCATTGAACCCGTAAAGTCTCTTGCTGATGCAAGTAACAACGTTAAAGAAACTGGATTCGCCTACATCACATTAGAAGATTTAAACCCTAAACTTCACGAAATTATAGGTCTCAAAACTTTGTTTGGATTGCGTTCACCGGTTCATACATTAGGCAGAATGATCAATCCATTTAACGCCCCCTACTCCATTCAAGGTATCTTTCATCCAAACTATATGCCGGTCCATCAAGGAGCCGCTCAGTTACTCGAGCAACCACATATGGCGGTATTCAGAGGTGAAGGTGGTGAAGTTGAAGTTCGACCCAATAAACCCTTTGAGATGTGCTCTGTGCATGGTGGTGAGTTGCACTCTGACAAATGGACGAGAATGCTGCCAGAAATGCGAACGGCCATTGATACTGAAATGGACCCAAAACAGCTCATTGAAATTTGGCAATCTGAAAACGACCTATCCAGTTATGCACAAACTGCAATTATCGGAACAATGGCCGTCATTCTCAAACTAATGGATCACTCCATTGACCAAGATGATGCCATGTCAAACGCAACACAGATCTGGCAACAGCGAAATCGGCAAGAAATGAGTCATTCAACGACCAACTAGTGCTAAACTTAGCCATGCTTAGTTATTACATCGCCGCCGCCCACAAATCATCCGGAAAAACATCCATCAGCATTGGTCTAACCAGAGCGCTGAGTAATCGTGGACTTAAAGTTCAAAGCTTTAAAAAGGGACCTGATTATATTGATCCCATTTGGTTAAGAAGTGCATCTCAACAGGCCTGTTATAACCTCGATTTTAATACTCAAAATGACGAAGAACTATTAACTCTTTTTAATACAAAGGGTAGCTTGTCAGACATTAGTATTATTGAAGGTAACAAGGGATTGTACGATGGACTCGATCTGGAAGGCTCTGACAGTAATGCAGCAATGGCAAAATTGCTCGATGTTCCCGTTATTCTGACTATTGATACCATCGGTATCACCCGAGGGATTGCACCACTATTACAGGGTTATCAATCTTTTGACCCCGAAGTTAACTTTACCGGCGTAATCCTAAATAAGGTCGGTACTTCTCGCCATGAAAGCAAGCTACGTGCTGCTATAGAACGGTATACGGACTTTAAGGTTATTGGCAGTGTGGGTTTTGACAGCAGCCTGTCAATTCCG
Organism: Gammaproteobacteria bacterium; assembly: GCA_030589945.1. GTDB lineage: Bacteria > Pseudomonadota > Gammaproteobacteria > Enterobacterales. Next base: position 21,272 of record JAUUZN010000018.1, on the reverse strand, counting down.
GAACGTCATCTGGGCCTTCAACCAGCAAATGAGAGTGAGGTTGCTGAGAAAGTCATTAACAATTTAGCCAAGGCCATTTTAGAGGGTGTTGATTTAAAAAACCTTATAGATTCTGAGCCGCCATCAGTAGAAACGAATGTGAATGTCATAAAAGATGTCATCGAAATAAATTCAATTTCTCAACCTCTAAAAATTGCGATAGCCCAAGATACAGCTTTCGGTTTTTATTACGATGATGATCTCGAGGCATTTGAATGTCTGGGCGTTGAACTCATCACGATAGATACCCTCAATGATGAGCATCTACCTTCTGTTGATGGTTTATTCATTGGCGGAGGATTTCCAGAAACACAGATGGAAACTCTTTCTCAAAATACATCATTAATGAATGACATTAAGACAGCAATCGAAGGGGGTTTACCGACCTATGCTGAATGTGGTGGACTGATGTATTTATCTCAGTCTATCCGTTGGCAAGATGAGCAACACCCTATGGTTGGCGTAATTCCAGGCGATATTCTCATGCATAAAAAGCCACAGGGCCGGGGTTATGCAAAACTAACTGAAACTGCTGAAATGCTCTGGCCAGATTTACAAAGTTCTCAAGAAGTTGCAGCACACGAATTTCACTATGCTAGTTTAGAAAATTTACCTGAAGATAGTCAATTCGCCTATAAAGTAAATCGCGGATTTGGGATCAATGGTACTTCAGACGGTCTCGTCATTCATAATCTACTCGCAAACTTTTCACATCTAAGAAACACTCAATCCTTTAGGTGGGTCGAGCGTTTTGTGCAGTTTGTACGATCTACGAAAACAAGCAAAGCTCAACATAATGACTGAATCAAGTTCTAATAATCGAACTCTAAATGCAGGATTCTCCAATATGCATTATCCAATGTTAATTGATCTTAGTGATAAAAAAGTAGTCATCTTCGGAGCGGGAAAGGTCGCTGAACGTAAAGCACTGAGTCTATTGAACGCTCAGCAGGTAAAGATGGTGGGTAGTCAATTCTCTGAAAAAATTATTGCTGCTGCCAAAGATACCGATTGTCTGACTCTGATAACCACTAACCTAACAACAATTAGTGATAGCAACCTTGCTGAGCAGATGGTTGACTGTTTCATGATCATACCTGCGACGAGCGACAAAATATTTAATAACAAAGTCTCAGAAATCGCAAATTTATCCGGTGTCCTTGTTAATCGAATCGATGAGGTTGGGGAAGTCATTTTTCCCGCCATTGTTCAACAGGGCGATATTACCCTCACCATTTCAACCAACGGAAAGAGCCCTGCTCTGTCTAAATACATTAAGGCGAAGTTACTCGATACCATTAATCCACAGTATGCACAGATGGCATTATTACAGGCTGAAATTAGAGATTTACTCAAAGATATCATTGACGATCAAGCGATCAGAAAAAACATACTCTGGAATATAATGAACTCTGAACAGATTTGGCAAGCACTCAATGACAATTTGGATGATGCAATTAACTTAAGTCGAGAGTTGATTGATAAAACACTTAAGGGTGATCGAACATAGAGACACTAAGCAACAAACATTTGCAGACCCTTCAGAAATATTATTTGTTATTACTCAGACGTCGGCTACTGACTGCATCATTAAGCATCGATAATACTTGCTCTGTATCTTGCCATCCTATGCAGCCATCAGTAATGCTTTGACCATAAACTTTGGCTTCATTGTTGACCAAGCTTTGTTGACCTTCTTGCAGATGACTCTCAACCATCACACCAAAAATATTGTCTTCACCCAACTTCAGTTGTTCACAGATGTTGCCACAGACATTAACTTGGTTTTTGAATTGTTTTTCTGAATTAGCATGACTGCAATCAATCATTATCTTGGTATTTAATTCAAATTTTTCGAGTGTCTGAGTCACTTCAGCTACCGAAGCTGCATCATAGTTTGGCGTAACTCCACCGCGTAATATAATATGGCAGTCATCATTTCCCGTTGTTTCAACAATAGCGGAATGGCCATATTTGGTTACCGACAGAAAGTTATGTGGTGAACTTGCTGATCGAATAGCATCAATGGCAATTTTGATATTACCATTGGTACCATTTTTGAATCCAACGGGACAAGACAGACCACTAGCAAGCTCGCGATGAACCTGACTTTCTGTGGTACGAGCACCAATTGCGCCCCAACACATTAAATCAGCCATGTACTGAGGTGTAATCATATCGAGAAACTCACCCGCAGCTGGCATACCAATTTCGTTGATATCACAGAGCAATTTTCGACCAATTCGAAGACCGTCATTGAGCTGGTAAGTATTATCAAGATAAGGATCATTAATGAGTCCTTTCCAACCAACGGTGGTTCTCGGTTTTTCAAAATAGACACGCATAACTATTTCTAGATTTTCTGAATACTGCTGACGTAATTTTACCAATAACTCAGCATATTCCATAGCAGCTTTCGGATCATGAATTGAACAGGGACCAATGATGACAAGTAATCGGTCATCTTCATTGTTGAATATATTGTGGATAGCTTTGCGACTGTTATAAACCGTTTTAGATATTTCAGTGGTAGCAGGAAATCGTTCAATCAAAGCTACGGGTGGAAGTAATTCTTTAATTTGTTGAATACGTATATCGTCATTTTTAGAAAACATTTTAAATCTCAATTTTTTACTGATTATTCGGTCAATTAATCACACACTAAATCTATTGTCGCTCTTGTAAATCAGCTGTTTTAATTCAGTCATCATTTGAATGCAGTCTAACAATGTTAATGAGTTGTTATCAACATAATTTATAAGATCGGAACTATCAGTATTGATGAGTCATTTAGATGTTACTTTGTTTAAAGCGATTAAAGGTTAATCCGATAGTTTTTTTGCCCACATTTATGTAACATTATTAGATTAAACTTCTCTGAACTAACAGCGAGATAAAAAGTAATAAGCATAGACCCGTTACGGAACTAACGATGCCATCTGATAATACAGAACAACGATTTCCTCTTACAAAACAACAACAAGGACTTTGGATAGAATGGAAACTCCATCCTGACAATACGTCATACAACACCTGTGTCAAAGTAAAACTGAAGGGTGAAATTGATGTCAAGCAGATGGGTCAAGCACTTTTCGATATTGTTCAATATTTCGACTCATTAAAGGTTTATTTTAGAGAAGAGTCTGGAATTCCTTACCAATGCATTAAAAGCAGTGGTACCTATTTTTTACAGTTTGAGGATATCTCAATTCCCAGTCAGGCTGAAACCCCCGAACTTGCGCAACAGGGCTTAGATTTCCTCTCAAAAACTTTAAATACCTCCATCGATTTAAAAACATTCCCACTGGTACGTGCTTCATTAATGAAGGTTGCTGAAGATACCTATTATTTCATTGGTATGGTTCCTCATATGATTTCTGATGGTCGCTCTGCAGTATTATTTCTTGAGTCATTATCCATTGCCTATAACGGTGGTTACCAAGGCCTTCAACAGGCTTATGACTCAACAATTAAAGGCTGGTCTGAGTTTCATGACGATAAAAGAAATCAGTTTGATGCTGTAAAGCACGCTATTTCAAAAGAGCATTGGCAGCAACGTCTCGATGGCGCTAATCATTACTTCGATTACAGTTATGGTCGCAAAAATTCTTTAAAAGATGATAAACAGGGACATCGTGTCTATTTTGATATTCCTGATGAATTAGCCAAGGGGCTTAAAGCCCATACATCAAAAAATAAAACCACGCTTTTTAATGTCATGGTTTGTGCCTTTGGTATATTCATCCACCGCTACTTTGCGCTCAAGGATATTTTGGTCGGATTTCCAATTAGTATTCGTCCTCCAGGATATAAACATCTCTTCGGGTTTTTCGTTAACATAGTGCCTATTCGTATTGATCTATCGGGCGACCCAACCTATCAAGAACTCCTTGCAAGAGTATCCAAAACAAGAAAAGAAGATAAGCGCCATCAAAAGTTTCCTGCATTGGATATCGTTAACGCTGTTCGAGAAAATGTTGATGACTTTGATGGTCAACTGTTTAATTTATCCATGGCACAGACTGTCTCCAGACTCTATAACTTAGAACTCGAAGGGGTTGAAACACAGGCATTAGAATCTGAATATAATGATGTAAATGATGATTTATCCCTGTCTTATGAGCTACTAGAAGATGGAATTGGTCTGTGGTTTGAATACCGAACATCAATGTTTGATGAAGCATTTATCAATCAAGGTATTCAACACATCCGTCAAATATTGGATCAGATGGTCAACAAACCTGAGACCCACTTGAGCGAATTCAACCTGCTCAGTGATGTTCAATCAACTGAACTCGAAAGGCTATCAAAGGGCGTTTTATCTCGTCAGCCTGATCATTATGATAACCAAAGACCTGAAAATAACTTGGTAAGTTTATTTGAATATACTGCTGCTGAGTATGCTCATGACAATTCTTTGAGAACCTCAGGTTCAACTACCAGCTATGAACAACTGAACGCTTCAGCAAATCAACTTGCTCATTTGTTACTTGATAAAGGACTACAGCAACATCAACGAGTTGCAATCTGCCTAAAGCGAGGAGCAACACTCATAACAAGTTTGTTAGCAATACTGAAATCTGGCTGTAGTTATATACCTATAGCACCTGATTATCCTCGCTCACGTTTGCAATTTATCTTGGATGATACCAAGTGCGACTTTATTATTTTCGAGAACGATACCGCGGAGCTATGTAAGGGTCTAGCCAATCTAAGTGTCAATGTTCAACAAACAAAATTGGCTGATTACTCTACTTTAAACCTAGAACTGAAGATTAATAATTCAGATACTGCCTATATAATTTATACATCAGGCTCAACGGGACAGCCCAAGGGCGTTGTAATATCTCATGGCAACCTGATGCCGAAATTACAATGCTTACAACAGGAAATTTCACTCTCACCAGCTGATGTGATGTTACAAACAACCGATTATAGCTTTGATGTATCAGTAGCAGAAATTTTTTGGCCTCTGACCAGTGGAGCCGCTCTAGCATTAACAGAACAGGGGCAAAACAAATATCCAGAACAAATCTTAGATATCATCTCAGAACAAAAGGTAACCGTTAGTTGTATGGTACCGTCAATGCTAAATGCTCTGCTCATAGAAGCTAAACGAACACACTCCCAGGAAAAATTACAAAGCCTGAAGTATATGCTCGCTGCAGGAGAAGTCCTTAGTCCTCGCTTAATTAACAATTTTCAGCAGCATTATAAGAGTCGGTTATATAACTTTTATGGTCCAACGGAAGCGACCATCTACGCAAGTTTTTATCAGTGTGAGCCCACATTTAATCTACCGGCCTGCCCCATTGGAAAACCTCTACAATACTCCAGCGCTTATATACTCGACGACAATTTAAAGCTTGTCGCCAAAGGTGTAGTAGGAGAGCTCTATCTGGCCGGCCCATCAATTTCAACGGGCTATTTGAACCGCAAAGAACTCAGTGAGAAGTCTTTTGTTGTCAATCCATTTAGCCAATCGAGTGACGAGCTAATGTATCGAACAGGTGACAAGGCTCGGTATCTGCTTGATGGCAATATTGATTTTCTTGGCCGCATTGACCATCAGGTTAAAATTCGTGGCTACCGAATTGAAATGGGTGAAATAGAATATGAACTTTCAAGAATAGAATCTATTTCTGATTGCGCGGTAATCGAAGACAAACAAAGTCAAAGACTAGTGGCCTATTTTGTTGAAAAGGATGAATCAACAAAAATCAATGATCATGAATTTGTCCATACGATTAAGGCAGAACTTGCTCAGTCTTTACCGTCCTATATGATTCCAGCCTTATTCTTAAAAATCGAATCCATTCCTCGTTCTCAAAGTGGCAAGATCGACTATGGAAGATTACCTCCAATATCCGATTCGATCATCCAGACTCAGCAATATACGCCAGCAACCACTGAAATTGAAAAACATTTAGTTTCTATTTGGTCTTGTGTATTGAAAATACCTGAAAATAAAATTGGTATAGAAGATAGTTTCTTTGAACTCGGTGGTGATAGTTTAATGGCAATACAATTTGCATCTATCGCCGAAGAACAAGGCATTCATATTGATACCATCGCACTATTTGAAAGTCGTACCATTGCCGAAATATCTCAGGTGATTGTTTGCAAAGATACGCAAATGAACAAGCTATCTTACTCTGACAATGAAGTTGTCGGTGAATACCCGCTCACTGCTCGTCAGTACAAGTTCTTTAATGACCAGTTTATTAATTCTAATCATTGGAATCGAAGTTTTTCCTTTGATGTGATCAAAAAGGTTTCAGTCAGAGCTCTTACTAAGGCCTTTACACAGGTTCTTGAATATCATGATGCACTGCGAGTTAAGTTCATACAAAAAGACTCAGGTGAGTGGGTACAGGTTGATTGTCCAACTGCCGATCTCGGTCAGTCAGTCTTTCATCTCAACCTTATTGAACTTGATGCCGATGAACAGCAAGAAACCATGCGCCGCTACATTGAACAGGGGCATCGTGGCATGCACCTAAATAGGGCGCCATTAATTAAGGCCGTTTACTTTGAATTAGAAAAAGACTCTGGAAGTCTGGTCATCATCAGCCATCATCTATTACTCGACATGGTGTCATCTCGAATCGTTTTTGAAGACTTCATGCGATGTTATGAGTATGCCAGAAGAGGACTCACACATCATTTATCCGGTAAAACATCATCTTTGAAAACTTGGACCGAGTATTTACAACAATATGTAATCGAAAAAGACTTTAGTGAAGCTCTTTCCTATTGGGGTAATTTTCCAATCAATCCTAGTCCGAAGGTACCACTCGACTTTCAATTTAACCCAAATACAAATGGTGAATCAACAGCAAAGACCGTCATTGTAAAATCATCAATGGAACTTACTGACAAGCTGTTAAAAGAGATCCCTCGGGAACATGGCTATAAAATACAAGATCTATTGTTAGCTGCCTTTTTTAAGGTCACACAACAATGGACCAAAGATAACAGCTTAACTGTCAACATTTGCGGCCATGGTCGAAATTCCGGTGTTGCAGATATCAACCTTTCAAGAACAGTTGGATGGGTCAATACGGTATTCCCCGTGAGATTAGTAGCAGATAAATTCTGTGATACTGAGTCTCTAATTGACGAAACTTTCATAAATAATGTCATACAACAAATTGCCGAGGTTCCCACTAGGAATATGGATTACAATATTCTTAGATACATTAAAAAGCAGCCTGAAATTGTGGAACGCAAAAGTGCAGAATTATTTTTCAATTATGTGGGACAGATTGATGCGATTATTCCAGACAAAATTGCTTTTCGCCCAACTGAAGGACTTCAAAGTATTGCTGAAATTGACGGTAGAAATCACCTTTGCTATCTTCTTTATTTTGAAGCCGGTGTAACGGCAGGTGAACTTAATATTCGTCTCACTTATTCCAAATCATTTTTTAAAGATGAGACCATTGGTCAGTTGATGGACAGCTTAGTCGACAGTATCGGGCAAATAGTCGATACACTCTGCCCTACTCTTGTTGAAAGTTGATATTAAGAATTTAACGCTTTAAACCAATCAAGCAATGCTTTATAAGCGGTTGGCATCTCTTTGCAGCCGCCATAAATTTCGAGCATGTTCAGTTTAGAATCCTGATGTATAATTATTCGATAACTGACATCATCCGTTTGATAGTATGGGCAATCAGGGCTTGATGGAAATAAACGGATTTTTTTATTCGGGAATTCAATCTGATCTAAAATATAGATAATGTGATGTTTGTCTGTCTGACTTAATTGTTTCCAGTCATCCATCCCACCATTTTTTTGTACCTTCAAATAGGCACCCTTTCTTAGGCTAATCGAATAACCCGAGCAGTATTCATTTGGACAGTCATAGACACTAAATGTCATGTCTGGAACATTCAAAGTCTGTGATGTCAATTTCTGATCAGTATTAATTTCAGTCGTCTGACTTACCGATGGGGTTATTCCAGTCTCTAACCCTTGCTCCTGTTTTAGCGTCGAGCAGCCAGTAACAATGGCTAGATTCAATATGATTAAATATTTTATCAGTAATTTCAATTTCATAGTTCCTTTACCCCTTTTTCCATTTAGAGATAAAAAAGGAGAGCCAAAGCTCTCCTTCAATCAAACCCTTTTCACTTAGGACAATGTGCGTCGTCTTTTAGCGCCAACCAATAGTCCTAAAGCAGCAACTAACCAAATGGGTAGTGAACCGCCACCGCCACCGCCGCCTGAGGTTGTAGGGGGTGCAGGAGGCGTATTGGTTACAGTAACCGTAGAAGTCGCAGTCGCTGAATTTACAGTACCGTCATTGGCGACCACGTCAAAGGTCAAAGTAGTCCCGGTGGTCACCTGAGGTGCAGTAAATGTAGCTGTTGCTGTATCTGCACCACTTAAAGCCACTGATGGTCCCGATGTTTGCGTCCAACTATAGGTTAATGCATCACCTTCAGCGTCACTACCTGTGGCAGTAATACTCGCACTCTGGCCTTCACGTATCGTGAGATCTGAAGCAGTTACTGTTGGTGGTGTGTTCAGTTGAACGAGCACGTTAACAACATCACTTGAGGTATTGTTACCATCACTAACTGTCATTTCAAAGACCATTGAAGCATCGGCACTTGGAATTGCCATTGTGAAGCTTGCTGCTAATGAGGTTGCATTATCAATAACAACCGTCGGTCCAGCTCGTTGGGTCCACAGCACGGTCAGATCATCTCCATCAACATCCGATGCAGTTCCCGTTAAGTTGACGGTAACATCACCCGAACTTGGAACAGTCTGCACTATATCGTCACCCGCATTGACAGTTGGCGCTGTACCAACAAGACATGAATTATCTTCGACTACGATGTCACTGAACATGTTATTGATTGCGTTGGTGATAACTACATCATCAATTAACCAACCAAAATCACCCACGGACACATCGGTACCAATTCTAAAACGAACGCGAATATTTTGACCATTCACTAATCCATCTGGGAAGGTCAAAGTATTGGGAGACATAACAGTGCTACCGACTTCTCTAGTGGCAACGTATGCGTTTCTCCCTGCGAGTGCGTCGTTGGTATCCGTAATTATTCCATTATAAGCTTCAGAGAGTGTCGCTCCGAATTCAATAACATCCACCCAATCACCACCACCCACAGAAACCTCAATGACAGAGCCGTCCCAGTACACTGGATTACCATCAGCATCATCGGTTGTTTCATAAAAGTAGAAATGGTTAAAGGAAATGCTCATCGCACCCGTGGCAGCAACCTTGATTTCTGGAGTCACCAAGTCTGAATATCCAGGAGCTCCACTGTCAGGACCGTACCAGGATAAATTACCAAATAAAGGATCGCTGACTTCAAATGAAGATATAGAATCGTCTGTCGTAACAGTCCAATCAAATTCTGATGTGAGTTCTGAACTCATGTCATCACTCATTGAAGTTTGTTCAAAGTCAAAGTTAACTAGAATACTGCGACTGATGGCACCGGGTTCGATAAAGTCGTCTGCACCCGCGCCAACCTGTCCAACTATTGCAGAAAAATTAATCTCATCCATAAAGGCTGCACTGTTAACGGTAATTTCAACGGATGTTATTTCTTCATCGCCAAATGCTGCCATTGCAGGAACGGTCACTGTTGATGTATTGAAGCTAATATCAGACGTCGTTGATAAAGCCACATCAAACTGAGGCAGTGCGGTGTTTGTATAATTCTTGAAAGTCAGATTAATAGTCGCTGTTTCATTCACATCAAGAACACCATCGTTATCACAACTACCGATATCAAAGGAATCGTCATCAATGGTCATCAATGTTTGAACATCAACGTCAGCTGTAAAATCTTCAACCACTCCCTCATGATTATCAGACTCCCGATCAGGGGCAACTGCTGAGGCTCCCATACCACGTTTTGTGAAGGCAGCTCGCATCAAAAGAAAATCTTCAGGGCTAGCAGCTAATGCTGCAGCTAACAGAGCTTCTCTTGCTTCTAGCATGGTCGGAGCAAAGGGCGTCAGTTTCATACCCGCCACCAAATAGTCTTTCATTGCATTCTGAGCTTCATCGAAGGTGTAGCCAGGCTTGTTTATCAGAGAGACATAGACCTCCCATAAGATGTTCGCCCAGACTGTCCCTGAATTATGGACTTGTGCATTACTTGACCCACTGGCACCATATGCAACAGGATGAGTCGTTGGTAACGGTACACCATTTTCAATGTGTTTATAGGTCAACGCATTCTTTGCAAAATCAGTAGAATAAGGAACGCGACGTATTCCATTATATGCATCACCCACAAAGGTGGTCGATGAATAGACACCTTGGAACTGGTCGTTACCTACCACTTGGTTGTCTGATTCTTTAACAATCATCAGTAGGGCCACAAAATCACTCCAACCTTCACCCATACTTCGACCTTGATTGTTGGTAAGACCGGAAGAGTTCTTAACCAATCTATTTGACATATAATGGGCCCATTCATGAGCGACAATGCCATTATCGAGTGTTCCGTCGAGAGGTTTATCGGTAAATGATATCGAGGCTGACAGAGTAGGATCGGCTAATAGTGCATCCTTAATCTCTTGCCCTTTTACCTTTGTGACAAGTATTGCTGGAATGGTGATGCTTGTATCATCACCTGCCATTGTAATTAATGGAGGATCATCAACGTTATTGGCCATAATAACGCCAATGGCGCCTTGTTCCTGTGCATGTTTTACCTTAACCGTAAAGTCACAATCGCCACGATCAATAATAGCTATGAGTCCAGTTAAATCAGTAATTATGGCTTGGCAGGCGTCTGTTGTACTAAGCGTACCTCCTGCATCATCACCATCATCTATGGTTGATAAAACGCCACTAATATCAAAGTTTTGCACTCCAAAAATTGAACGAGTGAATGCAATGTTGTTTACTCCAATGATATCGATGCTTGAATCATTCAGGAATGTCCAAACATACATTTGCATCGTTGGAGAAACACCATCACCTGGAGTCGTCATGTTGGCATTATTGACATCACCAAAATCCTGAGCTTCAACCTTAAGTGCATCACTTGGAGCGCCACCGCGACCATAATTGTCTCGTTGAGCATTACTTGAAGACTCATCGAAACCATTGTCGTAGAACCAATCATGCAGGAAGTTATTAATATAAAATAAATTCACCACAGCAAATTTCTGTCCGTCACCGGTAAGACCATCTGCGAAGCTTGCAAACTCATATTCAAAAGCATTGGTACCGGTCATTTCAGGACGAATATCTCCCTCATCAAAACCATCCTCGCCGGCTATATCGGCGTAAGCATTAACGTTATTACCATTGGTCGTTGTGTCTGCAGCAAGTAACCAGCCATCATTCGATTTACTGAAAGGTAACGAATTCAATGTGATGCTTATCGGTGCTACAAAAGAACCGGCTAGAGGTGGTGTGTCGGCTATGTCTCCGGTTGGATGCGGTGATAAATCATTACCGATGGGCCCATCAAGCGGCACATTTTTCGCACTGCCATCAGAGAATACTTTATAGGTGGTGTCTACATGAGAGGTTAGGTTGTGTTTAAACAATACTTTACCGCTAATACCATCAATCACATAGCTAAATGAACTGGCAGCACGACTGCCTAATGGAGAGGTGAAGATTTCCACATAATAGGCTGGCGTTAGACTACGGTCAGATTGAGTAAAATAGACCTTTTTCACACGGCTATCTTTGCTTAATCGATAATTGTCAGAATATTCATGCTGATCTAAACGTTTAAACCCTGGTGACTTAAGGCTTTGGGGTAAATCATATACAAAAATTTCTTCACCGGTATTTTGATTAAACGCTATTGAGAGAATTTCACCTTCTGTCAATAAGTAGTCAGACTGAGGCGCTTTCGTTACATCACTAAAATAACCTGATGATGCAATATAATCATTGTCTCGATTAATGAGAATGCTGATACTGCGATTGAATATTTCAATATTATTAATTTTTTGATCGTATTGGGCAATTAACCCACCACGGCCAGTATCATGTAAGTTCGATTGCTTAGCCTGACTCATGCCTATTTTTGTTGCACCGTGAATTTGTGCTATTTGCTTGAAATAGCTATCAAAGGCGGCGGTGTGTTGAGACGTTAAACTCTTGGCTTTATTGATGCCAACTTTATTAATACTGCCGTTATTCCAATTGAAGGTATGGGCTGTTAAATTTTTATCGAAATAACCAACGCCTTGATTCTCTTTTCTGATGGTGCTTGAGCGCTCTGAAATCTGCTGTATTGGATGAATTTTCGATGAATTTACACGATCTCTCAGAGAGTCTGTTCCTTGTGCGGTGCTTGCTATTGATACCAGTGCAGCAGTACTGAACATGATTATTTTTATAATTGATTTATGCATTTTTACAACCGTCCTTTAGTATAAAAATTATATTGAATTTTATCTCGTTGAATCAAATTAACTTATAAAGACACTATACAGAAATATAGAGCATAATTGCTCACGGTTGTTACTTAGATTGTCTAAGATCACTAATTTAGTGACAAAGTTGGCGGTTATCTGAACAAATAGGCCTTATTTTGAGGTATTTGCATCTGAACGGCTCATCCATTATTCAACTATCAACTCTGCTAAAACCTCGAATAACTTTCTTATATCAAGCGGCTTGGCTAGATGAGCACTCATACCCACCTCAAACGATTGCTCAATGTCATCCTTCATGACATTGGCCGATAAAGCTATGATCGGTAAATTTTCGTGTTTTGAGAGTTTCTTAAGTTCAATCGTTGCAGCGTAACCATCTAATATAGGCATTTGAATATCCATCAAAATTGCATCAAAATCTTCAGAATTTGCAAGATCTACAGCCTCTTGACCATTCATTGCCTTTGTAACCCTGATTCCGGCTTTGCGAAGTATCTTGCTGGCGACGATTAGGTTTACCTTATTATCATCGACCACCAATACATTTTTACCCGACAACTGACTGAACTCAGAATAAATGGATGAGTTTTCCTCGGTAGTAACTAATTCATTGTTAGCTGTTAAACCGACCTCACTCTTTAAACGTTCGCGTTCATCTTCTATAAGCAATTTCACCGTTACATAAATACTAAATTGACTTCCTTTTCCCAACACACTTTCAACATCAATTCTTCCAGACATTAATTCAGCAAGAGACTTTGAAATAGAAAGACCAAGTCCGGTACCACCAAATCTACGAGTTGTTGAACTGTCAGCTTGACTATAGGTCTGAAATAATCGGCTTTGCTGCTCATCATTCATACCAATTCCGGTATCCGATATCTTAAATAAAAGTGATATTGTCTCCCTCGTTCGTTCAATAAAGCTGACGTCTAGAATAATGCTGCCCTGCTCGGTAAATTTACAGGCGTTACTAAGAATGTTGAGTAATATTTGGCCGAGCCTTAGTGTGTCACCAGAAAGTATTTTAGGTATTTCATCCGAAATATTGGTTATAAAGGTTACATGATTATCATCAATGTTTAATTTTACTTGAGAGCAGGTGTTAGAAACTAAATCGCTTAATATAAATGGTGCTTCTTCAAGATCTAGTTTTCCTGCCTCAATTTTTGACAGATCTAAAATATCATTAATCAGCATTAGCAAAGTTGAAGATGATGAATTTAGGATGTCGATATACTTTAATTGTTTATCATTGAGACCTTCTTCTTCTAGTAAATGACTCATCCCAATGACCGCATTCATTGGCGTTCTTATTTCATGACTGATATTGGCTAGAAAATCACTTTTTGCCTTATTAGCGACAATTGCAGCATCCTTTGCTGCTTTGAGAAATTGTTCTGCTTTCTTTCTATCGGTTATCTCGCTTTCCATCCTACGGTTAATTCTAATAATACTGACAATGATTAAAAATAATATGGTTAAGATGGGAATTGTCCATTTTAGAATGGTTACTAAATCGGTACCTGTTGTAATCTGAGTCCTTAGCCACGTATTATCAATAATCCCTTTATCTTTGAGTGACATCTGTGCAAACGTTTTATTTAAGATCGGCACCAATGGCTCTAGTCCCTTGCGGATAGCAACCGATAGTTCTAATTTATAAGGAGTAAATGAATCAATCTCTAGATCAAGGATTTGTCGTCGATCCATTTCAAAGTTGATCCCGGAATGAACATCAATGAAGGCATCAATATTATTTTCTTGTAACTGTAATAAACCGTCTGCAACTGATTTAACAGGAATGATATTAATTTGTGGATAATCCCTACCAATAAGTTCAACAAAGGCATAGCCATCTACTATACCCAGTCTTTTTCCAGACAAACTATTGAGCGAGTCAGCATAAAAGGTACCTTTTCTCCGAACAACAACCGTAGGAATGACAATATAAGGTTCGGTAAAGTTAAGGACCTTGGCGCGTTCTGGTGTACTCACCATACCAGACATAATATCAATATTGCCCTTTTTCAATTCAGTGAATGCTTCAGTCCAGCTTAGGTTACTCACTGGATTAATTCTGATATTGAGCGCCTTACGTAGAAAATTAAAATAATCAACGGTTATGCCTTGATAATCATCATTTTCATCTTTAAATTCATAAGGTGCCCAAGAAGAATCTAAACCGAGTTTGTAGTTAGAGTGAGTCTTTAACCAATCTCGCTCTTCAATTGTTAATGTGGCTAAAGCCCCCTCACCCTGATGGAATGGATTTAGGTCTGGAAGCCACTTAATTTCCATTGCAACAAGTTCATCGATGGGTATATTTTTTATGCTCTTATTTAAAAAATTCAAAAATCCGGGTTGACCGAGTGAAATCATCCCATGGATTGTGTTGCTGACTAAAACTTCATCTGAAAATACTAAGACCGATCCCAAACCAACTTTTGCAACCTGAGCACGTAAAAAAGGCTGCTCTCCAACAATGGCTTGGATATCATTATTAAGAAGCTTATTGATTGTTAAATTTGTATCGGTGAAACCGTAGAATTTTAATGTTGGGTAGTTCTCCTTCAAAAAAAATGATTGAAAACTGCCAGTTGGTGCCGCAATAGTCTCGGAAGTCAGCTCGCTTAAAAGGGTCTCGGAAGTATAGTTGTCATTATAGATGATACCGGTATTTACACTGTGTATGGGTAGCGTAAATTCAGACGAAGCCAGCCTTTTGTCAGTTTTAAACAAACCAGAGTGTATGACGTTTTTATCGTTAACAGCTAGGACAGATGCTTCAAATTCCTTCATCACAAATTTAACAGGGATGTTTGAATATTTTGACCAAAGTTGCCAGAAATCAACATACATCCCTACGTGCTTACCTGTAGGTAAGGTGAATGAAAAAGGATTGTTGTTATCAATAAGAATAACCGTAATATATTCTGGTTTCTTGTATTGATTATTAGCTACTTCATGAGAGGCTACGCTAGGATCGGCAGCCAGAATTCTTACCATTGAAACCAGTAAAGAAAATAAGACAATTATAGATTTTAACAATAGACTAACAAAACCAGTGAAACAACACGGGTTAATTTGTTTGAACAAACTTTTAGTGGATGAAATAGGTTCGAATATCATTACAAATTTTTATATGAAAAGAGAACTGCAGCCCCACCTAAAAAATTAGCCTTGATATGGGCTCCTTCCTTGCTTCCCCAAATGCAACTCCTTGTTCCAAATGTTTCTGTGCACTGAGTCGGCTCACCAATTAAGGTAATAACTTCTGCGTAATCCATACCGGACTTTAATTTTTCATAATTTGACAGGTTTACCTTACTGCATGAGGTCAAAAATAATGAACAACCAATTATTAATATTCGTATTGAATTCATTCACGCTAATCCTTCTGTGTTTGAGATTGAATTTTTTTGATATGACTGATAGTTCAACCATTGTCATTAATCTACATTAGTCGAACTTTGGTGAGTAATGCAACATTTATTGTTCACTGAGCTCCTTGATTCGAAAGATAGTTCACAAAATTGTAATGTTATTGTGTTTAAAGACTCTGATTCTTGTCGATAGTACTTTTATAGCATAAACTAAATTAATGTTAACTCTTTAAATTAATTAGATTTTTTATGAATATTCGGTCAATAATACATTATATTTTATTAGGGACATTGAGCCTTGGGTTTTGTATCCCCTTCAATTTATACGGTGCAGAAATAACCGTTCAGCTTCTGAACTCTAATAATAAGCCGGCGAGCAATATTGTTGTCTATTTGCTTCCCCTTGATAGGCAAGTACAAAATAGTAGAACAGATGAGTCGATTAAAATATTTCAGTCTGAAATGGAATTTAGTCCCTATATTTCCGTGAGCCAAAAAGGAAAAGCGGCGACATTTATTAATAATGACGATATAACCCATCATATTTATTCGGCATCTTCAGAAAATAGATTCTCATTTAGAATTAAGCATAATGAACAAAACACCATTGACAATTTAAAAAGTGGGCAAACTCTAATGGGCTGTAATATTCATGATTGGATGAGTGGTTATTTATTCATAGTGGACAGCTCCCTTTATTCTAAATCAAACTCAGAGGGTAAAAGTTTTTTTAATATCAATCCTGATGGTCGATACCAGCTAAAGTATTGGCATCCATACTTAGGAAATAAAGATGCTAACTACGCAAAAGAAATTACTATCAAAGATAATGAAATCTATTCAATTGTATTGCATCAGGAATTGACCGACAGTCCGACACAAGAAAGCACCGAAAATTTAGACTTTATTAAAGATTATTAATACTAATGACCCTTAACTTTTCAAAATTCAAAACCCTTCGAAGCCGAATTTTTTTCTTCTTTGTCAGTTTGCTACTCCTTGTCCAATTTGTTGCTTTTTGGTTTGTTAGCATGGCCATTCAAAATCAGGAAGAGTTACGATTAAAATCTGAACTCGCTTCCGCATCGACAATATTCGAAACCATTTTTTCCACAAGTCGATTAACATTGAATAATTTTAATCAGGTCAGTAATCGCATTCTTGCAGAAAATTTTAATGATGATACCCGTTCATTCTTAATTGCGTTAGAGTCCTTTAGAAACCGTGTTAACGCTGATATTGCGATGAGCATTGATAAGAGTGGTTTAATCAAAGCACAGATTATTCAAGAATCTCTGATGGATGATTTAACACAGCGCAAAATTGGTCCCCAACAGGGATTGCCGTTTCCATATAGTCTAGACTGGCTTTCACTAGAAGATGGCAATAAATTTTATCAAATAGACAAAACCATTTATCAATTTAGCATCTCTGAAGTAAATGTTGGACGAGAGACCATTGGCTGGATTGGTTTTGGGCGAGTTCTGGACGACCATCTCGCCTATACATTTTTTAAATTATCGAACTTCCATATTAATTTTTATCTCTCTGACTCCTATCCCAACAAACAGGAGCAATGCACACTTGTCGGTTCTTCCATGGAGAAAAATTCCATGGACTATGAAAAGGTGGCGAACTGCCAACGCATTGATGATAGTTTTGAAACCAGCACACCGCTTACCTTAGGTCGACTAGGTGCACAACAATTAACAGCAGTTCTATATGGTTCAAGAGAAGATTTACTATCAACTATTAAGCAACGATGGCTTTTTCTTGTTGCTCTTGCAGGGCTAACATTCGTTCTATCACTTCTCGGAGCTTATCTGATAGCCGGTTCAATCAGTCGTCCAGTTCGCACACTGGTGCAGCAGGCAAAACATATATCGCAAGGAAATTATGAAACGTCCGTTGAGTTGAATGATTCAAGTGAGTTCGGTCAATTGGCAGATGAGTTTAACCAAATGCAAATTGCCGTTCTTGAGCGCGAGCATGAAATTTTGCATAACTCATCTCATGACCCACTAACTGACTTGCCAAATCGCAACCGCTTATTCAAGACTCTGAAAAAATGGCGTGAACAAGGACAAATCAATCACGCAATATTTCTAATTCGAATCAATCATATTAAGGCCATTAATGAGTCCTTAGGACATAGCGTTGGAGATCAGGTCATCAAGGTGGTTAGTGAACGATTACGCAATATAAAAAATATCGATCTCCTTTCTCATCTACGAACTGATGAGTTTGTTATTTTAGTCAGTCAACTTTCGAAAGCCTCGGTCATACGATGGATTGAGCAAATTACTCAGGCCATGGAAACACCCTACTGTGCTGATGGTATGACCTTGCATCTTCAAACGAATATCGGTGTCGTACTTAGTAGTGACTCAAATGATAATCCAGGCAATCTAATTAGGATGGCCGATTCAGCGCTGCAAATGGCCCGCAATCAAAAACAAGCCTTTAAACTTTACGATAAATCACAGGACGTCGATCAGGCTGAACGACTTAATTTGATGAACGATCTACACAATGCCATTGCAGAAAATCAGCTTAAACTTTTTTATCAACCAAAGTTGGAATTAGCAACCGGTAAAGTCACTCACGTTGAAGCATTGATCCGCTGGTTTCATCCAGAAAAAGGCATGATTCCACCTGACAAGTTTATTCCAATCGCCGAAAATACAGGTCAGATAGATCTATTAACACTTTGGGTATTAGAAGAGGCTGCAAAACAACATGCGCTCTGGATTAAACAGGGATTTGTAATTTCTATCGCCATTAATGTGTCCGCTCAAAATTTAAAAAATGATAAGTTTTTTACATCCGTCAATTTTATTTTGGATCAATATGATCTTAATGCAAAGGCGATTCAACTTGAAGTGACAGAAAGTGCTGTGGTTGATGATCCGGTCACGGCTATCGCTTTACTCTCGAAATTTAAAGAGTTTGGTATGCACCTGTCCATTGACGACTATGGAACTGGATATTCATCGCTCGCACAGCTCAAACAGTTACCCGTTCATGAGTTAAAAATTGATATGTCATTCATTCAAAAATTGCCCGACGATGAAGATGATAAAATTATTGTTAAGTCAACCATCGAACTTGCCCACAACATGGGGTTATCTGTTGTCGCTGAAGGTGTGGAAACAAAAAAAGGACTTGATTGGTTGGCTGCACATGATTGCGAATTTATACAGGGTTACTATATTGCACGACCGCAACCGGCGGAAGAATTTATAGCGTGGTTAAAGCAGTCCGATTATGTTTAAGTCCTTTTCTCTAAATTTTACACCAACAATAAAAACCTCCTATCAGCTAACCGTTCCAATTCTACTTTTAATTTTTCTATTCAATTCCTCACCGGTAATGAGTACTGAATATCATCTTTCTGGACTTGTTGATCTTAGAGTGTCAACAAGTCAGAGCGAAAATAGCTATCTGAAGGGTGGATACGGCAAGTTTCGATATTCAGATGGTAGTAAATTATCATTAGCACAATTAGCATTCGATTTTAAAATTGATTGGGAAAATAATTATAGTTTCAATCTAGTAACAAATGCTTATGGTGATGGAGAAAATGACGGGGTTGGTATTATTGAGGCACACTTCAAATATTTGGATATTCCCAACATAAAGGGTTATCGCTTTCAGTATCGTGCAGGGTTTATGTACCCGAAAATTTCTCTTGAGAATAATGCAACAGGCTGGTCATCACCTTACACTCTTTCCTATTCAACCATGAACACCTGGATTGGTGAAGAAGTCAGACATTTAGGGATTGATGCGAGTATGACTCGGCTAGGAAAACTCACTGGTCATCAGTATGATTTTTCTTTAGCCGCGGCAATATTTAGAGCCAATGATACTAATGGTTCATTACTCTCATGGCACGGTTGGACTCAGTCATCACGCCAATCATTCTGGAATGAGCTGCTACCATTTCCTCATTTTCCCGCCCTTTATCCAGGTGAAGCGCTAGAAAATCAGGCACATTTATCCGATCCTTTTAAAGAGGTAGATTCACGCTTAGGGTATCACCTCAATGCACAGTGGAACTGGAGAAAGAAAGGTCAGTTATTAATTGGATATTACGACAATCGAGGCGGTACTGACTTTGTTGATGAAGGACAATATTCGTGGACAACTCGCTTTACACATTTGGCAATAAAAAAATCAGTTTCTAAAGATTTTACTCTCCTTCTTCAGTACATGACTGGCTTTAGCCGAATGAGGGTTGTCGATAATTTTGATGTTGTCGATATTGATTTTGAAAATGTCTTTTTATTACTATCAAAGAAGATGTCTGTAGGCTTGTTGAGTGCCCGACTGGAATATTTTAGTACTGATGATAACGATAATATTTGGGGTGATAATAACGATGAAAACGGTAACGCATTCACTCTAAGTTATCGCTACCCTCTTGCTAAAAATACCTTTATAAATTTCGAATACAATCGAATCGATTCAAACCGCCCTTCCAGAACGTATGCCCAAATTGATAAAGCACTTATCGAAAGCCAATGGCAAATTGGCTTTCGATATTTCTTTAATGCTTTCTAAAAATGCCAGCTTTAATTAAAAATTAAAGACTTGCGTAATAGGCAGCAAGGTTAGCAATATCATCATCAGATAAAGCAGCAACCATTGGGCTCATTAGAGGATTGTTACGAGCACCACTTTTATATGCTTTAATCGAATTTACCAAATACACTTCTATCTGACCCGCCAATTTTGGAGCTAACATTGCAGCATTGCCTTCGCCGTTAACACCATGACATGCCATGCAAGAGCCCGAGGTTGTTTTGCCAGCAGCTACGTCTCCAGCCATGACAGAACCTGAAAGACTCAGTAATCCAACAATAGCAACTTTTCCAATTATATTTCTCATTTGTATCTCCTTTAGTTTAAAAAATGTAAAATCTTTGTAAAAATAATATTTTCAGTATTCCATAGAATTCTAATGTTCTGTCCAGTTAAGTTTAAGCATAGACAATAAAACCAAAACTTAAAGCCAACAATAAATATATTAAAGACGACTTTGTGCCTTCATATTATCCAATCTCACTTGCATCGTCCCATTTTCAAACAACTTGTAAACATTCCTACCTGGGCAAACTGTCTGCTTTGAATAATCTCTGTGGGTTTTAACATCCGCTGAATTAATTTCAAATCGTTGTGCCAAAAAGCTCAATAATACGACCAATGAATCCAACTGCTTATTAGGAAGTATTTGGGTCTCAAAATTTCCCATTAGTTCAATTAGCAGATGGGACGTTGGATCATACTCCGTATTGGTATCTCCTGGAATGTTAACCGGCCGCGTTTCATAGATCGTCCCCGAAGGATCAATCATAAAATGATAGGGAATATCAATCCATTGCTTCTCTGAACGACTCCATGATTGTAAGTTATTAACATGTTTTAGAGAGTCAT
>JAUUZN010000130.1 GCA_030589945.1 Gammaproteobacteria bacterium | reverse complement strand
GAGGCAATATAGCCTGATGATTTTTCATCTAATTTTGCAGTACGCTCCACCAATTCCAAGTTACCCATAACAATGCTAAGTAAATTATTAAAATCATGGGCAATACCTCCGGCCAACACCCCGATAGATTCTAATTTTTCAAATCGATTAGCATCTTCTTCCATCTGATGTTTCTGTTCAACAATACGCTCTCTTTGAAGGAACATGCCCACTAGCCGAGCACAGGTTTCAAGTAACTTACGTTGAAAATTTGAAGGAAACCGCTTATCAAAACTGGACAATGCAAAGGTGCCAACTATCTCATTGGATTCATCGGCGATTGGTACTGACCAACAGGCACCTACACCAAACTTTTTGGCAAAATCACGATTATCATCCCAGCGTGAGTCGGTCATTGTGTCACTGATGTACATGGCTTCTTTGTGATGAACAGCATTTCCACAAGAACCCGTTCCGACTTCCAGACCATTAAGTCCGTCAATTGCTTCTTCTGGAAGGCTAGGGGCAGAATGAACATACAGTTTGTTTTCATCCTTATTGAGAAGCATCACACTGGCAACAGCCTCTGAAGTTAGCTTTTCTGCTAGCTTGCAAATCTGCATCATTAGATCTGAATTAGGGTCATTGGTTAAACTTAGAATTTTACTTTGTAATTCTAGTAATATTTCAAAATCGTCCTTAGAAATAGGACGGGTATCAGGTTCGGGATTTTTAAATAAATGCGATTCAGTCATCGAATTAACCTAATTTACTCCGTTGTTTATGGTCATAAAGTTTCTTATTTGGAAAGGTATTCAGTAATAAAATATTGAATCTCTTAACCTTGAATAATCAGTCTAGACTCTTTTATTGGGTTCTACAAGGGCGTAACAAGAAGGGATAATGCGTATTTAGACCTCAGGATTAAGGAAAAGGTGGTATGCAGGATTGTCGCTTTCATTGGTATGTCGATAACCCAATTCTTGTAATGATTGCTCAAAACTTTCTTGTTCCTCTATCGGCACATCAAAACCCGCTAATATTCGACCGTAAGCAGCACCATGATTACGATAATGGAACAGTGTGATGTTCCATCGATCGCTCAAGGTTTCAAGAAATCGTAGCAAGGCACCAGGAACCTCAGGAAAATCAAAGCTGACAATTTGTTCACGAAACGGAAGTGGTGGTATGCCTCCAACCATATAACGCAAATGAACTTTAGCGAGAACATCATCAGAGAGATCAATGGCAGGAATTTGGTGCTCTTTAAAAAGTTGCATTAATGCTTCACGTTCAACTTCAGAATTATTCATTCGAATGCCAACGAAGACATTAGCACGTTTTGGATCGGCAATACGATAGTTGAATTCGGTAATTACTTTTCCATCGAGTAAAATACAAAACTGATGGAAACTTCCAGAATGTTCTTCAATGGTTGCTGCAAAGACGGCTTCGGTACATTCACCAAACTCAGAGCGTTCAGAGACATGCCGAAGCGTGTGAAAGTTCATATTGGCACCGCTGAGGATCACTGCAATTTTTTGCTCAGGGAGAACGCCATCGTGGACCAGTTTTTTAATGCCTGCAACGGCAACTGCACCTGCGGGTTCTGCAATGGCTCGTGTGTCATTAAAGATATCTTGGATGGCAGCACAAATTTCATCGGTAGTTACCGAAATAATTTTATCGATGTTCTGCTCACAAATCTCAAAGGGCTTTTCACCGATGCGTTTGACTGCGATCCCATCTGCGAACAATCCGACCTTTTCTAAATCAACCGGGCGACCATTTTTCATTGCTACAGCGAGGCAGGCTGAATCTTCAGCTTCCACGGCGATAATTTTCACCTTGGGATTCACTGACTTCACATAGGCGGCTATGCCTGCAATTAAACCGCCACCACCCACGGGAACTAATATGGCTTCAAGGTCAGGCATCTGCTCCAATAACTCAATGCCAACAGTACCTTGGCCGGCGATCACATCATAATCATCATAGGGCGGAATGAGTCTGCGATTTTGTTGCTCTGAAATCAGTTCAGCCTGGTGCTTTGCCACATCAAAAGAATCACCTTCAAGAATAACCTCTGCGCCTAGCTTTTTGACCGCACTCACCTTGATGTCGGGTGTTGTTCTGGGCATCACAATGATGGCTGAAATATTGAGTATTTTTGCAGAGAGTGCCACTCCCTGTGCATGGTTTCCTGCAGAGGCTGCGACAATCCCGCGGCTCTTTTCATCATCTGTAAGATTAAACATACAATTGTACGCGCCGCGCAATTTAAATGAATGAACCGGCTGGCGATCCTCTCGCTTAATGTAGATTTGACGATCCAATCGATGCGAAAGACTCTCCATATATTGCAATGGCGTTTTTACCGCCACATCATAGACAGGCGCAGATTTAATCTTTTCGACTAATGAAGTTAAGTCCATCATATTTTTAATTTTAACCGTCTGGGAAAACTATTCATCAAGCTGAATTTGAGTGTTCAACTGACTAATATCTCTCACAGCTCCACGATCAGCACTGGTTGCAAATATCGCATAGGCCTGAAGGGCTTGAGAAACCGTTCGCTCTCTATTGGGTTGAAATGGACGAGAAGATTCTTTCATCTGCTGACGACGCTGATCGAGTGTTGTCTGTTCAACCTTGAGCATTATTTCGCGGTTGGCAATATTAATTTCAATGGTATCACCCTCTTCAATAAGCGCCATCAAACCTCCCGATGCCGCCTCAGGTGAGACATGTCCAATGGATAACCCTGATGTTCCACCCGAGAATCGACCATCAGTAATGAGCGCACACTTGTCAGCGAGTCCCATGGATTTCAAATGACTGGTTGGATAGAGCATTTCTTGCATACCCGGACCACCCTTTGGACCTTCATAGCGAATGATAACCACATCACCAGCCTTAACCTCACCATTCAAGATCGCTTCGGTCGTTGAGTCCTGATCATCATAAACCTTTGCTGGACCTACAAAGTGTTTCAGATTTTCTGGTACGCCTGCTGTTTTAACTATGCATCCTTTAGGTGCGATGTTGCCATAGAGCACCGCTAGACCACCATCTAAGCTGTAGGCGTGTTCATAATCATGAATACAGCCATTAGCCCGGTCATCATCCACCGACGGAAACTTTGCAGTCTGAGTAAAGGCCTGAATATTTTTCTTTCCTGAAGGACCTGCTCTAAAGAAGTCCATCACCTCTGGGTCATTGGTTCTCTTGATGTCCCATCGCTCTAGAACATCCAGAAGATTGTCTCCAGCCACATGATTTCCAGTGGCATCCAACAGATCCGCTCGATGCAATTCGCCTAAGATCCCCATAACGCCACCGGCCCTGTGCACATCTTCCATATGGTAGATATTAATCGAGGGTGCAACTTTACAGAGATGTGGAATTTCACGAGAAAGCCGATCGATGTCTGCCATGGTAAAATCGACTTCGGCCTCATGTGCTGCAGCGAGAATGTGTAAAACAGTATTGGTTGAACCACCCATGGCGATGTCTAGCTTCATGGCGTTTTCAAAGGCCGTCTTATCTGAAATATTGCGGGGTAATACAGTTTCATCGTCCTGTTGATAATATCGCTCACAGAGTTCGACAATGCGACGACCCGCTCCAACAAATAACTTTTTTCTGTCTTCATGGGTTGCCAGCATACTACCGTTACCCGGAAGCGCTAAACCCAATGCTTCGACTAAACAATTCATTGAATTGGCGGTGAACATTCCAGAGCAGGAACCACAAGTAGGACAGGCGGATTCTTCAATGGCAAGCTTATCTTCAGCGCTCACATTAGGATCAACACCTGCGACCATGGCATCAACCAGATCGAGTTTAATTACCTGACCATTTTTTTCGACTTTACCGGCTTCCATTGGCCCACCAGAAACAAAGATAACGGGGATGTTTATCCTAAGCGCCGCCATCAACATACCCGGGGTGATCTTGTCGCAATTAGAAATACAAACCATCGCATCAGCACAATGGGCGTTGACCACATATTCAACAGAGTCGGCAATCAGTTCTCTCGATGGCAAACTATAGAGCATTCCCGAATGACCCATGGCGATGCCATCATCAATGGCAATGGTGTTAAATTCACGGGCAATAGCACCAGCAGCTTCGATTTCTTTTTTTACTATGTCGCTAGCTTCTCTGAGGTTAACGTGTCCCGGTACAAACTGTGAAAAGGAATTACAAACAGCAATGATGGGCTTACCAAAGTCCGATGAGCGAACACCTGTGGCGCGCCATAGGGCACGTGCACCCGCCTGCTTATCACCTTTGGTGGTGGTATTGGATCTAAGTTCTGGCATGATTGATTACCTCGCCGTGCGCTGCGCTAGCACGAGCTTATCTGATCAATTAACTAAAATTGTTCTAAAAATATAGATTTGAAAGAATACTACCTGAGATGCAGGCTGTATAGATGTTATTTCATTGTTGTAAAAATCATCGCGGTTAGACTCGGCTAAGATCTTCTACCGGTTTATATTCATCGGTAAAACTACCCTGCTCAAGAAAATGTACAACCTGCTCTAACAAATCTTTGTCCCACATCATGAAGGAATGATGCAATGGCATGATGATAAAATCGGCCATGGTGTCACATCGGGTGGTAGATAGTTCGACGATACCATCTCCAGGAGCGTCATCTGTGGCTTTTTTATAGTACCAGCTAGCAGGAATAATAATGCTGTATTTAACATTTCCGGCAATAATTCCCGTTTCAATATCGGGCTCAGGTAAGGTCTTTATCATTTCACTGTCAGGCTTTAAATCGGCTGTTACCTTGGGAACAAAATATTTATACCACCAATGAGACAGCATGAAGGACGCTACCTTTGAACCCTTGTTTGGAGTTCCGAGCATCACACACCGACCTTTAGTCCATTCTGGATGACGCGATAGTAACCCTCGTATCAATAACCCACCAAAG
Organism: Gammaproteobacteria bacterium; assembly: GCA_030589945.1. Classification (GTDB taxonomy): domain Bacteria; phylum Pseudomonadota; class Gammaproteobacteria; order Enterobacterales. Next base: position 2,911 of record JAUUZN010000130.1, on the reverse strand, counting down.
GAGTGACCTACAAAATAAACCGGTACGAGGGGATCAATCCAATTCGTTACTTTTTTATCTAAGCCATCCAATATTTGCTGATAATTGTTCAACATGCTGTTGTATCCAGGATTAAAAACCCGATAGCCCAGTGAGCTTAAATGTTTGGATAGTTTGCCCATACTCAAAGATGACCGCATCATTCCATGAAGAAGTACAACCTGTGGAGCTAAAGATTTTTCATTCATTTAATTGTGCTCGATTACCCATAGAGACAACTTTCAATCCAAAGAACACTGCAACAATACTCAGGACACTGAGAATGAACAAAGGTTGAAAGAGCGACTCGGGCATAGAATAATGATATGCGAAAAATAGTAGTGCTAGATATCGAAAGTATTCTAGGCTTGCCGCCCATCGATAACCTTCTGTAAGTGCGCCTAAAGAATAGCTACTGAGTAACACAAACATTCCAAATTGAATTTGTTGACTGATATTGATTGAACCCATATTGGTCAAAAATATATAGGTGATCACCAATAATGTTATCTGTTGAAACAGTGCATAAAATTTATTAAATACGGGAATAACATTGTCATATTTTATAAATTTATCTTTATCAAAATCGGACAGAGGAAAACGCTCTTTAACATCCTCTGGTCGCCATCCAGTGGGTTTAATCCAAATCAAAAACTTATCCTGCCAGCGCTTTGTGTACCAAGCATCTCGCATCAACTGTACATAAAAATGTACGTTCATCCATAGAGGATTCCAATTGTGGAGCGGCTTTCTGATACCATAAATACAGGGTTCATCGTCTAGCTCTTCTTGAAAAGAATTAAACATCCTGTCCCATAAAATAAAAACGCCACCATAGTTTCTATCAATATACTGATCATTAATGGCGTGGTGAACGCGATGGTTTGAGGGTGTTATAAAAAACCATTCGAGGAAACCAAGTTTTGGAATAAACCGTGTATGAACCCAAAATTGATAGATTAGATTAAGCCCGCCTACCGTAACGAGCATAATGGGGTCGATGCCCATAAGTGCCATCGGCACATAAAAAATCCATGTCATTAGACTGCTACTACTTTGACGCAATGCGGTACTGAGGTTGTACTCTTCACTTGAATGATGGACCACATGGGCTGCCCAAAAAAAGTTATATAAATGCCCAAACCGATGACGCCAGTAGTAACAAAAATCATAAAAAACAAATGCGAAGATCCACAGTGCTGTGGACTCAGCAAAATCAAAAATAGCAAAATTCGCTTCAATAAAAGCATAAATGGCCAGCGGTAGAAGCTTGCGAAAAATATCGTCAACTCTACTGATTATTCCTGCGTTAATGCTGCTGATGAAATCATTGATTCGGTAATAACCTGTTTTACGATAAGTATCGTAAGTCACCTCCACCGCAATGAGTAACCAGAAAAAAGGGATCGCTAAAAATACGTAATTCATAAAATCTCGTCGTAAGTTTCAGTTAAGAAGGTTCAGATTGTTGGGCTTTAAAAATGCCTTTCACAAGAGCAAACTGTGCAAAATAATAGCTAAGCATAATCAAAAAGTGTGAATAGGGAAATGCAGTATAAAACTTATTAACACCAAGAAGTGAATCAGAAATTACAAAAGAAAGACCCCCTAAAATCAACCAGTGATTGGATATCTTAGAAGTCAGAGTGAAAATCCCCATCAATAACAGTACTGACATATAGATTAATACAGGAATTAATAAACTTCCAAGTCCAGGCATAATAATACTGAGCATGACTGCCCCATAAACCGTATAAGCCACTACGGCTAATGGTCGTCTCATCATTAATGGATAAAGACTCGATAAATAATATAAATGAGCAATAAAAAATGAACCAAGTCCATAGAGGAACCAATTAACACCGTCATAACCGAGGAAAAAATCACCCGTTATTGAAAATATCAGGCCGGTTAAAAATAACTTATGGGTTTTAGTTTCAACTCGCTTGAAGCTTATCGCTATTAATATCACCATTGGAATGAGTTTAGTAATCCAATGATTGAGCTCAAAACCCAAGATATTCGAATTAAAAAGATTTTCTTCTGCTAAAGTCACAACAGAATAGAGCGCTGCAAAAAAGGTAAATATAATGGTTTCGTTCTTATTCATAGGACATTCGTCATTTAGTAATATCAGTTCAAGGTTTTTATGGTTCAGAAGTTTAATTGGACTCATTTTCTGAGAACTAATTCGCTTTATCTGCTATCCATTGCTATTAAAATTGATACAGCATATTAAATACATAAAAATAGGATATAAATAATTCGAACTATTTTTTATTCTGCTTTTCTAATCTACAATAGTAACTTATTCTTTAGTCTTAATCAGTACTATCTGTGTAAACAGATAAATTTGATTTAAAATTTTATCATAATCTAAACACTTGGAAAATATCATGAAATATAAAACAAAGCTTTTACTCCTCGTTTGCTCTTTAGCCCTCTCTGGCTGTCAGGTTCTTGATCCTTATACTGGTGAAAGTAAAACCAGTAAAGCAACAACCTATGGACTAGGAGCTGCTTTCGTTTGTGGTTTAATTGGCTCTAGAAAATCAGGTGTCCGAGCCCGTAATGCTGCCGCTGGATGTGGAGCCATTGGAGCTTCCGTAGGTGCTTATATGGATACCCAAGAAAAAGAATTACGAGACCAGTTGGTTAATACCGGTATTCAAGTTCAACGTGATGGCGATAACATTAATTTAATCATGCCAAACAACATTACTTTTGATACTGATAAGTCCTTATTAAAGGCCTCATTTGCCCAGGTGCTTGATTCCATTATTTTGGTGTTAAATCAATATCCAGATACTCAATTGAACATTGTTGGTCATACAGACAGCACTGGCTCCGATTCTTACAACCTCACTTTGTCGAATAAGCGAGCGAATGCCGT
>JAUUZN010000213.1 GCA_030589945.1 Gammaproteobacteria bacterium | reverse complement strand
TTTGGTGAGGGTGCCCAGCACTTTGATTCAAAAGAAACATTAGCAACAGCTGTAGAACAAAAATTACAACAATCAGCTTATCAAGACTGGAGTTTACTTATAAAAGGTTCTCGCTCCGCAGCAATGGAAGAATTGTTGGTCCAACTTGTTGAACAACCACAAACGACAGGAACCCCAACATGCTCTTAATGTTAACGGACTATTTAGGCCAGTATTATTCTGCATTCACTGTTTTCAATTATGTGACCCTACGAACGATTATGGGTGCATTGACCGCACTTGCTATCTCGTTAATGGTTGGTCCCTTTATGATCCGTAAATTAACCGATAGACAAATAGGTCAAACGGTGCGGACGGATGGTCCAGAAACTCATCTCGTTAAAGCGGGAACTCCAACAATGGGTGGCGGATTAATTTTATTAGCCATTACTATTTCAGCATTACTTTGGATCAGAATTGAAAACCGTTATCTGTGGATACTGTTATTAACGACCCTTGGTTTTGGTCTTGTTGGTTGGGTGGATGATTACAAAAAACTGATTCATAAGGACCCAACGGGCCTACCTGCAAGATGGAAATACTTTTGGCAATCGGTGGTGGGTTTTACAGCGACCATTATTATGTTTTACACCGCATCTCCGGTTGAAACCACACTTATTGTGCCATTTTTTAAAAGTGTCGCCATTCCAATGGGTTTATTTTATATCTTTTTCAGTTATTTGGTCATTGTCGGAACCAGTAATGCAGTGAATTTAACGGATGGTTTAGATGGTTTAGCGATTTTACCAACTGTACTGATTGCTGGGGCACTCGGCATCTTTGCTTATCTCACTGGTCACGTGAAGTTTGCAGAATATTTATCAATTCCTTATATCGCCGGCGTTGAAGAGGTTGCCATATTCTGCGGTGCAATCTGTGGCGCGGGTCTTGGGTTCCTTTGGTTTAACACCTACCCTGCCCAGGTTTTTATGGGCGATGTGGGAGCATTAGGACTCGGTGCAGCACTGGGAACAATCGCCGTGATGGTACGACAGGAATTTGTACTTTTTATTATGGGCGGTGTTTTTGTGATGGAAACCGCATCGGTCATTATTCAGGTCGCCTCGTTTAAGTTAACGGGAAAACGTGTCTTCGCCATGGCGCCTTTACATCATCACTATGAGTTAAAGGGATGGCCTGAACCAAGAGTCATTGTTAGGTTTTGGATCATTAGCGTGATGTTGGTGCTCATTGGTCTTGCAACATTGAAGTTGAGATAGGTATAAATATTTAATGAAAATGGTATCCAATATTTCATCAAGTAAGGCATCTAAGTCATTGTATCTGATCATCGGTCTTGGGAAGACTGGGTTGAGCTGTGCTGAATATTTAGATGAGCGTAGGTTGCCATTTCGTGCCATGGACACACGTACTAAAGCACCTTTTGCTGATCAAATTACTGAGATGAAACATTGCTTGCAGACATTTTGTGGGGATCCCAGTCAGCATTTAGATGCGATGAATTTATACCTTGAAAATGTCACTCAAGTCATTGTAAGTCCAGGTGTTGCTCTCGAGGGCGTCTTTTTTGAACGCCTAAGGGCTAGAAACATTAGTATTATTGGCGATATTGAATTGTTCGCCCGTGAATTAGATAAGAATGATAAGAGCTCTTCTGCAAGTGCATCGGTGATTGCTATTACCGGTTCTAACGGAAAAAGCACCGTCACAGAATTGACATTTGAAATGTTAAAAGCTGCGGGCAAATCTGTTTTAATGGGCGGTAATATCGGTATTCCGGTACTGGATTTGCTTAAACAACAGCGACCCGATTTTTATGTCCTTGAACTTTCAAGTTTTCAGTTAGAAACCACTGAAACACTAAAACCTATTGCTGGCACGGTACTTAATATTACCGAAGATCACATGGATCGATATGAAAGCTTTGAGCAATATTCAGAGGTTAAGCTTTCACTCCTTAAAAATTGTCAGGCAGTGATTATTAATCGGGATGAATTTCCTGAATTAGATTCACAGGCTAAAGTATTAAATCTTTCTCTATCTTTGGAGCAAAATGCAGATGAATCGCTCTCTTATCATTGTAAAGATATTGATGGTGAAATCTGGATCACTAATAAAAATCAGCCGTTGGTTAATCAGGCTGATTTGAAAATTGCGGGACTCCATAATGTCAGCAACGCCATGGTTGCATTTGCATTATGCGAAGCCTCTGGTGTTGAAACCACAGTGGCGATGATAGAAGCGCTCAAACAATGGCCGGGCTTAAAGCATCGCTGTGAGTTTGTTCGAGAGATGCAAGGAATCCGTTTTTATAACGATTCAAAAGCAACCAATGTTGGGGCAACCCTTGCAGCGATTACGGGATTATCTCAAACAACAAAAGGCCAGTTGATCCTTATTGCCGGTGGTGATGGTAAGGGAGCAGATTTTGCACCATTACAAACCGCATTTTCTCAATATTTAAAGGCGCTGGTATTGTTAGGAAATGATGCACAGAAAATTTTAGAGCAGGCGGGCGGTGGATTGCTGTCGGTCATCGTCAAGGACATGAAAGAAGCGGTGAGTGAAGCTTATTCAATGGCCCAATCAGGCGATGTTGTGCTCTTATCACCAGCCTGTGCGAGCTTTGACATGTACAAAAACTTTGAGCAGCGTGGTGAGATCTTCAAGCAGGAAGTGGAGGCTGCTGCATGAGTACTCAAGCCATTCACAGTCCTACAACCCAGGTGGTCATCCCAGTCTGGTTTGACAAGAATCTACTTTTGATTACCTTCGCATTGCTTGCTATTGGCCTAGTGATGGTGAGTTCGGCCTCTATTCCCTACGCTGATACCGAACAGTATCAATACAATCGATTTCATTTTGCAAGTCGTCACGGAATCTATCTGTTAATTGGCTTATGCGCCGCTATGGTAACTTTGAATATTCCGACTGAATATTGGGAGAAAGCAGGTCCTTATCTGTTAGTTGCCGGCGTGTTGTTATTGGTCTTGGTATTGCTCGTGGGGCGTGAAGTCAACGGTAGTAAACGTTGGTTAGATCTTGGACTGTTTACCGTACAGGTATCTGAGCCGGTGAAAATTTTTGTAGTCAGCTATCTCGCTGGTTATCTGGTGCGCCGTAAAGAAGAATTGCGCACTCAGATCATTGGTTTCTTAAGACCCTTATTGGTATTAAGTTTAGTGACAGTGACACTATTACTTGAGCCTGATTTCGGTGCTTCAGTAGTCATTATCATTACATCACTAGCGATGATGTTTCTTGCCGGTGCACGTCTATGGCAGTTTGTTGTATTGAGTTTTACAGTGGCAGGATTATTGGGGTTGATTGCTGTAACCCAGACCTATCGCTGGCAACGACTACAGTCATTTCTTGATCCATGGCAAGATCCTTTCGGAACAGGCTACCAGTTAACCCAATCACTCATTGCATTCGGTCGTGGCGAACTCTGGGGCTTAGGCCTTGGAAATAGCATTCAAAAACTGGCTTATTTGCCCGAAGCCCACACCGACTTTGTGTTCGCTGTGTTAGCCGAAGAGTTAGGCTTGGTGGGCGTTATTGTGGTGTTAGTTCTGTTCGGATTTTTACTGACCCGAATCATGAACATCGGTCGCCGCGCAGTTGACTCCGGTCTACACTTTGCAGGCTATATGGCTTGGGGTCTTGGTATAACTCTGACTTTGCAGGCGGTGATCAACATTGGTGTTA
>JAUUZN010000044.1 GCA_030589945.1 Gammaproteobacteria bacterium | reverse complement strand
GTCTATTGAGGGTATTGACATGTTAACTTCTGAAATTTCAAATATTCATATATTGCGAGTCTTCAATTAGCAGTCACATTTTCCCAAGAAAGCTTGCCCCATGAATGCAATGAATGTTTTGGGTATGATTTCAGGTGGAAACCGGTAACGTTTGTATATATTCATTTCTTGATTATGCATCAGGTGCAGTTAACTTGTCAGTACCCTGTTAATAGTTACATAGAAAGCTTGTACAACTCTCTGAGCCATCGAGCTAAATAGGTTTCATCTCGATGGCCATTGGCGATTAGTATTATGATTTTACCTAGACTTTCTTCATCAAAATCTAATTCAATACCGTTAAGCACCAAACAAACATCCATAGCATTGACTGCTGTTCTTTTATTCGCATCATTGAAGCAATGACCTGTTGCTATACAGCTAGCGTAATTTGCAGCCAATGTGAATACATCATCTACCATCCCATAATTTAATCTATTATCTACCCGCATTAAGCATGATTCTAATGACTTGTCAGGCGTGAGTCCTTGGAGTTCATAAGAATTAATTACCTCATCATGAATAGTAATTACCGTCTCAACATCTAACGCAATCAATTACTTGTCCTTAAGATATTCATTAACTGGAGCCATTACTGCTTTACGCTGGGCAAGGATTGATTTTACATCGGTAACAGTCGCTGTAGTATGTCCATCAATATCAACTGCGGCCTTAGGTACAAAGTAACCAATTACTGAATTCCTATTCATGATTGCAATTGGCTCTTCACCTGCCTGTTCGATGACTTTATTTGGCTCTCGCAACTCTGTAAGTGAAGCGAATCGATTTGTGAGGATCTTCTCCATGACGGTTCCCTAGTCTTTTAATGTATATTTAATTGTACACTTAAGTGTGCGTTTGTACAATTCCAATATTTCAAAACGGTATTGACATATATGGTCTCCTCCCGTATTGCAAGGTTTAACAGTAGATAACAGGTCTATTGAGTCACGCTGGAATTTAACCCTCTAAAAATATCATGAGATACTCACTGCAGCCTGAGTTTTAGCTGTTCATTGTTTTTCATAAACCATTCGTTTTCCTAATGCACAAGTCTCGCATTATTTCTTATTTATCAATTGGTTACACTACAAAAACAAGCCTAAAAATGTTATAATTAGTCTCTTCTCTATAGCTATATACCCAAGCTTTTAAGGACTAACAATGACAACTTTCGCAGCCAGAATCACGCCTAATGATGCACCTTCATTACTACCAAGTTTCAGTAAATCGAATGATGAATTGAGTGCTGAAATCACTCTTCTGGCAGGACAAATTAATGCGGCTAATTACCAATTCCTCAAGCTCATTGCAGAATTCGATAACCGAGATGCTTGGGCCGGAGGTGGTGTTAAAAATTGTGCTCACTGGCTTAATTGGACCTGCGGTATTGCGCTTTCTGCAGCGAGAGAAAAGATTAGAGTCGCTCATTGCTTAGAACAACTCCCTCTCATCAACAATGCCTTTTCTTTAGGTGAAATCAGTTATTCAAAAGTTAGAGCGATGACTAGAGTCGCTACCAATGAAACAGAAGAGTTTTTACTGATGCTTGCTAAACATGGAACTGCAAGCCATATGGAAAAAACAGTTCGCAAATATCAGCAAGTTAAAAAGAGTGATACTTATTCACACAAAAGTTCTGATCAATTCGATGAGTTCACAGAACGAACCATGCTCAGTTATCAGGATGATGATGGAATGTGGGTTATCCATGCAAAACTTCCTGCTGAATCAGGTGCTTTAATTGTGAAAGCGATTGAAGCCATACTGCAAGAGAGTACAGATACAAACGAGCAGAATTCTCAAACAGAAGAGAATGAAACAGAAGATAACAATACACTCAGTAGTGACTCTGATACAGATACAAACAAAGCACCTTTATCGATGACGAATAATTCCAATGAAGAAAATCTAAATCATTCAGCCATTACAGAAAATTCAGTTTCCGCGGAAACTGAATTTGAAACTCCGTTAAAGTTAACCTTTGGTCAAAAACGAGCTGACGCTCTTGTAATGATGGCTGAGCATTACCTTGCAGCTGCAACAAATGACGAAGGGATTATGAGTTTAGCAGGTAATGAACGCACACAGGTGATGTTACATGTCGATATTCATACGTTAATGGAACATCAGGCAAATAAAGACTGTTGTCACTCACCATTGAGTGGGCTGAAGCCCCATAAACCTCAAACCTGTCACCTAGATAATGATCACTGGATATCACCAGAAACAGCTCGGAGACTTTCCTGTGATGCAAGTTTAGTCACTGTGCTAACAGATGATAAAGACAATGTTCTCAACATTGGTCGACGCTCTAGAACCATACCACCGGCAATCCAAAGAGCATTGAGCATTAGAGATACGACCTGTCGTCATCCTAGCTGCTGTGCAACGCGATACTTGGATGCACATCATATACAGCATTGGGCGGATGGTGGTGAGACTAAACTCAATAACCTCGTTATGCTGTGTCGACATCACCATAGACAGTTGCATCAGGGAGTGTTTTCAATTGAAGTATCATTTGAAGATACTAGGCATAACCTTCTCTTTAGAAATGAAGCTAGTAGGGTTATTCAACGCGCTCTATATCCCCAGTTTCCAAAGACTCCATCAGCATCAGAAAACAATTGTAAACTAATTGAAGTCCAATTCCCTAAAATTAATTCTGAGACGGCTGTATCAAAATGGCAGGGTGAGAAGATTGATTACTCAATGGTGATTGAAGGGTTATTTGCGGCGCAAAAGATTTAACTCAAATAGATTTATTGTTAAGCTTAACGCTGATAGTACTTCCCTTGCCAGAGGTTTTTTTCAATGAGCAGTTTGTCTATCTTATCGACAATCTCAAAGTTTTTCTTGCCACCCCAAATTGGAGCAATGAGTAATTCCTTAGGCGACTCAGAAACAAACCGCTCAATGATAATGTCGGGTCGAAGACGCGCAATGAACTCAGTCATCAGCTCAATATAATCATCAAGCTCAAACAGGTTGAACATCTCAGGCGTATTTTTGAGCTGATAAGCCATCATGGTATTTTTGATGATCTGCAACTGGTGTAGTTTAAGAGTGTTGATAGGAAGCTTCGATAACACCTCAGCATGACCAAGTATGTCTTCCCTGCTTTCACCCGGAAGCCCAATAATCATATGTGCACCAAGATGTAACCCCTTATCTCTTGCGAGCTCATAAGCATCAATAGTTTCCTGATAAGAATGACATCGATTAATTAAGTTAAGCGTCTTATCAATGGTACTTTCAACACCAAACTCTAGAGAAATGTAATAGTCATCAGAAAGCTTTGAAAGAAGCTCAACAATATCTTCATTAATACAGTCGGGGCGCGTACCAATCACCATACCAACTACATCTGGATGACTGACTGCTTCATGATACATTTTTTTCAACAGTTCAAAATCAGAATAGGTATTGGTGTAGGCCTGAAAATATGCAAGATATTTTTGAGTGCTGTACTTCTTGGAAAAAAAATCTATGCCCTCTTCTAACTGCACAGAGATTGATTTTTTTGGCTCACAATAATCTGGATTAAAAGAATTATTGTTGCAATAGGTGCAACCACCAACGCCCTTTGAACCATCACGATTAGGACAGGTAAATCCTGTGTCCAGTGATATTTTCTGAACACGCTGTGTAAATTTAGATTTTATGTATGAGGAATAATTGTTGTAACGTTTAGTTCCTGCGTATTCATTTTGAGTAAATGACGATTCGAACTGGCTCTCACTTGAAGTATCATAATTAGGGTCAGTGTCAATTTTAATCAGGTTGTACATTATTCAAACCTTTTGAAGTATATTTACTTCTTTACCAATTCATCAATAGTCACAGTCAATGACTTATTGATATATGGTTTAGTCACTACATCTGAAGAGCCCTGATAATCGCCGTTTTGTGGTATCGCATTTCCAGACACGGATATTCTTGCAGTAACAATGACCTTGTCAAAACTCGACAACTTCATTTCAGGACGCATGGCGTTCTTATCCGTCAGAATATATGATTTTTTCATGTCTCTAAGTGTTGTCCGAATCACAGCGACTGGAAAATTACCCGCTCCGACTGCCTTTGCAAATATAAACAAACTCTCATTACCCGTTAAGGACAATGCTATCTCATCGGGAATGATAATACTCAGTTGAATTTTCGCTGCACTGTTAGTCGTTGCTGCTTGCTCGGTAGATGACGATGGCTTAACAGTAGAACCGGGTTTCATTCTGCTCTCTTGTTTATCTTGTTGTTTCTTAAGGATTAATTGTTCAGCTTCAGCAACCCGCTCCTTTAATAAACCATACATTTCATTTTCGGGCGTGAGTGACTCAATTAAGACATTCCAACTATTAATGGCCTTGCTATACAGCCCAAAATTAAAGGACAAATTAGCCATTAATAATAAAGCACCTTCATGCTTGTCATTGACCTTGAGAACTTCGTTGATAATTCTAAAGGATGCAAACAAATCACTTCTATCTTCAGATAAAGCCAGTATATGGGCTCTCTCAATTTTTAAATCTAAATCATTAGGCGCAAGTTTTACGGCAAACTTAATGGCATTCAGTGCTTCAGGTATTCGATTGTAACTCGAATTAAAAATTGATAATGAGCGCCAAGCATCCACATCATCAGGCATCATATCGACCTTTGTACGCATCGCTAAGTACAACATATTGATCGATTCTTGATTCTTATTTTCAATTAAGTTTTGATTTAACGTTTCTATTAGATTTGCTTCACTATTAATTCTAACGGATAGATCGAATTGCTTTTTTGCCTGTTCAAAGGAACCAAAGTAAAGGTAACTTATAACGGCAACAACACTGACAACTGAGACCATGAGTGCTGAGCTTAACCAGGACTTACCTTCATGCGTATTGGCTTGTGCAAGCTTTGTTGCATCAATGGAATTGGCCGTCTCTAATTCTAATTCACTGGAAAGTGTTTGCCATTCATCCTCTGCCAAATCGCCACTTTTCTTACGCCGTGCTAATTCTTTAATGCGAAATTGATAGTCTTTCTTTAACTGTTCAAGTCTATCGGTCAAAGAAGAATCAACATCTCTTAATGAATCTTTTTGCGCTGTAAGCTGTGAAGGCAATAACAGAGCAATAATTGCAATCACAAATAATATAAAAACTAAACTCATTATGCATCATCCCTGTTCTTTGAATCTTGTTTCCATTGGTTGAGTAGATCAGCACTGTGATTTGATAAAACAGCATGATTTTCTTTATTTGTTGAAGCTTCTCTATTGTTAATAAACCTGATAATAAAGTAACCACCTAACAATAGTAAAATGAATGGACCAAACCAAATAACCCAAGTCGATGGTTTTAACGGTGGTCGATAACTAATGAAATCACCATAACGATCTCTCAGGAAAGTTACAATTTGTTCATCACTTTCACCCGCATTGATCTTTTCATAAATAATATTTTTAAGATCCACCGCTAGTCCAGCATTTGAATCGGCTAGGTTATTGTTCTGACACTTCGGACATCTTAATTCCTGAATGAGAACATTAAAGCGAGCCTCTTTTGCTGGGTCGTTGAATGGGTAAAGTAATATTTCTGCATTGATGCTTTGTACGATCATGCCCTGTGTGCTTAGTAGCAGTAGACACATGAGCAGTAATCTTTTTAGATTCATTGATTGCATCATTTATCCGCTCCGTCTGTATCTGAAGAGAGATCAGAACCACTAGATAGTTTTAATAATGGTTTGATTTTTTTCTTCCAAACCTTATCTGAAACAATTCCCACATGCCGATAGATAATCTTGTTTCTTTCATTAATCACATAGGTTTCAGGTGCCCCATAGACCCCTAAATCGATTCCTAAACGACCATTTTCATCAAAGATTATGATTTCATAAGGGTTACCCAAATCATTTATAAATTTCAATCCTTTTGAACGCGTATCTTTGTAATTAAGTCCGTATATTTTGATATTTTCATTGGAGGCAGCTAACTTCATCAAATGCGGATGCTCGTGATAACAGGATGGACACCAGCTACCAAACACATTAATGAGTGCTGGTCCCTTAATATCCGCATCAGTTACCAATGCATTGGCATCTAAAAGTCGCGATTTTTGAAATGTAGGAATGCTCTTACCGATGAGTTGCGAATCAAGCTTAGTAGGATCTTTGCCCAGACCAGAAAATAATAAAATCACCATTGCAATAAAAAATAGCAACGGCAACATAAATACTAATTTATTGGACTTTTGAGCGCTCTCATAAATCTGTTCCGCTGAAGCCTTTTCTTGAGGTAAATCGTCTTGATTTGTCACGCTACAGACTCCTCAGATGATTCATCAATCAAGTTTTCCTTTTTTGACTTTTTCTTTCTGTATCGTTTGTCCGACAAGGCAATCAAACCACCAAGGCCCATTAACACACCTCCTAACCAGAGTGCAGTGACATAGGCTTTAACATAAATACGCACGGCCCAATCTTCGCTGTTAGGTAACTTTTCACCCAAGGCAATATAAAGATCGCGATGTAATTTTGCGTTTATACCGGCTTCAGTCATCCATTGACCAGAGGCGTGATACTTCCTCTTTTCCGGTGTTAAGGTAGCAACCATCTCTGATGATTCGCCATCATAGACTTCGAAATTACCCCGAATACCGTCGTAATTTGAGGCAGTGAAATTCTCAATGCCAACAAATCTGAAACGGTAGCCATTCAGCATCTGTTCATCACCAGGGCCCAATCGTACTACTTTCTCAAAGGATAGATGGGATGATAAAACAACACCAACGACCACAATAGCGAGTCCAATATGAGCAATGTACATTCCATAGTGACTCGCCGAAATCATTGATGGTTTAAAGCCACTTTTTCGTGATGAATGTCGCCACCAATCTGCAACGGTTTGTGAAACCACCCAAGCCGATAAGAATATGCCGAGAAATATTTGTGCGAGATCAGTTGGCTTATGTGCCCATTCAAAGGTGACCTGAACTAGACCAATACTGATGGCAATCGCCAATGAAACTTTGCTGCGACTGACTACCTCAGCAAGAGAGAACTGCCGCCAGTTAACCATAGGTCCTAAGCCCATAAGGAAAATCAATGGAGTCATTAGGATGGTGAAGATCAAGTTGAAATACGGAGGTCCAACGGATATTTTACCCAGTTCAAACATTTCAGCCAATATGGGTTGTAAAGTTCCGAGTAAAATCATCATGGTCACCACCACAAGGATTAAGTTGTTAATTAGAAACAATACTTCCCTTGAGAGTAATCCAAACCAACTGGTCACTGAAACAGTTGATGCTCTACTTGCAAATAGCGCAAGGGATGAACCAACAACGATCCCTAAAAAGACAAGGATGTAAGTACCACGAACCGGATCAGTGGCAAAGGCATGCACTGAAGTTAACACGCCTGAACGTACTAAGAATGTTCCTAACAGACTAAAACTAAATGCTGCAATGGCTAATAACGTCGTCCAAGCCTTGAATACACCGCGTTTTTCAGTGGCTGCCAGTGAATGTATTAGAGCAGTACCAATCAACCAGGGCATGAATGAGGCATTCTCAACGGGATCCCAAAACCACCAACCACCCCAACCGAGTTCGTAATAGGCCCACCAACTTCCAGCTGTAATTCCTAATGATAAGAATACCCAGGCTGCTATGGTCCAAGGTCGCACCCATCGAGCCCAAAGAGCATCAATACGACCTTCTAGAAGTGCGGCCAGTGCAAAGGCGAAGGCTACTGAAAATCCAACATAGCCCATGTATAGCAAAGGTGGATGAAACACCATGCCGGGATCTTGCAGCAATGGATTTAGATCACTGCCATCAATGGGATAAATGGGTAACAGTCTGTCAAAAGGATTAGATGTGAAGATGATAAAACTGATAAATCCTACTGCAACGCCACCAAGAACAGCCAGTACTCTGGCTCTTGTTAAAGCAGGCAATGAACCACTAAACAGGGTCACTGCAAAAGTCCAAACGCTTAGGATCAATGCCCAAAGAAGCAAGGAGCCTTCATGACCGCCCCAAGTCGCTCCAATGCGATAGGCCGTTGGCAGTGAACGATTTGAGTTTGAAGCCACATATTTAACTGAAAAATCACTGATGTAAAATGACCAGGCCAATGCAGCAAAGGCAATCACTACGAATACAAATTGTCCAATAGCAGCAGGTTTTGCCACAAGAACCAATCGCCATCGGTTTGTTGAAATTCCTACCAAGGGAACAACAAATTGAATTAAGGCTAATCCAAGAGCAAAGCTAAGTGCTAGATTTCCAATTTCAGGTATCATGAGTCTGTGCGACCTTTCGCTGCTGCTTCAGCTTCTTTGATTGCTGCAGCAACTTCAGGTGACATATAATTTTCATCATGTTTGGCCAGTACTTCAGATGCGACGAATGTTCCATCTGCCTGTAGTTTACCCATGGTTACAATTCCCTGCCCTTCACGAAAGAGGTCAGGTAATATTCCGTCATAAATCACTGTTATATCTTCAGCATTGTCCGTTAGGTCAAATGAAACTTTGAGACTGTCTGCATCACGATGGACACTGCCTTCGACTACGAGCCCACCTAAGCGGATAAGCACATTGGTTGGAGCCATTTGCTCTTTGATGTCTTTGGGCGAATAAAATAGATTGATATTGGTCTTCATTGCGTAAAGACCGAGACCAATGGAGGCACCCATGCCAAGAGTTATTAATAGTACGAATGTAAGTCTTCTCTTACGATGTGGTTTCATCATTATTGCTGGTATTCCTATTTCTATTTGTTGATTGAACTCTAATGTTTCGTATTAATTGACCACGCCTAGCTTTCGCAGTTCCATAAAGGACAGCAAAAACGATGACCGTCAGTATGTAACTACTCCAGATATAAAAACCATAGCCACCCATATTGATAAATTCAGCGAAACTCATGAGGGCTCTCCCTGTTGATCTGAAAATAATTCTCGAACCCAGCCTTTATTCTGTTCGCGGCTCAAAATCTCATTTTGCAGTCGATAAATGATAATTGCCTTACAAAGTGCTATGACGCCAAATATCATTAATAGTAGAGCAGCCAGCATGGTTGGATCCATCGAAGGCTTCTCAAATTTTGATATCGTTGCTCCCTGATGCAAGGTATTCCACCATTCCACTGAAAAGTGAATGATCGGTACATTAACGACTCCGACCATTGCTAATATACCGGCAGCTCTATCACCCACATCCCTGTCTTCAAATGCGCTGTGCAATGACATAAAGCCAAGATAAAGGAATAACAAAATCAGTTCAGAAGTGAGTCGAGCGTCCCAAATCCACCAGGTTCCCCACATGGGTTTTCCCCAAAGTGAACCGGTGACCAAAGCAATCAAGGTCATCGCCGCACCCACTGGTGCAATTGCAACAGCCGCCATATGTGCAAGTTTGATGCGCCAAATGTAGCCCACTGCTGCAGCGACAGCCATAATTACATAGAACATCATTGATGCAAATGCAGCGGGTACGTGGATGTACATGATGCGTACCGAACTACCCTGCTGATAATCAATAACAGAACTATAAAGACCCTGATAAAGACCAAGACCTAAAAGCAAAAAGCTAATTGCCCAAATTAAAGGCAGCCATCGTCCGCCGATATGATAAAACCATTTCGGTGATGACAAACGATGAAACCATTGCCAATTCATATATTTTCCTTTTAGTAACTAGTTATCTAATGGATTGAAATTTTAATTGCTGCAACCGATGCCAATGGCACCAGAGTTAAACAGGCGATGAAATAAGCGCCCATATAGGCCAATTGCCCAGAATATTCTAATCCCATCGCTGCCGATGAAACTGCACTGGTACCAAATATGAGTATTGGAATATAGAGCGGTAAGACTAATAGACTCAGTAAGACGCCACCTTGGCGTAATCCGACTGTTAAACCCATTCCGACCGAACCAATCAGACTTAAAACTGCTGTGCCTATTAATAATGTGATCAATAAACTTGGAATTGCGCTACCTTCTATCTGCATCATAACAGCTAGTAAGGGTGAAATGATAACCAAAGGAATGCCAGAAGTCAGCCAATGACAAATTATTTTTGAAAGCACTACCGAATAGGGTGAGCCCGATTGCACTAATAAAAGCTCTAATGTGCCATCGTTATAATCATCTCGATACATACTTTCAAGGGATAACATGGCAGCCAGCAGGGCTGACACCCAAATGATACCTGCACCGATTTGACCTAAGGTCTGACCATCGGGAGTCACCGCCAATGGGAATAATGAAACCGTCAGCACGAAAAATATTGGAGGATTAATTAAATCTTGGCGACAACGCCAATGGCGGAGTAATTCCCTTTGGATTAGTTTAATTAACATAAGGCGCCTTGGGCCTGTATGAGTTCTAAAATTGTCGGTTCTTGTTGGAGGTGAATTTTTTGATGACTAGTGATGATGACTGAACCACCCTGCTCAACAAATTCAGTCATTTTAAATTCTAGCCATTTGCAGCCATCAACATCTAAGGAAGTAAAGGGCTCATCGAGGATCCAACAATTGGTTTTTGACAATAACAATCGAGCGAGACCAACACGTCTCACCTGACCCGCTGACAGATGTCTTGCCGCGGTATAGGTATAAAAGCCAAGATTAACTTCATTAATTGCGCTCTGTATTTCTTGCTCAGAACTAAACTCACCATTGAGCGGATGATATTTTAAATTCTCTAATACCGACAACTCACCCTTAACCGCAGGTAAATGCCCCATAAACAGTGGCAGATTAATAACCTCATCCTGTTCATGCCAGTGGATATCGCCCTCAATCTTTCCAAGCAGCCCACAGAGTGTTCTCAATAGACTGGTTTTACCTGAACCATTGAGTCCAACAATTTGTAATATTTCACCCGCAGATAGCTCAAAACTGAGATCACGAAACAACCATCGCTCAGAACGTCTAATTCCAAGTGATTCTACGGTTAAAATGGGTGTTGTGTCAGTCTTCATAACAGCGTGGATCATACACAATCTATAGCAAGAACCAAAGAAAACAATTTTAATTCACAATGTCACCAAATAAGTTGATCTGCATCATAAAAATGAAGTTATTAACGCTAATACTCAATTAGAAACACTCAACGAGAAGCCTTAAGACAAGAAAGTTGACAATAGAATTTTTTTGTTTGCATAATCCCGAACACTTTTAGGCTTTAAAACAACATTAAAAGCATCCATTAACGATTCAATAATATAATTAAAAAGTGCAGGCAATATGACACAATCTCATGCTTTAAATTACAGTAGTTATCTTAGACTCGATAAAATACTCGACGCTCAAGAGCCCCGCTCTCTAGCAAACCCCGATGGTATGGAACATGATGAAATGTTATTCATTATCATTCACCAGGTGTTTGAGCTCTGGTTCAAACAAATATTGCATGAGGTTGATTTTGCAAAAGAGCAAATGGTCGTTGGTAATATTGGAAAAGTGCAGCATGTTCTGAAACGCATCAGAAGCATTATAAAAGTCATGGTCGGTCAGGTTGATGTGATTGAAACCATGACTCCCGTCGAGTTCAGTGCGTTCAGAGATCGCCTTGATGCAGCCAGTGGATTGCAAAGTTATCAGTTTAGAGAAATAGAATTTTCATTGGGTTTTAAACGTGCCAATGTTTTAGACCGCTATGAAGAAAGCAGTGACATTTATCAGCAACTCAATAAGCGTCTCAACGAGCCTTCTTTATGGGATGCCTTTATTCAGTTTGTCGCACAGCGAGGTTATGCCGTACCCGAAGAGTATCTTAAAGAGATTTCAACATCTGAAATTCAATCCGATGGTGCAATTATAGATGTCATTGAAGAAATCTATCACTCGGATCATGAACTTACTGGACTCTGCGAAACACTCATCGATCTTGATGAAGGACTATTAGAATGGCGTTATCGACACATTAAAATGGTACAGAGAACCATTGGTATGAAGCCCGGAACAGGCGGTTCTACAGGTGCCATGTATTTGATGGCATCATTAGATAATCCAATTTTTCCAGACTTATGGCGCGTCCGAGCGAAATTATAAATGTTGAAAGCCGAAGATCTTGCTAAACATTATCAACAATTTGATGTATCTAATCGGATACTACTAACGGGTCACTCGCATCAAGCATGGCCCGATGTTGCATTGGATGGTCAGAAACAGGCTTGGTTAGACGCAGCAAAGCATGTTGATGATAAGTGGAACTCGGCTTTTGAAAAGGCCGAGCAGCTCAAACTCTTTTATGCAAACTTGCTAGGTGACTCTTGTTCAGTTCAGGCCTCAGTACAGGGAAAGGCATCAAACTACGCCCTAGCATCAAACACCCATGAATTGCTCATTAGGTTCTTATCTTCATTAAATTTAAATCGTGGCGACAGGATCATCACCACCGATGGTGAGTTTCATTCCATGCGACGACAACTCAGTAGATTGCAAGAAGAAGGCATTGATATAGTGCGCATTGCAGCCTCACCCGTTGAAACGTTAACCGAGCGCATTGCGGCTGCAATTAGCGACAAAACAGTCACCATTATGCTCTCAGCGGTGATGTTTAAAAGTTCAAACATTGTACCTCATATTAAACACCTTGCTGACAAGGCTGAAGAACTTAACATCCCTCTATTGATTGATGCCTACCATGCGTTGAACGTTACAGAGTTTTCCATTGCAGAAAATAATCTGGAACAAGCATTCATCGTCGGTGGTGGCTATAAATATTGTCAGTTTGGTGAAGGCAATTGCTTTTTACGTATACCGCATGATTGTACTTTAAGACCCGTCATCACGGGTTGGTATGCTGAGTTTGGTGCATTGGATAAAACCAGTAATCCAGATGAAGTTCAATACGCATCCGGAGGTTCGAGATTCCAAGGCAGTACTTATGACCCAACAAGCCATTATCGTGCCTGCTCTGTGATCGATTTTTTCAATGAACAACAGTTAACACCTTCGGTACTTCGAAAGATTAGCCAATATCAGATTGGTTTATTACGCGATCAGTTCGATGCGCTAAATTTTGATCCCAGTAAAATATCAAGAGCCGATGTAGAACTATCATCCATTGCCGGATTTTTAGCGCTAAAGACCACTGAAGCCGAATTAATTCAGAAAAAACTGATGGAACGAGGAATATTAACGGATCAACGTGATGGATACTTACGTCTCGGACCAGCACCATATGTAACGGATACGCAATTGAAAGACGCCCTACTCACCCTAAAGGACATTGTATGAGCCTGACGACCCTAAGCTTCCCAGAAAAATTTAATCTTGCTGATTATTTTCTTTATGATCGGCTTGAGGAAGGTCTAGGCGACAAAAAGGCGATTCTATTTGGTGATCGAAGTTGGACATACTCTGAAGTTGCAAATAGAACCACTGCTTTGCAACATTGGATGAAAAGCTTTGGAATCAATAAAGAGCAACGTGTTCTCATCATACTACCCGATTCCCCGGCCTTTGCATGGTCGATATTTGCAACACTCTCACATGGCGCAGTCGTTGCCATGGGTAACCCAGATTGCACCAAGGACGATCTTTCCTACCTCATTGAATACAGTAGAGCTGCAGCAGTGATAACCATTCCAAGGGTAGCTGAGTTAATTCGCGATGAACTACAGGCAAGTGATTCACTCAAAGGGTTACTTCTGGTACCCGAAGTGGCAAGTTTTGATGATCCTGAAGGAAAATGTGAGCTGTCTGACTCTTTAAAATCTAGTTGCACTGAAGTCGCGCGTTTAGCGGACATCGTTAATCAACCAGCGTCCTCAAGAATTATCTCCAACACCAGTCGAGATGATGTTGCATTTTGGTTGTTTACATCTGGATCAACGGGTAAACCTAAGGCCGCAGTTCATTCACACCGCGATTTTGCCTTCAATACCGAAGCCTATGCAAAGGCAACTGTAGGTTATCAGCGGGATGACATCACCGTCAGCATACCACGCCTTTATTTTGGCTACGCCACGGGAACCAACCTACTCTTTCCATTTTCAGTAGGTGCCACAGCAGGCTTATTTTCAGAATACCCAAGCCCAGAAACATTAACTCAATTTGTTGAGCATTATTCAGCGACCATCGTAACTAATGTTCCTACCATGATTGGTAAAATCCTCGAATTTGAAGGCAATCTGGATCTCAGTTCCGTACGATTTCATTTATCAGCTGGTGAGGCGCTACCGGAAACACTGATGACACGGTTTAGCGAACGATTTGGGCAGGATATCTATGATGGCATTGGCTCGGCTGAAATGTTCCATATCTATTGCACCAACCGTCCGGGTGATATTAAACCAGGTTCACTTGGCAAGGTGGTCGATGGTTATGAGATAAAAATCCTCGATAAGGATGCTCAAGGTCCCGGTGCAAAAGAGCTCGCTCCAGGTGAAACAGGTGTCATGTGGGTTAAGGGCGACAGTGTTGCCCATGGTTATTTCCAGCAACGTGATAAAAGTTGGGAGACATTCCATGGCCATTGGTGTCGAACTGGCGACCTCTTTAGGCTCGATGAACAGGGATATCTCTATTTTTCAGGACGAGCAGACGATGTTTTTAAAGTCAGTGGCTTATGGTTAGCGCCGCTTGAAATAGAAGAATGCCTACTGAAACACCCTGCTATTGCTGCCTGCTGTCTAATACCAGTCAGTATTGATGGCTTGACCAAATCGAAAGCCGTTATTGTGCTGCGGGATGCTTTCAAAGGGGATGCACTTAATGGTGACGTCCTTAAAGCTGAACAACTAACTTCAGAAATACAGCAGCACGTAAAAGATCATCTCAGTCATTATAAATATCCACGGCAAGTCGAGTTTGTTGATGAGTTACCCAAAAACGATCGCGGCAAGGTTGATCGAAAGAGTTTGATTGCCAGTAACAACGATTGTTAGTAACAGTTATTATTAAAAATTATGACAGTATTTCAAATCAGCAAACTCATGTAGAATATGTTCTTTGGAGCTCAATTTCAGGAAACATTGAATGAATCTCGCAGAACAAAAACATTCTGAAGTCTACTTGGCTCATTACACAACCTTTGATCTAGCAAAGTTACTAGAATCTGAAGACAAAGTAGTGATCCTGCTGCCTGTTGGTTCAGTTGAACCTCATGGTCCCCACCTGTCCCTACAGACAGATACTTTAATCTCTATTTGTGCAGCAGAGGCAGCTATTGAAAAGCTCGCAAGCGAAGGTATTAAAGCCTTAATCGCACCGGCAATACCTTATGGTGTAACCAACTGTGCCGCGCAATTTAAGGGCGCCATAACAGTTGAGTCTGAAGCACTAACTTCATTCGTTGCATCAGTAATGAAAGGATTTATAGCCAATGGTTTCAGTCATTGTTGTGTTATTAACAATCATCTTGAACCCGGACAGGATCAAGCCATACGGGCCGCAGTAGCAATTCTTAATGAGCAGGCTAGTGGAAATGCGAGTATCGCCTCACCCCTAACAAGACGATGGGCTAGAACACTCACCGATGAATACAAAAAAGGTGAATGTCATGCGGGACAATATGAAACATCAATCATTCTTGCCGGTGCGCCTGATTTTGTTAAAGACGAATTGTTAGCCAATTTAGAGGCTGTCCCGGTAAGTCTCTCAGAGCAAATAAATAACGGCGTTTCAGATTTTCTAGAAATGGGTATGGACAATGCCTATGCTGGAAGTCCGAACACAGCATCTGTAGCCGAAGGACTTAAAACCATCGACAATCTTGCCACAATGATCACTACAGAAGTATTGGAAGCATAGGTGGACACCCTCTATATCACTGGCGCAGGAGTCAGTGCTGAGAGTGGTATTCCTACTTTTCGAGGTGAAGATGGTTATTGGACCATTGGAAGTCGCAACTATACCCCGCAGGAAATGGCTACACGAGCCATGTACAGTCAGGATCCGGTGCAATTCCTCAGTTGGTACTACAAACGATTTGCAGCCTATCGTAACCATGGTCCTAACGTTGTGCATCATTGGTTAAAAGATAAAAACTTAATCACTCAGAATATAGATGGACTTGATGGCAAGGCAGGTAATGAGAATTACATTGCTGTTCACGGTCGATTGGACCAAATGACACTTTTTCACAATCAAGGCGAAGAAGTCGAAGTTATCGATACACCTTGGGATGATGTCGTTGAGAATCGTCTAGCTGAATCTTTGCTGGAATTATTTAACATTAATAGCGATACGAAATCTCCAGAGCTGAATATTTCTTTGAAACCCTATGTATTGCTATTCGATGAATACTACACTGAACTTTATCGCATTAGTGAAGCTCAAGATAGAATGTGGAAGGCTGACAAAATCATATTTATAGGCACCTCATTTAGTGTCAATATCACTCAAATGGCATTTGAAACCGCGATACAACGCTCCATCCCTATAGAAGTTGTTGATCCTGAACCTGTCAATTTACCCTATGCTAATGTGATATATCATGCCATGCCGGCTTCTGAGTACATTAATAATCAGTAAGTCATAAAATTTATTTTTATAATTTACATTAACAATCTCTAGTATCTATTTGTTATTTAAGTATTTTGTGTTGATATCATGAAGGCTGCTAGACACTTGGATTAATTCTATCGAGAGCACCTGTTCGTGCTAACATCATTGATAATATTCTCTCTAAAACAATTAATTAATCACTCATTTTAACTTTTAACGATTCAATATTGGAATATCATGATCAAAGAATTTAAAGACGCGAGTCTAATAACCGCAATAAAAACACCCTACTGTTCAGATGGTAGCATTGATATCCCCTGTTATGACTCATTAGTAGAATATCAACTTAAGGCAGGCGTTGACGGGATTATTGTGGGTGGTACAACCGGTGAGGGGCAATTACTCGATTGGGAAGAGCATCTTATGCTCATCGCACATAGTGCTAATAAATTTGGTGATAAACTGCTGATCATTGGAAATTCGGGTTCAAACAACACTCGTGAGGCCGTTAAGGCGAGCGATTATGGCTTTGCATCGGGTATGCACGCCGCACTTCAAATTAATCCATACTACGGCAAAACCTCAGAAGATGGCGTGATTGCTCACTTCAATGCAGTTTTAGAATGTGGTCCCGCCTACATTTATAATGTACCCGGTCGTACGGGACAGGATGTTACCCCTGAAATTATTAAACAAATTGCCGATCATCGTCATTTTATTGGTGTTAAAGAATGTGCTGGCAATGAACGCATTGCTCAGTATGAAAAAAAGGGTATTGCCTGCTGGTCAGGAAATGATGACGAATGCTTTGATGCTAGACATAAGTTTGGTTCACATGGTGTGATTTCAGTAACATCGAACATCATTCCAGGAATTATGCGTCGACTTATGAACGAAGATGAACCAGAACTCAATAGCTCAATACAAGCATTAATTTCTTGGCTATTTTGTGAACCCAACCCTATTCCCATTAATACAGCGTTGATGATGACACAGGCGGTGCCATTAGTATTCAGACTGCCATATCTACCTCTTAAATTGGAACAACGAATTGAGGGCATAGAGTTATTATCTAAGATTGGAGTTTCTGAATTAGTAGGTCAAGAGCCTGTGGTTTTTGCTGATAATGATTTTAAGGTAATTATTTGATAAAAAAATATCGCCCATCTGAGGTGTCAACGAAAGATGGGCGATTTCTTTACTTATGTTGCTTCCCTGCAACTTCATCCCTGAAATAAACCTCACCGACTGATACCGTAGTCCCCACCAGCACATATCAGAGTGTTCTTCCAATTTTCAATAAGATCCATAAGGAAAATATAGTGATTTAATCATTTTTACTTAGTTCTTTCTTATCAAAGTAAAGAGTCATTATAAAGCAATTTGTTACAGATAAAAATAGCTACATTAGCATTTTCTAATATATTTTAAACTGTTATATATTAATAGGTTACGATGGGCTTTGTGTTTATATCGTTCATAAAACATTAATAAATAAACCACACATTCTTTAAGGGTTTTGACAATATTAATTTACAAAAGTTGTATTAAAGTTAATTATAATTCTTTTGGATGTCGAATCCTGGAGTGTTCTGCTCTAATTAAAAGGATAAAACATCCATCAAGGTGCCACCTGACGGATGTTCATCCATAGTTTTGTTACATCCTTGCAACTTCTTCCATGAAAATACCCCGGTTTTTTAAATATTTACCGGTGTCCAAATCTTAGAGCCTTAAATAACCATAGCGATTCGCCATTACGTTAACATCTTTACAGCTCTTACTTATTAAAGCGTGATTAAGCATTAAAAACCGACATAAAATATGAAATTAATTAAAAATAGACTGGATGATTTAATTGTATGCTTCCAACTCATCTCAAAGAGTCAGATAATTCTCACATTCAGCGATGATATTCTTCGGTCCATCAACTTTTTTAAGAGCCCCTAATGCATCGTTTAGTAGCTCATGCCCTACTTTCTTACGACCTTGCATCACCATTGCACCCGCATATCGACACTGAGCGGCCTCACGAACATTTCTGCCTCTATCCATCACTGGGTCAAATAGGTCTAAAGCACGTTTAGCAACCCGTTCCATCTCAGGATAATTTTCTAAGACTTCATAAATATGTGCCAATGTCATATCTGAATAGCCTAATTGATAATGACCCGGTTTAACCAACTTAACCATCATTGCTCGAGCGTCTACTAATAAATCTGCAGCTTCTTGATTTCTTTTAAGATGTGACAAGGTTGTACCAAGACTCACTTTCGTCAATACAACTGACATTTCATCTCGACCTTCAAATTTTTCAATTCTTAAGGCTAAAACTCTACGATATATGCTCTCCGCCTTATCGTGTTTTCTAAGCCAGTTGTATACATAAGCACTATTGGACAAGGCGGTAATTCGTTCCTGATGCATCGGGCCTAATATTTTCTCTAATCTAGATGCAGCATTTTCATAAATTGCGAGCGCATCTTCTGGATTGCGGCGCATTCTTGCCATGGTATCGGCCTTCGCCATGCTCGTTTGAATAACCTGTATAGCATCATCACCATGAACTCTTTTGAGGAGAGATTCCGCTTCTTCTAGAAACTCAAAAGCCTTGCTGAACTGACCTTTATCACTCTGTACTCTTCCAGCAGGTAATAATGTACTGGCCAGTAATTCATCATTCTGAGGTGTTACGGAACGGGCATAAGATACGGCCTGTTCTAGATATTCTGCAGCCTTGTTTAAATCGCCACTTTCTTGCTCAATTTGTCCAAGATAAATATGTGCGGTCGCTAATTGAGCAGTATTTTTATCACTGTCTGCCTCTAATAAACCTTTCACTTCCAAAAGTTCTGCAACTGCCTGGTCACGACCAACGGATCTAAAAATTGAATTCGCACGTTCCCGTCTCACTTCAAGAACAACCTCCGGTTCAACTGTGGAGTTCTCAAGAAAGGGTAACTGCTTATCCCATAAGGCAACAGCTTCTTTATGAAGATCTAAGTTTCGGTATACCGTTGCCAATGTTCCATAAATATCAGCCTGCAAAACGGGTCTTTGAGCAAACTCGCTTTGAGCTTTACTCGCAGCATTATCCAGTGCTTGCTTCATTGTGACATCAAAACCTTCGCCTTCGTAAGGGTCGGGAGCTCTTAAAAAATCAACTAAAAAAGCTTTAATACTTTCAGCTCGCTCTGCCTCAGCTATCTTTAAATCTCGTTCAACCTGTAATCGATCGGCATAAATTGTCACGGTTATAATATAGCCTGTAATAGCAAGCGTGGTTAAAATTCCAGCCGGTAAAGCCCAGGGTTGACGACGAAAGAATTTTTTCATCCTATAGCTAAGTGATGGTGGTCTCGCTTCAATAGGTCTGTTTTTAATGTACCGTTGAATGTCATCGGCTAGAGCTCCTACCGATGGGTAACGATGTTCTGGTTCTTGTCGCAGGGTTTTTAATATTATTGTGTCGATATCACCCACTAACTTCGAAGACTTTATTGTATTGGAGAATGTATTGGAAAGTGTATTGGTGCCTGACACCAATTCACTGACTTTCTTTGGTTGTCCACGATCGTCAACTGTACTTTCAGGTCCCGTAGCGATAGGCAACTGACCTGTGAGCAGTTTCGAGAGTAGTAAACCCAATTGATAGACATCTGTTGCAGTGGTAATCGTTTGGCCTTTTAACTGCTCTGGAGCTGCATAATCGGGTGTTGCAGGATTAACATCAGTACGGGTGTAGACTTGCAACATTTCATCATCGGGAACGTCAAGGACTTTTGAAATACCAAAGTCGAGTAGTTTCACGTGACCTTCTGAATTAACGAGAATATTTGAAGGCTTAATATCTCGATGTACAATAAGGTGTCGATGCGCGAAACTGACTATCTCTGTAACTTGCAAAAATATCTTTAATCGTTCGACTAAAGTTAAATTATTTGAACTGCAATGTTCTTCAATATTTACACCATCTACCAGTTCCATCGCAAACCATGGCAGGCCATCATTAGTAATGCCTGCATCGAGTATATTGGCGATTCCAGGATGAGTTAAATGGGTTAATATTTGTCTTTCTGAATGGAATCTTCGAAGAACATCATCGGTATCGATTCCACGACGGAGGATTTTGATTGCAGCATCTTGCTGCCAATCCTCTTCTTCACGATGTCCTTTGTAGACGGTTGATCGACCACCCCGACCGATTTCTTCAACAATGGTATATTTTTCGATCTGCTCACCCACTCTGTTTTGAGGCGAGTCATCCCACTCTTCTTGGATATTTTTATACAATGTGTCTCTAGATTGTTCAGCATTTTCTGTCAGAAAGGTGCCAGCTTCTTTATGAACATTCAATAAAGAGAATACCTGTGTGCGTTGTATCTCATCGGAACAATTTTTTAATACAAATGCACTACGTTCAGACTCAGGCAATTCGAGAGTTTGTTCAAAAAGTTCGTCAACTGTGAGGGTGTCATTTCCTGATTGTGAGCCTGATTGCGAGCCAGATGATGAGTCTGACTTTATATCTGTCATTAGCTTTCAGCCTCGTCGTCACGCATGGCTAACATCAGATGTGCGCGAGCCCGATCCCAATCTCGCTCAATTGTCCGCTCTGATACTTCGAAAGACTCAGCAATTTCAGAGTTCGTCATACAGGCAAAAAACTTGCACTCTACCACTCTTACCAATCGAGAAAGATCTTCTTCCATTCTTGTTAAGGCCTTATCCAAATCCAGAACATTAACCTGATGTTCCGGATCGATGTTTACAATGGGTTCTAAGGAAGATTCAGTTTCTGGGCTGTGATTCTTTTTTGCATTACGTTTACGAGCATAATCAACCAACACATTTCTCATAATGCGTGACGTCAATGCTAGCAGATGAGTACGATCTTTGAGGTTCTCAGTATCACCTTGTGATAATCGCAAAAAGGCTTCATGAACCAATGCAGTAGCCTGGAGGGTGTGACCATTCCTTTCGGAAGACAGGCGGTGGCGGGCAATATTTTTTAGGTCACGATAGATTAATTGAAATAAGGACTCGAAGGATCCTTCTTCAGCACTATATGCCGATTGTAATAACGGCTTGATATCTTGCTGACTATTATCAGAATTAATTTCTGACTGATCCGCAACGATGTTTAAATGTTTAATTGTCCCACTCATCTAGAGTTCTCCCATACTGCGCCGTAATAACTAAGTCGTTCCAAATTTTGAATTACGGTATTGGCTGTTATAGTTTTGTGATTACTCAAAATTATAACTTAAATAAGATAATTAAAGTCACCATTTTTCGATGGAGTGTCTTCTGTACTGCCAAAGAACAATACTGTTGTTTATTGGTAGGGTTAGTCTTAGAAGAGAGCTCGACTACAGCTCTTTGTATCTAGAATAATTTATCTTGGAATTTAAGCGGCAGTCATGTCTTGACCACAACACATGGGAGACTTTACTTTCCCGTGCCCATCTGGACATTCAGATACATGAATTTCAGTTCCATCATCCGTAGTAATAGAGCTATGAACCAATGGCTTATCACACTCGCCACAAGTCATAGTACCAATGCTCATTCCACATTTTTCGCATTTATAAACTGCCATTATCTATCCTTCATTATATTAGTTGTTCCATTGAGCTTAACATTAGTCATAAGTCATGGAAATGATTAATTAGGAC
>JAUUZN010000131.1 GCA_030589945.1 Gammaproteobacteria bacterium | reverse complement strand
TATGTTCCAAGATAGAAAGGTATGTAGATCCGACTCTCGTGAGTTTAAATGCTTGAGTTTGATTGATGCCCGCGTCACTTGTTCTTGTTTGTAACAACATCATATCGCGACATTTCAACTGCCAGTGTCCCTCATTTTGCCAGCCATCCGCTTCAGAATAGTGCACTACATTATTCTCTTTATATTCAATAAAATCATTTGAAGAAGAGGAACGAAGTTTCCATTTTCCTAGCATCCACCCTCTTTGTACTTGGCAAATCTGCGCGTACACTTTTTCCTCAGCCACTTTTAGATCGATCTCTTTATGCTGTGCTTTGTCAATTGATATTCCACTTTCTGGAATAAAATAATATTGCATCACTGCGTAACTAACAGCGCTAATAATTGTGAATAATATCATCCCCATGAATATTCTCTTTTGAACAGGAGGGCTAAGCTTCTCCATAGCATCAGCAAAGACTACCGAGAACAGCCAACCGACAACACCCATAACTACAGAACCTACTAATGCTATTACGCCAAGACCGAAAAGTCCCGCTAATATTAATAGAGCTAGCCCGCCTCCACCAGAAGGGTCAAATGATTTCACAAATCCTGAAAATTGAATTAATAACACAACTCCTACCAATATTAAAACACCATATAATAGGAAGGCTGTATGTACAATTTTCTTTAATTTCATAATTTATTCTTGCCTCGCACTCTTTTAATAAAAAGTTACAGGACAAATAACATTTATGCAAATGAGGCTCAATTATTGATCACGAGACAATGTCGCTCAGTATTTTGGTATATCTAGGAACAGAGAACCAAAGTTTGACATGTCATGACTTGGCAAGTATGCTACTCAAATGAGTACTATTAAAATAAGCTCCAAAGTCGAAGAACAGGTATGGGAAGACTTGCGTTCTTTGGCAAAAGAGTCACACCAAAATGTTTCTGGTCTTCTTACAGAAGCCATTTCTGATTATCTTCACAGAAGACGAATTAGACCTACCGTACTCGATCATCTTTCAGATTCTATGAAAGAAAATGAAGAATTGGGACATTTACTTGCCAAGTAGCACTGTCCTATTTTTAAGTCTTGAAGAAGTGATGGAAATTCATGTTGCACTGATTGAACAATTTGGAGGTGCAAGTGGTATTCGTGACATAGGTTTACTGGAAAGCGCACTATACCGTCCAAGAACAGGATATTATAATGATTTGATTGAGATGAGTGCTGCACTCTTTGAGTCATTAATGAACAATCATCCCTTCATCGATGGAAATAAGCGTGTTGCCTTCTTTGCAACCGATATATTTTTACGACTTAATGGATACAAAATGAAGGTGGATGCAAAGTCTGCTTATTCATTTCTAATGAAATTGTTTGATACTAATACATGTGATCTTGAGCACCTATCACATTGGATCCGTTCTATTACAATCAGACTGTAACCTGAAATACATATCTTCTTCGTAATGATTGCTACCCTTCACTACTTCGCTTATGTTCGAACAGCGATTTAAGATACAAAACCGAATTTGATAAATAACCTTAATAGAAGTACATTGCCTTCCAATAGAAAAATAATAATTTCAAATTGAGAATCTCTTTGATTGATTTATTGTCTAACAAGGAATTACAAATGGAAAAATATTCGGGCTTTGGTTTAGCAAGGCATGCTCTAAAGCATCATGAGCATTGGCAACGAGTCTGGCGTAATCCCACACCTAAAAAGAAATACGATGTAATCATCATTGGTGGCGGTGGGCATGGTTTAGCAACCGCATACTATTTAGCTAAAGAACATGGTATCTGCAATGTTGCGGTACTTGAGAAAGGCTATCTTGGTGGTGGCAATACGGCAAGGAATACCACCATCATCCGTTCAAATTACTTATGGGATGAGTCGGCAAAACTGTATGAACATTCAATGAAACTTTGGGAGGGTTTATCACAAGAGCTCAATTATAATGTTATGTTCTCACAGCGTGGAGTGTTGAACTTAGGGCACACATTGCAATGTATGCGTGACATTAAACGTCGAGTTAGTGCTAATAGACTCAACGGTATTGATGGTGAGGTATTAGATGCTCAACAGGTAAAGGAGATTGTGCCAATGATAGATATCTCAGCTAATCGTAGATATCCCATTATTGGAGCTTCATGGCAGCCACGAGCAGGTGTTGCTCGACACGATGCGGTTGCCTGGGGTTATGCTAGAGCTGCTGACGCATTAGGTGTTGACATTATTCAGCAAACTGAAGTAACCGACATCTTATATGAAAATGGTGTTGCCTTTGGTGTAAACACTAAGCAACACGGGGTTATTAGTAGTGATAAAATTGGTTGTGTGGTTGCGGGCAATTCAGGAGTGCTTGCAAAGATGGCTGGATTTAAACTCCCCATTGAATCTCATCCGTTGCAAGCGCTTGTATCAGAACCTATTAAGCCAATCTTAGACACCGTTGTCATGTCTAATCATGTCCATGGTTATATTTCACAATCAGACAAGGGTGATCTGGTCATTGGTGCAGGTATTGACTCGTATAATGGTTATGGTCAGCGTGGCTCTTATCAATCAATTGAACACACGGTGCAAGCAATCTTAGAACTATTTCCAACCTTCAGTCGTATCCGAATGAATCGTCAATGGGGAGGAATTGTTGATACAACGCCTGATGCCTGCCCAATTATTTCAACGACGCCGTTAAAGAACCTGTTTTTTAATTGTGGTTGGGGTACTGGTGGTTTTAAAGCTACACCGGCATCAGGCCACATCTTTGCATCAACATTAGCGAATAATGAAATTCATGATATCGCTAAGCCATTTTCGCTATCACGTTTTTATGATGGTTCACTGATTGATGAGCATGGTGCTGCAGGCGTAGCTCACTAAAGGAAGATTCAAATGTTTAGAATTTATTGCCCCTATTGTAAAGAACATCGTGAAGAGCAGGAATTTCATCCCATAGGAGAAGCAAATATTGCTCGACCTAATGACCCTGATAATTGTACCGATAAAGAATGGGGCGAGTATTTATATTTTAGGAGTAACCCTCGAGGAGTGCATCAAGAATTATGGGTTCATAACGTTGGATGCCGAAAATTTTTCAATATATCTCGAGATACTCAAACCTACGAAATCACTGAGACTTATAAGTTGAGTCAACAGACCACTGTAAACAGTTAGGAAGTAATTAATTATGATACAGGTGAATCGTCTCAAACAAGGTGGTCGAATTGACAGACTTAGGATATTAAACTTCAGTTTTAATGGAAAGAGTTATCAAGGATTTGAAGGAGATACTCTTGCTTCAGCTTTACTCGCAAATTCTGTCGACATTGTAGGAAGAAGCTTTAAATATAGCCGACCTCGAGGAATTGTAGCAGCAGGCTGTGAAGAGCCCAATGCGATTATTCAAATGGGTGATACTGAAGCGACTCAAACTCCTAATATCAATGCTGCTCAGCAGGTGCTATTCGAAGGTTTAGTCGCAACATCGACTAAAGGATGGCCATCGCTCAATTTTGATTTGATGAGTTATGTCGGTAAATTTGCTGGCCGTATGATGACACCTGGTTTTTATTATAAAACATTTATGTTTCCTAAATTCATGTGGCGCAGCTATGAAAAATATATACGCAAGGCTGCAGGATTAGGACGTTCGCCGCTGGAAAACGATCCTCATAAATATGATCATCTTCATCATCATACTGATATCTTAATTGTAGGAGCAGGACCTGCGGGTTTGGCCGCGGCATTATCTGCAGCAAGTACTGGTGCATCGATTATTATTTCCGATGAGCAGGCAGAGTTTGGAGGTTCGTTACTTTCAAGTAAAGACATAATCAATGATAGTGATTGTCAAGACTGGGTTGCCCAAACAATTAAAACTTTAGAACAGTATGACAATGTTATTTCATTACCCCGTGCGACTGTTAATGGCTATCATGATCATAATTTTCTTACTATACATCAATATAAAACAGATGATGACGCCCTCCTTTCTGGCGAATATAAGATCCGTCAAAGAATGCATCATGTTCGAGCCAAATGGGTCATTCTAGCAACGGGTGCAATTCCAAGACCGTTAGTATTTGCAAATAATGATGTCCCCGGCTGTATGTTAGCCTCAGCAGTGGTTACCTATATTAATCGTTATTCAGTTATACCGGGTAATAAGCTAGTGTTAATTGCAACCAGTGATAATGGCTACAATGCTGCATTGGCTTGGCATGATGCTGGTCGCGAAGTAATTGCAATTGTTGATACACGCTGTGAACCGATGGGTGAGTATATAGACGCTGCTAAAAAAAGAGGAATTACATTAATTACAGGTACAGCAATCATAGAGGTGATTGGTAGCAATAGAGTAAAAGGAGTCATCCTAGCAAGCCTAGATGCTTCAGGTGAAAATGTTGTAGGTAACATCACAAGGTTGAGTTGTGATACGGTTGCTAATGATGGCGGCTGGAGTCCGACGATACACTTATCTTGTCATACTGGAAGTCGACCTGATTGGCGTGAAGATATATCTGCTTTTGTGCCAGGAAAAACCATTCAAAAACAACTTGTCGCTGGTTCTATCAATGGCCTTTATCGCTTACAGGACTGTCTTAATGATGGTGCCAGTAAAGGTCTGTTAACGACTCAACATTTAGGCTACTCAGATGTTCAATCTTCTTTTAATTATAAAGTAGCTCAACGACAAGAAAATAAAGTAATGCCTTTATTTTTAGTCCCACATACGAAGCCAATGAATCGTGCGCCTAAACAATTTGTAGACTTCCAAACAGATGTGACTGCTGCTGCAATTGAACTATCAACTCGAGAAGGATTTGAATCAATAGAACATATTAAACGTTATACGGCTATGGGATTTGGTACAGATCAGGGCAAACTCGGCAATATTAATGGTTTAGCAATTGCTGCTAATACAATGAAGCAAACGATCCCTTCTACTGGTACCACTATTTTTCGTCCAAACTACACCCCAGTTAGTTTCGGTGCTATTGCAGGTCGAGGTTGTAATGAGTTATTTGATCCTAAACGCTATACAGCCATGCATAAATGGCATAAAGAAAATAATGCAGTGTTTGAAGATGTTGGACAGTGGAAACGCCCTTTGTTTTACCAAAGGGGAAATGAAACTCTGCAACAGGCTGTAGATCGTGAATGCTTAGCAACAAGAGGAAGCATTGGTATTTTAGACGCATCAACTCTAGGTAAAATAGATATTCAAGGCAAGGATGCTCGTGAATTTATCGGCCGTATATACAGCAATGCATGGGCAAAATTAGCTATTGGAAAGTGCCGTTATGGCTTAATGTGTGGTGAAGACGGCATGGTTTTTGACGATGGTGTCACTGCCTGTTTAGCTGACAATCATTTTTTGATGTTCACCACCACAGGTGGAGCGGCTCATGTACTTGAATGGTTGGAGCTATATCATCAGACTGAGTGGCCTGAGCTGGAGGTCTATTTTAATAGTGTAACTGATCACTGGGCGACGATGACCATATCTGGACCGAATAGTCGAAAACTTTTAACTGACATAACCAATGGTATCGGATTAGATAAAGATGAATTTCAATTCTTGGATTGGAAAAATTCTAGTATTGATAATATTCCCGTTAGGATATTTCGAATCTCATTTACCGGCGAATTGTCCTATGAAATTCATGTGCAGGCAAACTATGGATTAACACTCTGGGAAAAAATCATTGCGGCTGGTGAAAAATACAATATCACGCCTTATGGAACTGAAACGATGCATGTACTTCGAGCTGAGAAAGGATTTATTATTGCAGGTCAAGATACCGATGGTTCCATTCATCCTTATGACTTAGGTATGGGTTGGTGCGTTGCAAATAAAAAACCTTATAGCTTTATAGGTAAAAGAGGAATGAATCGAGATGATTGCCTTAAGAGCGACCGTAAGCAGTTTGTAGGTTTGAAAACCATCGACCCGCAAGTGGTCATTCCTGAGGGTTCGCAAGCTGTTGCAAACCCCAATGAGCCTATACCAATGACGATGCTAGGTCATATTACTTCCAGTTATTATAGCGCTTGCCTAAACCATAGTATTGCATTGGGGTTTATACGCGGCGGGCATAAACGTTTAGGCGAAAGAGTTTATTATCCTCAAGCCGATGGTAGCGTTATTGAGGCGGAGATATGTAATCCCCTTTTCTTTGATGAGAAAGGAGAGCGTCAAAATGTATAAAGAATCTCACATAACTCCTGTTATAAGCACTGCTCGGTTAAATGAAAAGTCATCATACGGACATCTTATATTAAGAGGTTCAGTGACAAACACAGCCATTATGGAAACATCTAAGACCTGTCTTTCTCAAGCTCTACCTGACCCACTTAAAATGGTTGCTATGAAAGAAATTTCAATCTGCTGGATTTCTCCTGATGAGTGGTTAATCATAGTAGCGGCATCAGAGACAGATGACTTAGAGAAAAAAATTCACCAATCATTCGATGAGCTTGATATTGATTGCCATTATGCATTAACCGATGTATCTGGTGGACAGACTATCTACACTCTCGAGGGCGCTGATGCGATAAATGTGCTTAAAAAAATCGCACATTATGATTTTGGGGACGTCAATTTCCCCATCGGGAAAGTGATCACCACTTCGGTAGCAAAAAATCAGGCCGTTATCTATCGCACATCTGATGTTTGCTGGGAGTTGGTAGTTCGTAGTAGTTTTAAAGATTATCTTTGGCATGTTATAGACGATGCCTGCGCAGAATTTAAAGTAAATGAAATATAATAATTATATAGGTTAACATAACGATACTTTGACAATCTTGGAGTAAGATATTTATGCAACATCATGTAAGAGAAATAACGACCAAACTCAGTTTAATTCTACTGTTAGGATTGGTTGGATTTGTAAGCTTTTCCATGTTGTATTTACAGTTACCAACTCGACTCACTTTGTTACTCTCTATTGCCTTAATAAGCACCACCTGTTTATTTTTAGGGCACAGTGCAAAACAGGTCGAAAGTTATATTGTTGCTGGTATCAAGAAATGTGGTTTCGTTATTGCGGTTCTAATGATCATTGGCTGTGTTATTGGTTCATGGATTGTAGCCGGCATTATTCCAAGTATTGTTTATTATGGTCTTGAAACACTCACTCCGACGACCTTTCTAATTGGTGGGTTAATTAGTTGCTCGTTAGTATCATATTTTACCGGTAGCTCCTATGCCTGTCTAGGTACAATAGGTGTTGCATTAATGGGTATAGGTCAGGGTCTTGGATTACCCTTACCTTTAACCGCTGGACTAGTATTATCCGGGGCAGTATTTGGAGATAAAATGTCTCCCTTTTCTGACACAACTAATTTAGCTGCCGCAAGTGCTGGAACGCCATTGTTTTCACACATTCATTCGATGTTATATTCAACCGTCCCTGCTTGGATAATAGCCGCAATTCTGTTTCTATATTTTGGTACATCAAACATTGATACCAACGTGGATAATAACTCTGTAAGAGAACTCCAATTAGTTATTCAAAACAATTTTAATATTTCACCTTACCTTTTGCTCGTACCAATCTTAACTATCTTTCTAGCCATTAAAAAAACACCTTCGGTTATTGCCATGTCATTCGGTGCGTTACTGGGCATTGTCGCGGCATTTATATTCCAAAATAATTTTTCTGCTCATACTATTTTATTAAGTCTTATAAGTGGACTAAATTTAGACTTAGGCAGTGTGGAAGCTAATCAACTTTTTGCCAATCGCGGTGGATTAACCAGCATGTTATATGCCATTTCGATTGCTATTATGGCACTAATTCTTGG
>JAUUZN010000069.1 GCA_030589945.1 Gammaproteobacteria bacterium | reverse complement strand
TAGCATCAAATAGATGTAAGGAATGATATCCCGTAGTACGCTTTGGCATTGTAATCTCGATACTCTTACTCGCATCAAAAACACCATGGGAGTACAACATGTCCGATTGAGAACGAACAATGCTTTGCGTTTCGACAGTGGCTGG
Organism: Gammaproteobacteria bacterium; assembly: GCA_030589945.1. GTDB lineage: Bacteria > Pseudomonadota > Gammaproteobacteria > Enterobacterales. The sequence continues at coordinate 15,251 of JAUUZN010000069.1, read as the reverse complement.
TTTGCGCGAATGATCAAACTGGTTTACGCCACTTGCTCGAGCAATTGCATTATTGAACATCAGCTCAGACTCAGCCTGTACTGCAGTCATAAGATCTACCGTTTTACCACTAGCCAAAATGCCAGATGAAAAAAAGGATAAGCCTATGATTGTTATAATATTTTTAATGTTCGTTTTCATTAACATTTCTTAGTGGCCTTTTATAAATTAATTCATTTTTCCAAATAAACAAAAAAAACATCACCTTTATTGGTTTTAATAAAGTTGTTTTACTGATTTACACCTTAGGTTTTTATTACGATAGAGTACTGAATCTTATATGCTACTTGAAATTTTCTTCCTACAATATTAGTAAGAATTAGACTATAAATTTAATGAATTTAAAATTGTCATTTCATGACAATTATAAATTCCGGTACTCACCTGGAGTTGTATTGGTCCAACGTTTAAATGCCCTCTCAAAATTAGAAACATCATTATAATGTAACCGTTCACTGATTTCTTTAATTAGCACTCTTGGTTCTTCAAGCAAGGTAGTTGCTTTTTTAAAGCGCCAGCGTTCAAGTACGCTCGTGAAATCACTTCCTTCTTCGGCGAGCCGCCGTTGTAGTGTTCGAGTACTGATGTCAAAAACTTGAGAGAATGTATCTATAGAAGGCGTCTGAGTAATACTATCCATTACCACTTCAACTTTAGACTGTAATGAACAAGGAGTTGCAATAGTGCTAATATCACTCTTCTCATTCCTAAAACCTAACATGGATGCTCCAAGAAATTTAGTTGGAAATACGATCGCACTCGACTTTTGTTTGCATCGTATTTTGGTAGTGCTACCGGGTTGCAATAAACCGTCAAGACAAGGTTCCCGTTCACTTTGAAAGTGAATTTCTAGCGGGTCCCAATTATCTCCCAAAGCCAGTCGTAGACCATTTAAAACGACCATTACATTGACAACATCCATTTGTGCCTGACCTTTGACGACTGCATCTGTAAACTGTAGTGTAAAAATAGCTTTATTGCCTTGAACATCAAGCGACATAGTTTCATTAGTTAGAACAACATTTTGATGTTTAACCGCCATAGTCATAGCAGATAGCACATCCGGTACATGGGCAACCATATCTCCCCAACCGTCGAGTGAGGTTAAACGAATATCTCCTGAGAAAGTAACATGCGGATCAATAATACCTTCTTTACGGGCTAACTGATCAAAAAAGGCATACATTACAGAAAGAGGAATGTAGTTTTCCAAATTACTCGTATCAAATTTATCTAGACCACATAAGGATTCAATTTTTGCTAAATGTATACCTGCTTTTTCCATCCCACTTAATAAAGATGAAATAAAGCAAATCTGAGCTACATCTAACTTTGACATAATTGAACCTCTGACATGATATGTTAATTATCCATTTCTAATGTCCGAGTGTGAAGTATAGTTCAAAAGCAATCATAGCTCCAAAGACGCCTTTGTTTTATCTCTACCCAATGCAATCATCTCATCAGCCAGATGAAACTCAAGTGTGCCACAGGCATTTCTAGCAATATCAATATTAATATCTGCAGGGTAAGCCGCTAATTTCATACGTGCAATGGTGCTTTGCATGGCATCAAAAGCCTGATTGGCAACATCATAAGCGCCTAGTTTACTTTCAAGCCCTCCAGATTTTACTGAGCTCAATTTATTGATATATTCACTAATACGCTGCTGAAACGGTGATTGGTTGTTTTCACTAGCTTGACTACTCTTAGAAATAACATTTTTTTCTTCTGGACCACCCAAATTTACAGCAATGGTAAGACTGGTATCATCACTAAAGGTTGGAGCAATCGGCACAGGATTTAAAACACCACCATCAATCAGGTAACATCCATCTAATTGTACTGGAGTGAAAAAAAGAGGTAATGATATTGATGCTCTAATTGCATCAAATAAGCTTCCTGAATTAATCCACACTTCTCGCTCATTGGTAATATCCGTCGCTACCGCTGTGTAGGGGATCGGCAAGTCTTCAATTAATAAATCACCAACAACTTCTTTGAGAGTATTAATTATTTTATCACCCTTAACGAGGCCGTCATTGCCCCAGGAAATATCGAGCATGGTCAGCATATCAACCTTGGTTATCGATCGAATCCATTTTTCGAATTCATTGAGTTTGCCCGCAGCATAAACACCGCCAACCAACGCACCCATTGAACACCCGGAAATGGCAGCAATCTCATAGCCATTTTTTTCTAACTCATGGATAACACCAATGTGGGCCATACCTCGTGCACCACCACTACCTAATACTAGAGATACTGTTTTATTGTTTTTGTTACTCATAGAAATTACCTTTATGTCGTATGCGTCTAGCGAACTACACCTAGATTTTCTGAGCTAGCTCCATTAATTCATAGATATTAAAGATATTCTATTTTCGCTTTTATAAATCATAGATTAAATGGGTAGTCCCAAAGTAAGACTACCCAGTTTGAATAAACCAAGAAGGTGTTTAGATTAAGTCTTCCGCTGTTCTACTAGCTACCATGTCCTTTCAGCAGTTGCTCCATGATCTTGCCAACATTCCAAGATCCTGCTTTCTGGCTTGGTGGATATTCTTTCATAGTCAGGATGAACTTCGATAATTCGCCCGCAACCGGCGGAAATATGAACCCGGTACGATCCATCCACCAATCATTATAAGTGTTAGAGTTGTGTTGGGCTCGCTCGAAAGGATCACGGCGAAGGTTGAACAGTAGCGGCGCCCTCAGTTCTACGAACGGCTCACGCCAGAGAGCCATTGTCTGTGCACGGTTCTCCTTGAATACTAGTTTCCAGTCGCCATAACGCGCTGCAACAAACTGGCCTTCATCATCTGGATACCAGAAATAATTACGGGGAGACTCATCGCTTTTACCGCTAAGATAATCAAGCATATTGAAGCCGTCAATATGGTTTTTATATTTCCGGCCATTGATCTTTGTACCTTTAAGAAGTCTTTTCTTGATGTCGGATGCACCCGCAGCAGCGGCGAATGTTGGCAGCCAATCTTCGTGAGAGACAATACCATTGAGCGTGGTGTCTGCCATAAAGTGGCCAGGCCAGCGTACGAATGCAGGAACACGGAAGGCGCCTTCCCAGTTAGAGTTTTTTTCACCGCGAAACGGCATAGTTCCCGCATCGGGCCAAGTATTGTAGTGCGGACCATTATCGGTTGAGTACATAACAATGGTATTGTCGGCGATACCCAGATCATCAAGCAGTTTCAGCAGTTGACCAACATGTCTATCATGCTCCACCATTCCATCGCTGTATTCATCCTGACCTGAAATACCTCGGAGTTCATCCTTAACATAGGTGCGAAAATGCATGCGTGTGCCATTCCACCAGGTAAAAAACGGCTTACCAGCCTTGACCTGACGCGTGATGAAGTCCTTGGCAGCAGCGACTGTTTCATCGTCTATAGTTTCCATACGCTTTTTTGTAAGAAAACCGGTATCCTCAATTTTCTGTTTGCCTACTCGACCAAAACGTGGCTCTACCGTGGAATCATCCTTGTTAGTTGCCCAAGTGTGTAATACACCCCGAGGACCAAACGACTCAAGGAACGTTTTGCCATTCTTTAATACCATATCGCGTGGATAATCTTCGTTCTCTGGCTCCTCTTCAGCATTAAGGTGGTAGAGGTTGCCGAAAAACTTGTCGAAGCCATGGATCGTCGGCAGGTGTTCATTTCGGTCGCCTTGATGGTTTTTACCAAATTGGCCAGTGGCGTAGCCTTGTCCTTTAAGAACTGTAGCCATGGTTACATCAACTTTTTGCCAGCCTTCTTTCGCACCTGGCAGTCCAACTTTAGTCATACCAGAACGAACAGGCACCGAACCACTGATGAAAGCAGCACGACCCGCCGTGCAGCTTTGTTGGCCATAATAATCTGTAAAGCCTACACCTTCTTTAGCGATGCGATCGATATTTGGCGTATCGTAACCCATCATGCCGCGGTTATTGTGGCTAATGTTCCAGTAGCCAATATCGTCACCCCAGATGACTAGGATGTTAGGTTTCACTGATTTAGCATATAAGTTGCCACTAAACGTCGGAATTACTCCGACTAAGACAACAATAAGTTTTGCAAGATTTCGAATTCCACTCATGATTATTCCCTGTGATGTGTTATTGCCAGGTTGTTTATAGCAATATTAATTTAGCATTATCGTATATCGTATATCGTATATCGTATATCGTATATAAGACTATTCATAGCACTATTCATGCTATTTGTAATAATTCAATATATCTTCAACTGTTCCATATTCAGGTGCTACCTGAAATAGCTTTTCCGCATTCAATCTAGCCTTACTGATATCTCCTGCCCGTTGTGAATAATTGATCAAAGCAATAAGACCATCACGATTGTTAGGCGAGATTGAGAGCAAATTTTCTAATTCAGTAATGCTCTGTTTTATTTTATTGTTTTCATGTAACGCTACAGCATAGACATATCGGTATCGTAAATTGTCTGTCTGCAGCTCAACTGCCTGTTTCAAATCATCTATCGCTTTATTCAAATTTTTTGAACGAATAAGCCATAAACCTGAGGAATGCCACACTGCCGCATTCTCTGGTGCAGCCAGTATAGCTTCATCAAGTACCTTTTTAACTTCACTTTCGAGGCCTTGTGCCCGATAGAGATCAGCGAGGTTTACATAAGCATTTGCAAATGAAGAATCTAACTTTAATGCCTGTTGATAATGCATTTCAGCCTGTTGATACTGTTGCAATCGCAAACTTAACAGGCCAAGATTAATATGTGATTGCGGTCGCTCGGCATTAGCGTATTGAGCCTGTCGATATTCATCAATAGCATTTGCTAATTGTTTACTCTGGACCGCTGATAAAGCATTTTCAGGTACTAGCGATAAAACTCTAGCAGCTTCAATCCTGACCGCTCTCACAGGATCAATCAAAAGACCGACTCCAAGCTGAATACGTTGTTCAGCGGGTAAACTGTCTAATGTTAGAAGAGCCGACAATCGAACCTCGGGACTTTTATCATTTAGCAGCTTCTTAGCAACGAGGGAAGTCACCGGTCCAGGATAATAATTCAGTAGATTTGCGGCCGTAGCTCGTGCGATGTCTGGCAATTTAGGTGATGCAGCTACTGCAGCAACATCCTGACCAAGCCCCGGCTTCCTTTCTCTGGCTTCTTTAAGTGTTTCACCAAAATGCCAGCCGGGGGACCAATCCTCTCCGTACCACTTCTCCATTTGTGAAGCAGCCCATTGGTTTGTTTTATCTGTGTGACATTGATTGCATGAATTGGGACTATTTAATGTCTCAGATAGGTCAGGACGGGGAATTCGTATGCTGTGATCATGGCGTCCATCAACTAACATATATTTGGTTTGTGGCATATGACACTCAGCACACAAGGCTCCCTCACTGCCGACTTGATGAAAATGATGTTGAGATTGATCGTATTTTTCTGATAAGTGACATTGTAAACAGACACCATTGCCATCGACTCTTAATTTGAGAGTATGAGGATTATGACAGTCGCTGCATGTTACACCTTCATGGTACATTTTACTTTGAACAAAGGATCCATAGACATAGGATTCTTCTTTTACCTGACCATCAGGGTGATATAAAAATTCTTCTAATATTGCAGGACGATAACTGTCCATCAATGGTTTTCCTGGTTGGTGCTTATCGCTGATGACACTTCTTCTTGAATGACATTGTGCGCACATTTCAACTTCTTTATCAGTTGATTTAATTTTGCTTCTTTTGGCGTTACCTGTTTCGGAATTAATTGACCAATGAACGTCTATTCGTTCATCCAAATTAATGGTTAATCCTTTCTGAATGAGTTTTCCCCAATCTGCCTTTTTTTGTGCCCAGTATAAATGATTAGAAGCGGGTCCATGACACGCCTCACAGGAAACGTCAATTTCGGACCATTTTGTACTATAGTTATCGAGTTCAAGATTATAATTTTTTTCCAGATTGGTTGAATGGCATTCCGCACACATAAAGTTCCAATTCTGATCGCGCTTCGTCCAGTGTAGACGATCTTTAAATGTTAATTTATCGTCTGGGTAAAGATGAAACCATTTTTGACCGTTTTGACTTTCTAAACGAGTATCCCACGCTATACCCAAAGCCTGCAGGCGACCCCCGGGAAGTGCAATTAAATATTGCTGTAGTGGTTCAACACCAAAGGTATAAAGAATCTGATAATCCTGAAGTTTTCCATCTGGACCATCAGTACTAACAAAATATTGATCATTCTTTCTAAAGAAAGTCGTTGTAATGTTATTATATTTAAAGGCTTTGCTATTGAAATTTCCTAATACACTTGTTTCATTTGCATGCTGCATCGCAAGATCATGGTGTGAACCTACCCATCCCTCAAACTGTTGTTGATGGCACCCCGCGCATTGTTCATTGCCAATATAAGAAGGCTCACTAGCAGGTGCTTCAACCGTTAGGACAGCCTGCTCAGTTTCGACATTAGGTGCCTGCTTATTTTCGCAACCAGCAACGATTGCGATAACACTTATTAACAGTAGGCTTAAATTTATTTTCATTTGTTCCCTTTAAAAATTTGTGAGCTTCTTCATCTGACTATTTGTTAGCAAGACCATTAATTATAACTGTGATTCTATAGGCAAAAGTTCTAGCAATGATTCATTTAATCGACGCCAAAAACTGGTTTTTGGGTCAGCTTTATAATAAATTTCATTGTCATTTTTATTTTCTATCCAAACCACCTGTCCTTTCGAGAATGACTTCCCACCGAGGATTCTATCTTCAGTTAGTAGCTCAACCTTATAGGTACTATCTTTGACGGCCATATCAAAAACATATTGAGCAATATTTAATGCCATTTCTGGAATTAAATAAATAACACCAACTTCCGAATTAATATTTGCGGAGCGTTGGTCAAAGTTAAATGATCCGATAAACACTTCCTTGCGGTCAAAGATATATGTTTTGGCGTGCAAACTGCTTTTCGCTTTTCCACCACGTCTCAGTGAGCGGCTGGGCTTAGTTTTTGAATCAGTCTTTAACTCATAAAGTTCAACACCTGCTTCAAGCAATTCTTTACGGTGTCTTGAATAACCAGATTGTGCCATAAGACCATCAGTTGATGATAAGGAATTTGTAATAACTCGTACCTGAATTCCTTTTTTTTCCATATTAACTAAATATTGAGTTCCTTCATCGCCAGGAACAAAGTATGGAGAAATCAGCTCAAAACTGTTCTTGATTGCTGCAAGATGAGGTTCAATCAATGTTTTTAGGTAAACAACTTCCTCTACCGTTTTACCAAAGCCTTTTTCCGGATCATCGTAAACGACTTTGATGTCACCTCTAAATAATTTCAGCGGTTCATTTGAACCTTTCACACCCTTGATCAGTTTAAATAGATCAGTATCTGTTAAATCAAGATGATACTTTGAACCGACTTGTGTCTGAACGAAATCAGCTAACTGACCTTGTAGAGTTTCAAGATTGGCTAATGTCGATTTGTTATTACTAAAGGCTGATACAGGATAGACCACTTTACTATTCCAATACACATCAAACTGTTTTGAAACCTTTCTCACAACTGGACCAACAGCCAGTACATCGATGTCTTGAAAATTGGTCTCCTCGTCAGCAGCGAAGTATTCATCGCCAATATTGCGACCGCCAATCACTGTAAATTGGTTATCAACTGTAAACGATTTATTGTGCATGCGCCTATTTATGCGCGCTGTATCGGTTAAGTAATCAACAGTACGAAAACTTCTAGACGCAAATGGATTAAACAGACGCACTTCAATATTTTCATGCTGATTCATTGCATACAAAATAGATTCAATTTCAACATCAACATTTATATCATCAAGCAGCAGTCGAACTCTAACTCCGCGATCAGCCGCTTGAATCAATCCATGAAATAGTGACTTACCAATTAAGTCGGCGTGCCATATATAATATTGAACATCTATAGAATGTTCGGCTTCACGTAACAATATGGCGCGAGCTAAAAATGCTTCTGTGCCTTCGCCGATGAGAAATCCAACTGTTTCTTCAGGCTTACTCTGCAGGAATTTTTCTGCTCTTTTAGCAAGAGTTGTTTCATGAGTATTTACGTGGGCAAAGCTTGGTGTCATTTCAAACTTTGTGGGCAATGAGGAACATCCTACTAAAGACAGTAGACTACAACAAAGTATGATTGTTTTGATATGATTCAAACGGCAGTAATTCCTGATGAGTTAACCCACATAAATATAGGGTTAATATATAATATAATATTCATTAATCATTTGTTATATTACTTTTAATAATAAAACATGTTCCATATTACTACAGACAAACTTTTAAGGACCTACACATGCATGATCATCAAATAATCGTTTTAGGTGCATTACTTACTTTAGCCTTTGGATTGTTCTCCAAAGTTTCTGAACGTTCACCTATTAGCGGCCCAATGATTTTTGTTGGAGTAGGCATTATTGTTAGTCTGTTTAACGTCAAGGAGTTTGAACTACATTTAAACACCGATATGGTGAAGTTCGTTGCTGAACTCACCTTGATCATTATTTTATTTGTTGATGGTTCATTGATAAAAATTGACCGCTTACGAGAGGCACTCAGTGGAATACCCGGTAGATTACTGCTAATAGGATTACCAATAACTGCGATCCTAGGAACAGTAAGCGCCTGGTTGATTTTCCCAGAATGGGGAATTTGGTCAATACTACTGCTTGCTCTCATTCTCTCCCCAACTGATGCAGCGCTGGGTCAAGCGGTCGTTAAAAGTGAAAACGTTCCTGAAAATATAAGACGATCAGTCAGTATAGAAAGTGGATTAAATGACGGCATGGTGCTCCCTCCTATCTGGGTTTGCATTGCTGTTTTGATAAGTGGCGATGCTGCAATTTCAGGTGATGGCCAATGGGTGAAGTACATTATTATGCAATTGACCCTTGGACCATTGTTAGGATTTGCCGTTGGGCATATCGGTGGGCGTCTAATTGAATATGCCGACTCAAAAGATTGGATGAATCACACTTTTCAGCAACTCGCATCGTTTGCATTAGCGATTCTGGCATTTTCAGTCGCAGAGCTATTCCATGGCAATGGTTTTATTGCTGCTTTTGTTGCAGGTTTAACGCTTGGTGTCAGTTCTCACGAAGTTCGAGAGCGTATTCAGGAATTTGGTGAGGCTCAAGGTCAGTTATTCTCATTATTTATTTTTCTTCTAATTGGTTTGACCGCAATACCTGTTTTTTCTGACTATTGGACAATGAACGCTTTTATTTATGCCATTTTGAGTTTAACGGTTATTAGAATTTTACCCGTTGTGCTGAGCCTTAAAGGTACTGGGCTAGATAACTACAGTAAGTTGTTTATCGGTTGGTTTGGTCCAAGAGGTATCGCTTCAATTTTATACCTACTCATCGTTGTAGGCGATATGGGTGAGTCAGCACCGATGGAGGTACTGGCAGTCATTATCTTGACCGTATTGCTCAGCGTATTCGCACATGGTATTAGTGCAGTTTTTATGGCAAAGAAATTCTCAGATTAATTCTTACATTAAAGACGAGAATTTCTTTCACCAGCACCAAAGCGATAAATAATACTTGAGTTAAAAGTATTTTCTGTTCGGCCAAGTGCGCTGCTGTGCCAGACGCGCCAGTCTGTTTGCCATGCCCAATTGGGGTTTATCTTATAGTAGACCCCTGCTCCCACATGAGTTTGGAAAGTACGCGTATCATTATCTTCATCTTTAAGCATCTCACCAAAACCAAATGCAACGTAAGGACGAAGATCTTCCTCTGTATTAAAATAATATTGGCCACTGATATTATAATTTTCCCAAGTAAACTCTTCGTTAGAGCCTATTGGGCTTAAATGAGTTGTTGCATAACTGAGGGTTGCAGAGAACTTAGGTGTAAAATAAAGTCCTATGGATGCCGAAATATAAGCCTTGTCTTCAATTAACCAGTCTGAGTCAAATTTCCCATAACCAAAGCCAGTAGAAATTCCCACTATCCCCGTATCAACGGGATCATTGGTGTCAACGGAATTGAACGAATTTAATGTAGTAGGCGAATTGTTATTACCATCAAAGGTTAATGCGAAATTATACTGAACAATATTTTCTTCCTGCCCACCTGGTAAGGTGCGTTGGTTGTAGCTGAGATAACCCGTACCGGCCTTTATGACATCCTTATCAAATAGATTATTGATTCCTCTGCCAATGGAATCAACCGGATCAAGAAAAAATAATGCTATATCACCCCAAAATTTAGAACCGAGAGCTGTGCCACCATTTAGCCTAATTTCAATCTCTTTTTGGAACAACCATTCTCCGACAACCCAACCCGCGACAGGAGTGACAACAAGATCTTGAACCGATGGTACCTCAGCAAAAGCTTCGACCCCAAATTCCCAATAAAATGTCGACATTATCGATGCGTATAAAAATGAGTCCCATTGGCGATAGCCAGACTTACGAGCAATTTGATAATAGATGCCGCCTGAATATGGATGGCCGATATAATTAATATAAGGTCTATCTCTATCCCAGTAGGGTCCTTCTGCGAGATTGTTTTTCCACTTATCAATTGCCTTTTCATCACTTGGGTGCCAACCAGAAATTTCCTCTGGTAACAAGGAAATCGCCCCTGCAACACCCAGTCCAAGTAGAAATATAGATTTTGTTTGTGACCATAGACGGTCGGGATCCTCTCCATGTTGTTCATCAAAGAGCGATATTTGAAACGGCTCGTCATAAAAAGTGTCATTCTCATCAAGAGTTGGCCAGACGGAGTTTGTAACTTTGCTCAAGTCTGAATACTTTAATGGTGCCAAATCTTTTTCAGACTGAGACTCACCTTCATCAGCAAATGTTAAATTACTGAGTACGATTAAAATACTAAGAATCATTTTTATTTTGTTATTAATCATCGAGTCCACTCATTATCAAGCTGTATAAACCTTGTTAAAGGTTGCCCATTCTGCCTTATTTCAATTAGAACATGTACGGGTAAACTTGTGTCTTTCACTGAAGTTTGACTGACAACAATATCATTGTATAAATATTGTTGATTATATTGTGTCCATGAAACGATCATTAGATTTCGTTGGTATTCTTTCAATGGAAATGTTGTAGAACATTCACCACCCGTTGCAATATATCCACAGGATACAAATCTGCCATTTGACTTCGCTTTGAGTGAAATTTCACTAATAGGATTGCCTGTCAGATTTTTAATAATCAACCCTTTAATTTGTAACGCTGAAGTTCGTTTTTCTTGAACAGTTACACAACCCTGTATAAGAAACGATAATAAGATTAGGGACAGAAAATACAGTTTGGAACGAGTTAGATTCTTCATTATAGGTTTATTTAATCATCCTTAATTGCACGAAATTTAAAAAGCCGATTATTAGAATAACTATCAGTGATTAATTTCAGATTATATTGTACCCTATCAATATAATTTATAACTAGAGTTATACCATGAAAAAATCCTTCATTCTGCCAGTTTTAATCGCATCTTTATTCGTTCAGTCAACTATCGATGCAGCTGATTATGAGTATAAAATTTCATTGGGTGGTTCTTTTGCTACATTAAACAGTTCACTACAGGCTAATGCGAATACCAATGATGGAAATAAATCCATAGATTTTGAAGATGATTTAGGGATGGATGAATCCATAGATTTCACAAATTTTAGTTTAGAAACAAAGATCAATGATAATCACCGATTTTACATTACCGTCATGCCTACCAGTCGAACAGCGCAGATAATTATTGAAGACAGCATTGAATTTGAAAATGATACATTACTCTTTAATACAGAGATAAACTCCCGATTTCGTAATACGATGATTGATTTAAGATATGGATATCGATTCAGGACCAGTGAAAATGCAGAACTTGAGTTAGTTGCTGGCATCTATTGGATGCGCAATAAATTTAACATTAAGGCATCCGGTAATATTGAAAATGAACTGGGTGAAATTAATTTTAATACCGACTATGAAAAACAACGCTCAATCGGACTACCCTTGCCACTGTTGGGAATAGGCTATCGATACAATCTGAATGAAAAATGGACTATTATTGGTTCTGCTCGATATTTTTCAGCATCCTATAATAATATTAGTGGCGCCATAAGCTCGCTACTTTTTTCAGCCGAGTACAATCCCAGTAAAAATTGGGGTATAGGGACTGCACTAAGTTATTTAAATATTGATAGTAGCTTAGATAGGCCAGCCATCGCTGGTAAACTCGATTGGCAATATACAGGACTCAATGCCTATATATTTTATAATTTCTAAAGAATATATCACTGCTAATAATTAGGCTGATCTCTTATCCAACATTCGTCCTCATACGCCTGAGTCGAAGCGTTTCGTCTTAAAGGTTTACCCTTTAAGTCATCCATATCCTTTTTGAGCTTCTTACATCGTTCTAATAGCTCAGCTTGTTTTTTTTGTTTTTCTATAGGTGTAAGTTCTGCAGTGGCACAGGCGGTTAGTATGCCGCTTAAACTAATAATTAATACGGATGTAGTGATTAATTTGAACAATTTGGAATTCCTTAAATGTAAAAAAACAGATGTATCACACTATTCTAATTGATCTACATAATGTTGTAAATTTTTGTGAAACAAAGTTATGCTAGAATGCATTTAATCTACAACTACAACTACAACTAGGCCATAGCATGACACCCTATGAATTGCTCGATTTGATCTTATCCTTAAGTAACCGTCTGGATACACATTGGACGCTGTTCATCACAGTGCACCTTGCATTGATTGGTGGGATAATTTATGTGGACCGACCTCTTAATAGAAAAGAAAAAATTGTAGCGACATTTGTTTACTCTGGATTTGCTTACATCAATTATGCGGTTATGAAACGTCAGTTTGATTTCTTAGGTAGTATCTATGAAAAACTCTATTTAATGAAAGATGATGCCTGTTGTATCAATAACCCTGTAATGGATTACATGGTCGAATCCTATGGTACTCATATTTCAACAACAAGCTTATATTCTATACTAATCGTACATCTTGCAATGTTTGTAATAGTTATTGCATCAATCTTTTATGATGGGTCCAAATCAGACATTGTTGATGGCAAGTCTGATTTGGATTCTTGACTAAAAAGCTATAGCTAACTATTGAGGTGGAAAGTTATTTAGAATACTTTCTACCACTGTATTAACCAGTTTATCAAGTTTTTCTGGAGTTGTACTTGACGGTATTCGTTTGCTACCCATACCACGCCAGATGAGCTTGTTGGATGCAGGATCTATAAAATCGATGAGCAAAGTTCCACTTTTATACTCTCTTACATCGACGTCGGTGAAACCAGGCTGAACACCTCGATAGCCATAACCACCTCGCCATCCCCATCCGGCACCATATCCACCATAAAGATTATGAGTGGTAATATCGACCTTATCTTCAGTGAGCACGCTGTAATTTACATATAAATCTGAGCCAGCATCCGTCTTTTGATAGCCTTGGGAAACTAATTGTTGCTCAATTGAATTACGGATCCTTGTATCCATCATGGGAGTAGCCATCTTAGAAATTCCACCAGCACTGGTATCAATCCAAGTAAAGTTTTTATACTGTGTAAAATCGGTCGTCTTTTCGTAATCGCTGCTTGTCTTGACTGAAGAACAGGCCGCTAGACCTACCATCATTATCGCTGTTATCGTCGTTTTAAAGTACATGATATGGCCCTTACTGTTTAATTTTTTTGATTGCTTTGGCTAGGCTTTTGCCCCAGGAATTAAACAATCGTTTCATTTCACTAATGTTTTGAATGCGAGTATTGCGGGACCACATTGATGATGGGTATCGATTGTCTACGGCGTATGCAATCACCTGTTTGGTACCGCCGTCTGCAAATGTCACTGAAATAGTCATTGAACCTGCTCCATCGGTAAAGGTGCTACCTCGAGCACCATAATTATCACGTGATTTTTCTATCGGAGCGGTTAAGTATATGTCGATTACATTAGGCAGCAGCACTAATGTATCAGCCTGAATCTCAGTAACGACTTTTAGCCCTGAATCTTCGATTGCCTTGACAATTCTCTTGGTAAACTCATCTTTCATTATTTGGATATCTTTCTCAGGAATGATCCAACTATCTCGCCGATGTCCTCTACCTGTTTCAGGTCTTCTAGGTGTCGCATCTTTAGCCTCATCGGTAACAGATAACTCTCTAATATAGATAGTATTAAATTTTTTCCAATCAACATCAGGTCTGGAATAAGCTAGATCAACCTTTGCATCCTCATTCAATAGCATTCCGTTGAATTCTTTGGGTGGATCATCTGATGCGATAACATTGATCGAAATCGACAAAATGCTGATTATGGCTAGTTTAATAATTGTTGAGTATTTCACGGCAATTCCCTTTCATTAAGTTGTATCTACTCTCATTGAGATTTATGTAATATTAGGTGTTTTGAAATTAGGTACTATAAATATTATGGTGCTTCTAAATATATAAGTAAAGAGTCCTACATTACACCATTGTTACACTATTGATTGACTATAACTCTATATTATTAACATCTACTTAAAATTTCAATCTTCACATCGAATTAAGATATAATAGCCTTATTATTCAATACACTTTCTTCTAGAACGATAGGAATCAAATGATTAACAAAATATTACTCATAACCATATCATCATTGTCATTACTTGGTTGTAGTACCCTTGTAGGTAATGAGAACAGCTCAGATGACAGTGTAAAAACGATGACTCAATGTGAGCAGCTTCAGGCGCTGATAAAATCACATGAGGATGGTTTTAAAGAAGTTAGGAAAACTCGTTCTAATTCAAAATTAGCAGATATCTGGACCAGCAAATATCATCTTATCGGAAATAATTGTCAAATATTTGGTTGGGGAAAAGGCAAGTTCAGCTACAGCTGCAGCATCACCTCACCCAGTGAGGCAGTTGCCATGGAAAAATATCAGAATGCAAAATCAAAAATTGAAGCCTGTATAGGTGAAAGCTGGGCTTTAAATGAAAGACCAAGACACGGTAAAAAAGGTAGCGTTGCAATATATACGGCCGAGGAACATCAAACAGCGGTTGCAACTCATGTATTTGAAACAAGTGGGATATTCAAGGATGAGTGGACCAACTATGTCTTTGTTGGCGATTCTAAAAGGATTAAATAGGGTAAATGAGAAATGCGTTAACAGGTCTATTG
>JAUUZN010000171.1 GCA_030589945.1 Gammaproteobacteria bacterium | reverse complement strand
GCGCCTTCAGCATCTAGAATCTGAGCACGTTTTAGACGTTCTGCTTTCATCTGTCTGCCCATCGCTTCAACAAGATCCTTCGGTGGTAAAATATCCTTAATTTCAATTCGAGTAACTTTGATGCCCCAAGGATTGGTTGCTTCATCGACAATACCCAAAATCTGTGCATTAATGTTATCTCTTTTTGAGAGCATTTCGTCTAAATCCATGCTTCCAAGTACGGTTCTCATATTGGTCATCAATAGATTTTGCATGGCGCGTTCGAGATCATTCACTTCATAGGTCGCTTGGGGAGCGTTTACGACCTGATAAAAACAAACTGCGTCGATGGTAACCGATGCATTATCCTGGCTGATGATGCTTTGCTCTGGCACATCGAGCACCTGTTCCATCATATTAATTTTTGCACCAACCTTTTCAATAATGGGCGTAATAAAATTAAGTCCAGGTCTCAAGGTTCTCGTGTACTTTCCAAATCGCTCTACAGTGAATTCATGTCCCTGTGCAACTGTTTGAATGCCTAAAAATAATAGGACGATGATCATGCCTAATATGCCGAGTACTATCATTCCAAAATCCATCTTAAACTCCTTTTCCTGAGTGGTCATGAGTATGTTTCATCTCATTCATATGTTTTTCATGCTTCATTTTATGCTGTTTAGAATACTCTCTATCTTTAACAATACCCTTGTAGACCTGTCGAGTCATCTTCTCGGTGGTAATGAAACCCCAATTCCATTTTGAATGGTAAGGGGCCAGAGGATTTACATCAACAATTTCATCTTCAGTTTTACCCGCATCTATCAATTGTTCAATGGTATTTCTTGAATCTTTCAACATCGCAAGGCTACTCTTGATGTCTGCTTTGTTGGCCAGTGGTCCATGCCCCGGAATAATTTTAGTTTGATCGTCGCTCAGAGATAGCAGACGTTCCTGAGCTGCAATAAACCCTCTCAAACTTCCTCCACCATCGATATCAATATAGGGGAATATTCCATTGAATAAGGTATCTCCACTGTGGATAACGTTCACATCTTTAAAGTGAATAACCGCATCACCATCAGTGTGAGCCTTTGGGGTATGGAATAAGAACGCATCGTAACCATTGAGATGGATGTTCATCGAATGATTAAAAGTAATCACCGGCAGCGAATTCTTCGGAGCTGGGGCCATTCCAGATTGAACCTGTACACCCTTATCTAAAAGATGTCGTCGCAAGTTTTTATGGGCGATGATCCAAGAGCCTGCCTTACCAAAATATTCATTATTACCGATATGATCACCATGTACATGGGTGTTAATTAAGAAGTCGATAGAATGCTCAGTGATCGATTTAATTGCATCATTCATAATGCCAAGACTTGAGGACATTGAATCATCAATAAGGATTACTCCATCATCACCTACAGACAGGCCTAAATTGCCACCAGTGGAACCATTAATGCCCTTGAGCATATACAAATTAGGTGCAACTTCGGTAACCTCAAAGCTTAATGTTTTCTCTTCAGCATGAATATTTGCTGCACTTATAAAACTAAACATTGAGAGTATAATTAACATGGAACTTGTAGAGAGGTTCATAATATTCCTTTATTGATTATTTTGTGACAT
This sequence comes from Gammaproteobacteria bacterium, assembly GCA_030589945.1. Classification (GTDB taxonomy): domain Bacteria; phylum Pseudomonadota; class Gammaproteobacteria; order Enterobacterales. The sequence continues at coordinate 4,223 of JAUUZN010000171.1, read as the reverse complement.
GACTCTATAAGAAAAGTATAACAGAACCCGAAGATTGAGTACTTTCAAATTTGTTACTGATTACATCAAAATACAAAGTTGGTGATTGCTCATTAATGAACATCACTTATTCATACAGTCTTTTCAGACATTGTTGAAATGGCTTCTATGACATCTATAATAAAGCTTGATATGATCATAAAACTAACAATATTAAACTAACATTAACAAGGAATGGGTGTTAGCATCTTGGAATCTAAAAATAGATTTTTTTAATTATGGCAAATAATATCTCTAACCGCGAGCAATGGATTATTCCTACATCAATTGCACTTACTATCCTAGTGAGTTTGTATTTCTTTGTTCTCTTTCCAAAGGATGCATCTGTTGTCCTATATCAGTCTATTACCTATCTTGTGATTGTATTAATTACCATACTCACAGTGTTTTTGATCAGTTTAATTTATCAAAGAACGGTCAGAAATAATTCTTTTCAAGAGGTCGTTAAGTCTAATAAGAATGAGAAAAAAGTAGAACAATTAATTTGGCGTAATCGATATGTTTTACAAGCCCAGAAAGCGCGAATTATGTCTGATCCGACTGAAGAAAATCAACAGTTGTGGATGGATGAAAAAACAAAGTTTGCAAGAAAATATATATTTCCAGAAATCTCTGAAACTGACATTTCATTAAAAATGGTCATTGATTTAATTGAAACGTCCTTACGAGGTGGCTCCATCGGTGGCATACGACCACCGACCTACAACGTTAAACATAGCAATAATTAATTACTCTTCAATTAATTCTTCTTCAACAAGGCATTAATATCCACACAACGCTGATCTTCCTGATGGGCGATCATAATTCCTTTTCGTGCGATTAGACCCAAGGTGTGCATATTGTTTTGAGCGCTCCTTAACCGTGCTACAGATTCCGGGTGACACATTGAAGGCAATATCTTGTTGATAAGATGTTCAACAAGTACCTGACCTCGGTGGCTGTCAAGATAATGTAAATCTTCCAATATGCGATCTGCAAAGGTGTTCTGATACTGTTTTTGTTCAGCGGGAAAAAGATAAGTCATGGCCTGCTTAAGTCGGGCAGCACTTTGACGTTCTTCGTTTCTCACAAATTCATCCATCCAATACTGCTTTGTTTCTATATTTGGCGAAACAGCCTTGACGGCTAAAACCATCATTGATGCATTGTCACTTTTATCGCGCCTTAGTTCTAACTCGGTTAGAGCATCAATCGCTGGATGAGCATGCAGACTGAGTTTGATGAGTACTTGCCAGCGTTTATCTTGATTATCAACAAGAGCAGAGGGTTCCGCTTTGCTTTGTAACCAATTTGATAAATGATCAAGTGCCTTTGGTGTGTGTGCGATTTCAGTGAAATAATGATACCAAATACTTTGTAGATCAGAACCCTCTGATGAAGCTAAACTTTGATTGAGAAATAATTGCTCTAAGTCTGCAAGAAGTTGAATCGATTCATTATTGAGATGGCCCGCCGCCATCAACCAATTCTTAGCAGTTATCATGTTTGACAGTATTTGATTAAGAATTTCAGGATCAATTTCAGTGGCGCCGTTTTTTAACACCATGGCCATATACTGGGTAATTGGTGCTTTAATTTCGAGCACTAAATCCCACATGCCCTGCCAAAACATTGCTCGCGACAAAGGATCATCAATTCCGTTAATATTGTTGGGAAGTAATAATTGTGACTTTGTGTCTAGCTGTACTTTAACGTAACCCCAATCATCTTGATTTGGATACACCAATAGGGGGCAAGGCAAGCCAATAAACTCTTCTATTTTAGTATTCTTACCGCGAATATTAATTGCCAATTGTTGGCTGCTTGAGATCCGTCCACCCTCGTCCTGTTGGTACAGGGCTATCTTTACTTTGTGGTTTCTGAGGAAAGGGTATTCATCCAAGGCACTTTGTTGAATAGTAAATTCTGAGATTTTTCCATTAAGGCACTGATACTCAGTCTTGAGAGTATTAACGCCTGCTTGATTGATCCAATTCGATTTCCATGTTTCTAAATTGATACCGGATGCTCTATTTAAGGCATTAAAAAAATCATCCAACTTAGCAGCCTTATTCTGATGCTCCTTTAAATAGAGTCGAATACCGTGACGAAAGGTATCTTCACCCAAGTAGTGGGCAAGCTGTTGCAGGGCCGAGGCTCCTTTGTTGTAAGTAATACTATCGAAACTCGCATCACCACTTTTAGTATCCAACACTTCCATATCAATGGGATGAGTGGTGACTCTCTGATCTGCAAGGTAGGCCTGTTGTTTGGTATTACTGTAAAAGGCTCGCCATGCATCCTTGTAATCAGTGGCTTTAGACAGTGCTAGGGGTGCCATATAGGAGGCAAAGCTTTCTTTAAGCCATAAGGAACTCCACCAGTCGATTGTAACCAGATCGCCAAACCACATATGAGATAACTCATGGAGGATGGTGTCAGCAATGTTTCTTTTTTGAGAGATTGTAATCTTACCTCTCGGCACATACCGTTCGGTAAAGGTCACAGCAGCAACATTTTCCATACCGCCAATGTTGAAGTCAGGAACAATGAGTTGATCATATTTTTCATAGGGATAGGGGATATTGAAATAATCTTCATAAAACTTAAACCCCTGAATAGTGATACGAAACCATTCTCTAACATTAACGTCTGAGGCGAGTGACTGTCTGGTTAGTAATCTTAATGGAATCTTGTCAGCCTTAGCTTCCCAAATATGCCAAGGACCTGCGTGAAGTGGAAAAATATAGGTACTGAATTCAGCTGATTCTGGAAAACTCCACCGATTATAGGGTCCATCATTGATCACTTCGTCTTCACGTACAGCACTCACAACCGTCCAGTTTTTAGGAGCGACTACCTTGAGTTTGTAGGTCGCGCGTAGATTTGGCTGATCAAAGGATGGAAACAATTTATTGGCATCATAGGGTTCAAAGTGTGTGTATAGGTAAGTCCTATTATCTGTAGGATCACGATAACGATATAATCCGGAACCATTATCAGAGTATGGGTGTGAATATTGAATTTTTATAATGTTCGCCCCCTCATCTAAATGCCGATTGGGGATGTTAATATAGTAGCCACCATACTCGATAGCGATGGGGGTATTGTTGACTAAAATTCGCTCTGCTTCACCACCTACAAAGTCAATGGTCAGAGGAAATTCTGAAGGGTTGTAATCAAATCTAATTTCGACGTTGCCGCTATAACGATCTGCTTTAGTAATGTCTACCTGTAAAATATAACGAATATTAGAAATCGATTCTTTTCGTATCATTGATTCTTGGTGTGTTAACCAGTCGGCCTCAATGCGTTGGTAGGTGGAGGTAACAATATTTGTTTGTTCTGTTGCACTCTCGCAACCCAATAAGCTGCAGAGCATTATTATTAAAAATGACCACTTAAGTTGTCTTTGAATGGTTGCTATGTGCATGATTTTGATGTTCCCAATGAGCTGCTACCTAATAAAACTTAGCTAAACGAATGCCTAAACGAAAGCCTAAACTAATGGTTAACTAACTTATAAGTCTTAATGCTCGCTGTCAATGTTCATCACTGGGATAATTTTCACTTCAACCCGTGGAGGAATTAAGTAAAGTAGTGTTTAGATTGAGAGTTTGGTCGGTTATAATCGATCTCAAATCTTATAGGATAAAAGTATCAACGATGAACAACGATAGACTGGCAGGAATTGCTCGACTGTATGGTGATGAAGGTCTTGCTGTTTTTCAACAATCACATCTTGCTGTTATTGGCATTGGTGGCGTGGGTTCTTGGGTTGCTGAAGCTCTTGCGCGAACGGGAATTGGTGAAATTACTCTCATCGATTTGGATGAAATATCCGAATCAAACATCAACCGGCAGATCCATGCAGTTTCTAAAACCGTCGGACGTAGCAAATCAACGGTTATGAAAGAACGTATTGTATCGATCAATCCCCTCTGTAAGGTCAATGAGATTGATGAGTATGTGGAATATGGAAATTTAACCGACTGTATGTCGGTTGATTATGATTATGTGATAGACGCCATAGACACGGCGGCAATAAAAGCAGCCATTATTAATTGGTGTAAACGTCACAAGATTGCCGTAATAACGGTGGGTGGCGCAGGCGGTAAAATTGACCCAGCTAAGATAAAAATAATTGATCTCAATAAAACAAAAAACGATCCTTTGCTGGCTAAAACGCGCTCTCAACTGCGGGC
>JAUUZN010000033.1 GCA_030589945.1 Gammaproteobacteria bacterium | reverse complement strand
GGGATTATCTTATACGCAATACCGATAGAAATCATTCAAACATGCTATTTACTATGGATGATTGGCAGGTTTGGTTCATTGATCATTCTAGAAGTTTTGGAACAGGTACAAAACAGCTCCGTTCGGAGGTTAAATGGAAAACCATCAGACCGAACAAATCCTTCAAAGCAATGTTAGAAACCATCAGTCGCGAAGATCTAAAGGTGTTGAGACCCTGGTTACACCGAACACAGGTCAACGCAATATGGAAAAGACGTAACAAAATGGTTGATGGTCACTTTGATAAGAATTGATAAGAATTAATAGAATGGTGGCTACGGGTGGACTTGAACCACCGACCCCAGCATTATGAATGCTGTGCTCTAACCAACTGAGCTACGTAGCCATTTTTAACTCTAAATCACTGCTGTGAAGCAAGGCGCGTATTGTCCTAGAACATCCACCGACTGTCAATACTTGCTAAACGTTAAATCTAAAGTGAATTACGTCGCCATCTTTGACGACATACTCTTTTCCTTCTAATCGCCATTTTCCAGCAGTTTTAGCTCCACTTTCACCCTGATTTTCAATAAAATCATCATAGGATATAATTTCAGCACGGATGAAGCCTTTTTCAAAGTCGGTATGAATTTTTCCTGCAGCCTGTGGTGCAGTACTATCCAATGGGATAGTCCAAGCTCTAACTTCTTTAACTCCAGCGGTGAAGTAAGAATGTAGCTTTAGCAAATCATATCCGGCTCTAATTACGCGATCAAGGCCAGGTTCTGTTTGACCAATCTCACTGAGAAATTCAGATTTCTCATCGTCGTCAAGTTCCGCAATCTCAGCCTCTATTGATGCGCAGACCGTAACTACAATTGCATCTTCAGCCTTTGATAACTCAACCACCTTATCAAGATGTGGATTATTCTCAAAACCATCTTCGCTGACATTGGCAATGTACATGATGGGTTTATTGGTAAGCAGAGGCATTGAATCTAGAACTTCCTGATCCTTGTCACTACATTCAAGTGTTCTTGCGGGTAAGCCCTCATCGAGATGGCTCTTTAATCGTTCATAAAAATCGGCTAAAAGTTTGGCTTCTTTGTCACCTGTACGGCTCATCTTGACAGCTTTTTGATGTTGCTTTTCAATTGAATCCAGATCAGCAAGTGCAAGTTCGGTGTTGATGATTGCAATGTCATCTAAAGGGTTTATGCTGCCAGAAACATGCACAATATCATCATCTTCAAAGCATCGAACCACATGAGCAATTGCATCTGTTTCTCGAATGTTTGCGAGAAATTGATTGCCGAGTCCTTCGCCTTTTGAAGCGCCTTCAACCAGACCTGCAATGTCTACAAATTCCATGGTTGTTGGTAAAATTTTCTGCGGGTTAACAATCGCTGCTAGCGCATCAAGACGAGCATCAGGTACAGGCACAATACCTGTATTTGGCTCGATGGTGCAGAATGGATAATTCTGCGCATCAATGCCAGCATTGGTTAATGCATTAAATAATGTTGATTTACCGACATTTGGTAACCCCACAATGCCACAATTAAATCCCATCTTAGTATCCCTTATATTGTAATAATAGCTCTTAATTATTCGTATGTAATATATTCATTGCAGCGCTCATTTCATCTGCAATGATCTTTTCGATAACCTGCTCTACATCTTCAATGGAGCGTTCAATGAGCTTTTTATCGCTAACTGATGGTTTGCCAAGTACATAATCATGTACTCTGTTTTTATCTCCGGGATGACCAATGCCAATGCGCAGTCGATGAAACTCTTTATCACCACCAAGCTTACTGATGATATCTCTGAGTCCATTGTGGCCGCCGTGACCTCCCGCTGTTTTTAACTTCACAGTACCGGCTGGAAAATCCAACTCGTCGTGTGCGACTAATATCTCAGAGGGAAGAATCTTATAATAGCTTGCTAATGCTTGAACGCCTTGACCACTTCGATTCATAAATGTCGAAGGAAAAATTAAGTGGACATCATCTGAATTAATGGTAATTTTAGCGACCAAGCCAAAGAATTTTTTATTGGGTTTCAGTTCAACGTTATAGCGTGAAGCGAGGGCATAAATTAGCCACGCTCCAGCATTATGGCGGGTATTTTCATATTGCGGGCCTGGATTTCCAAGGCCCGCAATTAGTCGTATGGTACTCATGTACCTGAGACTTTTTAGCCTTCGCTATCGTCAGCAGCGTCATCTTCAGATGCTGCGTCTTCTGCTGAAGCTTCAGGTGCATCTTCTGCCTCATCGTCTTCAGTCTCAGCACCACCACGATGTAAAATCGTTGCTACAGGTAAGTCATGATCTTCACCATGGCTGAGTGCAATCGATTCAACGCCCTTCGGTAGAGTTACGTCAGAAATATGTAAGCTATCACCAATCTCTAAAGCTTCAATGTTAACTTCGATGAATTCAGGTAAATCACTCGGTAGACAGATAACTTCAAGCTCATTGATTTGGTGAGAAATAATGCCACCTTCTTTAAATCCAACACAGGTCTCTTCATTAATAAAGTGTAGAGGTACACTTATTGTTAGTTTGTTGCGTGAGTTAATACGCTGGAAATCCATATGCATGATTTTGGGCTTGAATGCATGTCTTTGGATATCACGCACAATTGCACGTTGTTTCTTACCACCAGCAACCAGTGTCAAAATGTGAGAATAAAATGCTTCATTCTCAAGGTGCTTAATGATTTCATTATGATCAAGTGTTAGTGATTGTGACTTTTTATTATCGCCATATAAAATTGCAGGTACTTTCTCTTCGTGACGCAGGCGGCGGCTCGCTCCCTTTCCCGATTCATCACGGAGTTCAGCATTAATTACAAATAGATTTTTACTCATGTTGCTCTCCAAAATAGTCCTATGGACTTTAAAAATATGTTTCATTTCCGCGACCAGAGATGAAACGGTTAAAAAGACAAAATCCGCTAATAGCGGATTCAATCCAAAAATTATTCAGTTTAAATGATACGATTTACTCTAAGAACATTGAACTCAATGATTCTTCAGTATTTAATCGATGCATTGCTTCTGCAAGCATGTGAGACAGTGATATCTGTCTAATTTTCTCACATTGCGCACCCGCCTCTGACAATGGAATGGTGTCGGTGACAACCAGTCTATCGAGGGCGGAATTACTAATATTCCTTATCGCTACACCCGACAAAACCGGATGAGTACAATAGGCGTAAACTCTTCTCGCACCTTCTTCTTTCAGTGCGTCCGCTGCAGCACATAAGGTGCCCGCGGTATCGACCATGTCATCAACAATAATGCATGTTTTATCAGTGACATCACCAATAATATTCATTACCTTTGACTGGTTCGCCTTTGGTCGACGTTTATCAATAATTGCTAAATCTGATTCGTCCAGTAATTTAGCAAGAGCTCTTGCTCTTACAACACCACCAACATCAGGTGATACTACAATCAGGTTTTCAGTCTTATACTGATAGATATCATCGAGTAATATCGGTGTTCCGTAGACGTTATCTACTGGAAAATCGAAAAACCCCTGAATCTGATCAGCGTGTAAATCAACGGTTAAAACGCGATTGATGCCTACAATGGCCATCATATCCGCAACAACTTTCGCACTAATTGCGACCCTTGCTGAACGAACGCGTCGATCCTGTCTGGCATACCCAAAATAGGGGACTACAGCCGTTATTCTGCCTGCTGATGCACGACGTAGTGCGTCAGCCATAATGATCAACTCCATTAAGTTTTCATTGGCAGGAGAACAGGTGGACTGGATGATAAAGACATCCTGACCACGAACATTCTCATTGATTTCAATGTTTATCTCACCATCACTGAATCGTGAAATTGTTGCATCAGATAAACTGATTTCAAGGTGACTAGCAATTGCTTTAGCAAGTTCTGGTGTAGCGTTTCCGCTAAACAACATCATGTCAGACATGAGAATACCCATTGAGAGTAAAAAAAATGGCTGGGACGGGAGGATTCGAACCTCCGAATGCTGGCATCAAAAGCCAGTGTCTTGCCGCTTGACGACGTCCCAACAGTGTCCGATAAAATCGGATTTTCAGCTTAATTTAGCTGATGAAGCCTAGTTTGAATCTCTTTTCCCATACAATGGAGAGAGGTTCAATCCTTTCGCGATAAACGCTTTCATTCCCTCAGGAATGCCATTTGGCTTCTGATTGACAATGTTACTTGCTTCTTGCTGCGATTTACAGACTAAAAATACGCAAGCTCCAGTGCCCGTCATTCTAGCTAAACCATATTGATTTAACCAGATAAGTGCTTGATTTACTTCAGGATAGCTCTTAGTAACAACCGCCTCGCAGTCATTGTTAAGCCCCCCTAAAACCTCCCAAGTCAAAGGAGCGCGTATTCTGATGGTTTTACTATTCCTTGTCAACGTTGGATTAGAGAAAATTTCACCTGTATTGACATGGCAATTGGGTACAAGAATCAGATAAATTGATTCTTCAGGTTCAACCTCAGAACAGATTTCACCAACACCTTCTGCGTAGCAGGCTTTGCCATAAATAAATACTGGGACATCGGCGCCGAGCTCTAATCCAATTGACATCAATTCGTTGGTTGTTAAATTAAGATTCCATAATTCATTAAGAGCAACCAGTGTTGTTGCGGCATTACTACTTCCACCCCCCAAACCACCGCCCATGGGTAGTTTTTTATTAATGCCAATTATCGCACCAAGTTTATTTTTTGTGGGTAATCGCTGTTGTAATTTTTTTGCGGCTTTGATGATGAGATTGTCTTTATCATCTACGTCAGGCAATGATTGAGTCAGGCTAATAAGACCATCATCATGAATATCAAAGGTTAATTCGTCACAATAGTCTAAAAATTGAAAAACAGTCTGTAATTCATGGAAACCATCTTTACGCTGTCCTGTTATGTGTAAGAACAAATTCAACTTAGCTGGAGAGAACCATCGTTTACTCACTAGTTTGAAACCTCTGACCAGCCTCTGACTGAAATTCGAACACTAATCTGTCCATCAGTAATTTTTAATTTACTTGGAAGAGTCAGTCCTTTAAATCCTGAAAAGCGTTTGTACTTATTATACTCAATGGTCCATTGTTTATACTTGAATTTTCTAGGGAAACCCATTGCTCCATAAATTATCTGCGAGTCAATCTCAGATGAAGGCATTGCAAGTAACCATTTATCGAGGTGGCTAATGGGCAATGGATATCCAAGAACGCGATCAACAAGCGCATCAAGGCTGTTAGCTTCATAAATTTCGTCAGCCGATAAGGTCAGGGTGGCTCGATCTTTGTTCTGATACAGTTCACCATAACTAGTCCCTAAGGCACCATAAAATTTCAATCTCTGGGTATCTTTATGGTGTTGCCAGTTGATACTTGAAGAATTATTGTCATTGCCTTTCTTGACGGCAATGCGAGCCTTCAAAGTCCAGTTTGAGATTTGTTTCATCAGCTTAACCTGTTGTTGCCAGTTAAGAGAGGCATGTTCTACCTTAGGCTTTGTCGCACAAGAACTAAGCAGTGAAATCAACAAAAGGGTTATTAATTTATTCACCGTCTGTTTCTAATCTTTTATCATCTGAACGTGTCTTCGATTGTAGGCTGAGTTCAATATCATATTTTTTTAAGATGCTTTGAATAGCTTTGCTTTCAGGTGCTTCTTGGTATGCATGCGATAGTATTTCAAGAGCGAGTTGTTTTTGTTCAAGTACCCAAAGTGCCTCACCAAGATGTGCCGCTATTTCATCAGACTTGTTGAGGCTGTATGCTTTCTGCAAATACTCAAGCGCCAACTGATAATCTCCTAACTTAAAATGAACCCAGCCCATACTGTCAACGATGGCAGCATTGTTCGGTTCTATATTATAAGCGTGCTTAACTAATTGCAGTGCTTCACTCAGGTGAAGATTGTTATCAGCAAGGGTATAGCCAAGGGCATTCATAGCATCGAGATGGTTGGGGTTGTTGACTAATATGGCTCGAAATTCACTGATAGCAAAATCAGTTTCTTCAAGATTAGCTGCAGCAATGGCTCTTACGTATTTGAGTGTGATATCGGTATCATTCACAGCAACTTTTTTGAGGTAATTTAATGCATCTTCAGCCTTCCCTAGGTTCTGAAGTAATTGCGCTACTAAAATATGGGCGGTCTCATAATAACGACTTGCCGTTATTTGGCGGTATAACTTGATTGCCGTAGCAGAATCATTATCTTTTCGAGCTATTTCACCCAGGTAATACAATACAGCATTACGATGTCGTTTTACCCGTAATAAGGGTTCAAAAAACTCACGGCTCTTCCTATACTTTTCTTCAGAAAAGTAACTGGCTGCAATCATGTATTGTGCATCTTTGTCTGATGGCTGTTCTTTTAACACAGTGTTGAATTGTTCTCGAGAATCAGCAAATTGGTTTAAACTATAATGGAGCTGTCCTAGGGATTGTCTAAAACTGAGACTGTCAGGAAATTGCAGAATTGCTTTTTTATAATGTTTGATTGCTTCACTAAAGTTTTCATTGCTCTCTAACGCAATGCCATGAATGGTCCATGCATAATTAAGAGTCGGGTGTTGCTCTATAACTGTTGCCGATAGTTCTATAGCAGAAAGCCATTTTTCTTGCTTAAGTTCGATATGAGCTAAAACCAGTATAATTTCTGGAACATTCGGATAGACATCTTCAATGGATTCAAAAAGCAGCAAGGCCTGTTGAAGATTATCACCATAGGTCGTCTGACCGAAAAAGTTAAACAGTTCTCCATGATTGGTTTCTATTCTGATAACTTGGGCGATTAATTCTTGGGATTGTTTGAGCTGTTTTTCTTTTATTGAGTAAAATGTTAACAGACGCCAAGCTGCAATTGCGTCCGAGTCAAGTTTAATCCAAATGCTCGCAATTTTTTTAGAAGATTGATCGTCGTTTAATTTTTCGCTTAATAGTAATGCTTCTCTGGCTATTTCAATGTTGGGCTTTATTGTGAGAGCATCTAAGTAGTATTCTAATGCTAGCCGATATTTATTTTGACCCGCAGCAATTCTACCTAATAGTATATTCTCGTAGAGTATGGCCTGTTGATCATGCGTAGTGGCGACCTTTTCTAGAGTGGTTATCTTTTTGGCACTTTGAGTACTCATTAAAGATTTCTGAGTTGAACAGCTCGATAAAGATGCGACGAGCAGCAAATTCAAAAGTATTAAATTTCTATAAGAGGTATTTTTATGCATTGGGTTTTATAAATTGGCTTCTATACATTGGATTTTACAAATTGGATTCAATAAATTAGACAATAACTAAGGCCCATCACTGTTAATTTGGTTAATTTCACAATTAAGACTACCACTGCACCTTGGATCGACTCAAGAAAATGCTTTTAAAAAGGATGAATGAAAGTACTTTAATTTGGTATTATGCTTTGAACCACTTGAAGATTGCCTTAAAATGACAATATTAGTAACTTACCAGCATACTTTTAAACATAAATTTCTGAATTCAAATGACATTAATCGCCTTTGGCATCAACCATAAAACTGCGAGTGTAAATGTGCGAGAGAAGGTTGCCTTCTCTCCCGAACAGCTCCACGTTGCATTACAGGATATCATCAATCTACCGATGTTGATTGAGGCTGCGCTATTGTCGACCTGTAATCGCATGGAACTGTATCTTCATGTGGAAAAAGAAGACATAACAGCTGTCATTGAGTGGTTGAAGGAACATAAGTCTATTTGTAAAGATGATATTAAAAATTGTCATTATATTTATCAGGGTGAAGAAGCGGTCTATCATTTGATGCGGGTTGCCAGTGGTCTCGACTCCATGGTTTTGGGAGAACCGCAAATATTGGGCCAGTTAAAAGAAGCTTTTTCATTTGCTCGTACGGCTGGCACCATGGGTTCACATCTTGAGAGACTCTTTCAACAAACGTTTTCGGTGGCGAAATCAGTACGTTCAGAAACTGATATTGGTGCCAGTGCCGTTTCAGTTGCCTATGCTGCTGTTACTCAGGCCAATCGTCTGTTTAGCACATTGGAAAATACTACTGCTTTATTTATTGGTGCGGGCAATACCATAGAACTCGCTGCACAACATTTTACCAGTCAGGCGAAAATAAAGACTATTTTTGCAAATAGAACAAGAGAACGCGCTAGCAGACTCGCTGAGATCCATCAGGGGAGAGCAATTGCACTTTCTGAGATTCCTCAATACCTTGCTGAAGTCGATATCGTAATATCATCAACAGCCAGTCCACTGCCCATAATCGGCAAGGGTCTGGTTGAAAAAGTGATTAAGAAACGTAAACATAAGCCTATTTTTATGATCGATCTTGCAGTACCAAGAGATATCGAAGCTGAGGTAAGTGAATTGTCAGATGTTTATCTCTACGATATTGACTCACTACAAAACGTCATTAAAAAGAACATTGCCGTACGTGAAAAAGCTGCAGTAGAAGCCGAAATTATTATTCACAAACATTCGAAAAAGTTTATGGAATGGCGTCGTTCACTTGATGCGGTTTCGACCATTAGAGTATTCAGAGATAAATACCAACAACTTGCTGATACTGAACTCAAGCGGAGTCTTTCTCGCTTAGAAAAGGGTGAATCAGCAGAAGAGCTACTCACGGAATTAACAAGACGTTTAACGAACAAATTTCTTCATGAGCCTACAAGACAAATTAATGAAGCAGGTAGTCAGGGAGACGAGCAATCACTCTCTCAAGCACGTACACTTTTTTCCTTAGATCATTCATCAGAAAAGAACTCAAAAAAATAACAAGTTCTTGTTTTAACAAGAATAATACTCAATATGGACAGATATGAAATCATCAATCTACAGTAAATTACAGGCCTTGGGTGAACGCCAAGAAGAAATTGGTTTTATGCTCAGTGAACCTGACACTATTAATGATCAAAACCGCTTTCGAACCCTGTCTCAAGAATATGCGCAACTTGAAGAGGTTGTGACGACATTTAAGACCTATCAACAAAAAGAAGAAGATTTTGAATCCGCTAAGGAATTGTTGAAAGATCCAGATCCTGAAATGAAAGAAATGGCTCAGGAAGAATACAAGCAAAGCAAAACAGATATGGAATCATTGAATGTTAAGCTGCAAAAATTATTACTGCCTACAGATCCCAATGATGATAAAAATACCTATCTAGAAATTCGTGCTGGTACCGGTGGTGATGAGGCTGCTATTTTTGCAGGCGATCTTTTTAGAATGTACAGCCGATTCGCAGAAAAAAACAAATGGCAGGTTGAAGTGCTCAGTGAGCATGAGGGTGACCACGGTGGCTATAAGGAGATTATTACTCGAATAGTTGGCAATGGTGTCTACTCAAAACTGAAATTTGAATCTGGAGCCCATCGAGTTCAACGAGTGCCGGAAACCGAATCACAGGGGCGCATTCACACATCAGCCTGTACGGTGGTTATTATGCCAGAGGCCGATGAAGTTGATACTCCTGATATAAATCCATCTGATTTAAGAATCGATACCTACAGAGCATCGGGTGCTGGTGGTCAGCACGTTAACAAAACAGACTCCGCGGTTCGTATTACGCACCTGCCTTCTGGAGTGGTGATTGAATGTCAGGATGAGCGTTCTCAGCACAAAAATAAAGCGCGTGCCATGTCAATGTTGTCATCTCGATTACTAGCTGATGCTGAGTCTAAGCAAAAGGCTGAGCAGGAAGCAACTCGTCGTGACCTTGTCGGTACTGGCGATCGCTCTGATCGCATTCGAACTTACAATTATCCACAGGGTAGAATGACCGATCATCGTATCAATTTGACACTCTACAAACTTGATGAAGTAATGCAGGGGGAACTTGAACAAATTGTCGGCCCACTCATTCATGAATATCAGGCCGATCAGTTAGCCAGCATGTCTGACATTCCAGAGTAACGCTGGTGTCAGGCACCATTACAATTTATCAATGGCTCATGCAGGCTGCACGACAATTAAGTAGGGTGTCTGAGATAGATACTCATCAGCTTGATGCCAAAATATTACTTGCCCATGCTCTGCACAAAGAGATGAGTTATTTAATCACTTGGCCTGAGAAAAATCTTACCGATAAAATCCTTGCCGCCGCCAATCTTCTTCTACAGCGCCGACTTGTCGGAGAACCAATTGCTTACATACTTGGATATCGGGAATTTTGGTCTCTAAAGTTTAAGGTGACTCCAGATGTTTTAATTCCGCGACCTGAAACTGAATTATTGGTCCAGTGGTGTCTTGATAAATCTGGCGATTCAAAGGATTGTGAACTCATTGACTTAGGCACGGGCAGTGGAGCCATTGCTGTTGCAATAGCGAGTGAACGCCCTAGTTTTAAAATTACTGCAACGGATTATTCTAAAGATGCTCTTAATATTGCTAGGGAAAATGCAAAGAGTCATAATTGTCTCAATATTCGATTCAAACAAGGATATTGGTTTGATTGCGTTGAGGATGAGCAATTTGATATTATTGTAAGCAATCCACCCTATGTTGCCGTGGGTGATGAACATCTGACAAGAGGTGATTTAGTTCATGAACCCATCGCTGCCCTTGCAGCTGAGCAAAAAGGATTAGAGGATATTCAGCATATTGTAAATTCCGCTAGAAAGCACCTAAAGCCCGGTGGCTATATTGCCATTGAGCATGGCTATGATCAGGCTGCAACAATTAGCCTGTTGATGTCTGCAGCTGGATTTGTTGAACTAGAAACCATTTCTGATCTAGCCAACATTGACCGTATTACAACAGGACGTCTGGAATTTTAAATCATGAATGATGACCAGCTTCTACGCTATAGCCGACATATTTTATTACCCCAGGTTGATATTGATGGCCAAGAACAATTACAGGCCTCTAAGGTGATGATCATTGGTCTCGGTGGTTTGGGTTGTCCTGTAGCGATGTATCTGGTATCTGCCGGTGTGGGTGAAATTGTATTATGTGACTTTGATCAGGTAGAGCAATCGAACTTACAAAGACAGGTACTTTATGATGAACAGTCCATCGGTCTGTCTAAAGTCGATGCAGCCATTAAACGATTATCACTGATGAATTCAGAATGTAGTTTGTCAGGGATAAAAGAAATCATAGAAGTCGAGATGCTTTCCAATATTTTTGAGGATAAAACATCCACAGAAATTAATTTGGTCATCGATTGTACCGACAATCTTCTAACACGATTGATGATCAATCAGGCCTGTGTTAACTCTAAGATACAACTTGTCAGTGGCGCAGCAATTCGTATGGAAGGTCAAATAGCTACATTCTTCAATTCAGGCGATGGACCCTGTTACCAATGTTTGTTTTCGAACGTGGATGAAAAGCAACTCAATTGTTCTGAAGCTGGCGTTCTTGCGACTACTGTGGGCATTATTGGTACGTTACAGGCGCAACAGGTCTTAAAGATGTTAATGAATATTGGTCAGGTGGTTGATGGCGGGTTAACTCTCATGGACGGAATGAGTGGTGATTGGCAGTCGTTGAAAGTGAATAAACGCGCCGATTGCCCTATTTGTAATTCGGTTAGTAATTAATAAGTAATAACCGAGAAGAGTGCAATACTCTCCTCGGACATACTCAAGATTTTATTTAGTTCCTGGGAGTTGCAAAATCAGCCCGTCTGGACCACCACCCATCAGTGTTTGTGGATACTGACCATTCCATTTTGCAATAGCGTTGTACTCAATCAATGACTTAGTCACAGATTTTGCAAGTACGGTATTAGCCTTCGCCTGTGCCTCTGCGAGTTTACCAATTTGATAGGCTTCAGCATCTGCAAGTGTTCGTTTAGCATTGGCATCAGATTTTGCTGCCTGTTCTCGAGCTTCAGCTTGCTTTACCTGCTGCTGCGCCTGCTGCTCAACAATGCGCAACTGAGCTTTTTCACGTTCTAGCTGTTCTTGTCGCTCTTTAGTTTGAATAACCGCACTGGTGACTACCTGAGGTAGCGTAATATCTCGAAACAACACCGCTTCAACAAGAATACCTTTTCGTGACATATAATCGGTTAGACCAGATTCCATATAAATTTGTAATTCTTGTTGAGTGGTATCGAGATAGAAGTCTTGGGATTTAGCAACGGTTTTACCCGCTTCTCTAAGCAACGATCGAACTTTGGGAGTCAATAATTTAGTAATAACATCATTGAGGTTACCCGTTTCCTTCAACATGGCCACTGTATAGTTTGGATCGATTCGAAAGGTCACCGATATATCCATAGAGGTTTTTAGCTTATCCTGAGAAGGGACTTGAACCTTCGTCCAGGTTTCTGTTTTGACTCGTAAATCATAGGTGTAAAATTTTAGAAGAGGGTTGACGATATGCAGTCCTTCTGTCAAAGCATCTTCTTGAACTTCACCAAATAAAGTTGCAACCTTGTTGTGTCCAGGTGCTATTGTCGTATAAGAATTCAGTCCTACCCAGATTAGAAAGAAAGTCAATACAATGGGTATCATAGCCTTGGGGTTCATATTCATGTTGTTAATTCCTTTGTGATTATTTAGATTCCGTAAATAATTAATATGGGTGCTCTTTACCAAGTTTCAATCCCTATAATACGTTTTTATTCATAAAAATTAAGTAGTTAAAACAGAATCAAACAAAAAAATGTGTTAATCTATGAGCCTTCGAGCAGCTGAAAACAACCTCTCGGTTCGTCTCTTTGTTTATCCTAATGGAAAGCACGCTTATTAAAATGGAAAGAGGTTCGCAAAGTTAACAATCATGAAAAATTTTAAATTATTAGGTTTTATAATCCGGTCTGTCGTCATGGGAATGATTGCCGCGCTATTTTTATTTACATTCTTCCCTCATTTGATGTCTCCGTTTAAAGAAATCCCAACACAAATTGAGTCTTCTGACGACCCCTTGTCTTTTTCTAGTGCAGTCAAGAAGGTTTCGCCGTCGGTGGTTAACATTCGTACTTTTTCGTTGAATGAAAAGAAAACCAATCAGCAACCTACTGCTAATATTGGAATGGGCTCTGGTGTTATTATTTCACCCCAAGGATACATTGTTACCAACTACCATGTGATTTCCCGTGCAGCAGAAATAGTCATTGAATTATCCGATGGACGTGCTGAAATTGCGAAAGTGATTGGCTATGATGCTGAAAGTGATCTGGCTGTATTGCAAGTATCACTTAAAGATCTGCCTGCCATTGCAATCGATCCTAATGTGAAGGTTGAGGTTGGTGATATTGCGCTGGTCATAGGAAACCCATTTGGAGCAGGTCAAGCAGTGACTATGGGGATTGTCAGTGCAACGGGTCGACGTTTTCTAGGATTATCAGAATACGAAAATTACATTCAAACCGATGCTGCGGTCAATCTGGGGAATTCAGGAGGAGCTTTAATTAACACTCAAGGAGACTTATTAGGCATTAGTTCTTCTTCATTTACCTTCGGGACCAAGGCTGGAATTAGTTTCGCAATACCGACATCCCTTGCAATGAATATTATTGAACAGCTCATTTTTAATGGACGAGTCATCCGTGGCTGGGTTGGTTTCAGTGGAGGCCCTATAGGTTTGGCCGGTCGTAAGAAATTTGGAGAATACACCTATGTTGTTAAGGGTGTTAGTCCTAATGGTCCTGCGGACAGGTCGGGTTTGAGGGTAAATGATGTATTACTTTCTATCGATGATAAAATTATTAAGTCAGCCCCTGAATTGCACAAGTTATTCGCTGATAGTGTGGTGGGTTCGGTACTCAACATTAAGGTGATGCGAGAAGAACAACTTTTAATTCTCAAGGTCATTGTTCAAGAAAGACCTATACCTAGCTCAACATAAAGATAATCAGATTTAAATAAAAAGTTGTCCAGTGCTCAGGCAAAAAATTAACCAACCTGGAACTTTTTCGCTTTATCCCATTCGGCTACTGTATAGGTTTTCATTCCAATGGCATGTAAGGCTCCACTGGTGATTTCATCACCTAGAAGTCCATAGATTAATTGTTGCCTTGGTACTGCTCGTAATCCATCAAATTGATTGCTGACTACTCTTACTTGAAAATGACCACCATCACCTTCAACGGTAACTTCAGCATTTTCGATTCCACTTTCAAGGACTTGTTTGATTTCTTCAGGTGTCATGACTTTTCCTTTCTTTTAAAACTATAGGTTCAACATGCGAATTAGGAATGAATTATAAACCCTGTCCTTCCTTTAGTATATCTTCAAGATGACTCAGTTTAATGAGTTGCTGTAATTGATAAGGAATATTGATAAAAGACAATGTACTATTTGCTTCATTACTTTCTTTTAAAAGGTTAATGAGAAACGCTAATCCAGCACTATCACAGTGAGTTACATTCGACAAATCGATTACCCTCATGGAGCTCTTTGAGTTAAAAGTAGAATAGAAAGTCTGTCTTTGCTTCCAATACTCAGGAACTGTATTTTGATCAAGAATGCCTTTTATGGCATACATATCTTCTGATAGTTTTAAAAATAGAGAGGAGTTCATCAGTTTATTAATTCGCTCTTAATCCAGATGTGGCTTTTTTATTCTTATATTCTAATTTCAAGGTAACAGTCTCGATACCATCATTTGATATCTGAGTTGTGAAGAGTTTTTTGTTGCTGATGACCATGCTGATACCCTCGACAGTCAGATCAACAATTTTCCAGGACTTTCCACTTCGCTGCATTTTATAGTCAATTGATATTGGGCTACTACCAGACATTATTAATTGAGTCTTAATGGTGACCCTTTTCTTACTACTGAAATCAGGAGTAGGTAGATAGTTAAATGTTTGATTAGAATATTGCGCAAATACATTCGCATAGAAACGAACCATGAAAAACCGGAATGCTGCTGCGAACCTTGCTTTTTCCTCTTTCGAAATCTTTCTGGCATGAATGCCGAGAACTTTGCGAGAAATAGTATTCGATGCAAAGTGCGGAATCAGTAGAGTTTCTACAATGTCCATAACAATGGTTTTGTCATCTTTAATCTCAGACTTGCGATTAATAAGTTCTTGAATCATCGAACTGGTCGAGCTTTGAATAATGGACACTGGGCTCGATGGATCAAGTTCACTACCTTTTACAGTGCTGATACCTAGCAACAATAATATGAACACTAGGCTGTTTACACTAAATTTCATTCTAATATTTATCCTTGTTTTTTATTGAATACGATTTAGAGTCAATGTGTTTAAATGTCATCTGATTGACCGCTGAATAAAAACTGACCAATTAACTCTTCCATGATCAGAGCTGATTGGGTGTCTTCAATCTCATCGCCATTCTCCAGTATCTCATCATCACCACCTGGCGAAAGAGACAAATACTGTTCACCTAATAATCCCGCCGTTAAGATCGACGCTGAACTTTCAGAGGGTAAATTATTATATTTATTGAATATAGTTAGAGTAACAATGGGTGAAAATGTTTCATTATCGAGGACAATATTTGTTACTCGACCAATAAGAACACCACCCATTTTAACGGGTGAGCGTACTTTTAATCCGCCAATATTATCAAATCGTGCTGATATTTCATAAGTTCCAGAGTTACTATTGTCAGAGATATTACTGACTTTAAAAGCTAACATTGATAAGGCCGCAAAACCCATTATAAGGAACAAACCCACGGCTATTTCTGCTTCACGTGTTTTCATTTAACCAAAATCTCCAAACATTAATACTGTTAGAATAAAATCAAGCGCCAAGATTGCTAATGAGGAATGAACAACGGTCTGAGTTGTGGAACGACTAATTCCTTCAGACGTTGGGACAGTGTCATACCCTCTAAACACTGCTATCCAGGTAATAAAAAAACCAAATACAACGCTTTTGATGACACCATTTAAGATGTCTTCATGCCAATCTACAGAGGCTTGCATGGTTGACCAAAAGTTACCAGGGTCAATGCCCAGCCAATCAACACCGACAATATGTCCGCCTAAGATGGCAACCGCGCTGAAAATTGCTGCCAGTAATGGCATTGCGATAATGCCAGCCCAAAAACGAGGAGCAATAATTCGATGAATAGGATTAACCGCCATCATTTCAAGACTCGATAGCTGCTCGGTTGCTTTCATCAGACCAATTTCAGCAGTCAGTGCTGAGCCTGCTCTACCGGCAAATAAAAGAGCTGCCACAACGGGACCAAGCTCTCTAACTAGACTAAGAGCCACCAGAGGGCCAAGACTTGCCTCCGCGCCAAACTTAATTAATGTGGTATATCCCTGTAAACCCAGTACCATTCCTATGAAAAATCCTGCAACACTGATAATGAGTAACGATTGCACACCAATGTGATGTAGTTGCTGATAGATGAGCAATAAATCTCTGGGTTTTGGAAATCTTAAAAGAGATTGAACTAATAAAATCCCAGCACGACCAGTCGTTGCAAAACTTTCAATTTGTGAAGCACCTAATTTTTGAACAAAACCCAACATTAGAGAGTCATCCTAAACAAATCGCGGGAATAATCTTCAGCAGGATAGTGAAATGCTACAGGACCGTCTGCCTGACCATTCATAAATTGACTAACCCTGGGTGAAGCTTCTTCCACCAGTTGATCTGGGGTACCCTGTCCAATCACTTTGCCATCTGAGAGTAAATAGACATAATCAGCAATGCTGATAACTTCCCCGACATCATGAGAAACAACGATTGAAGTTAATCCTAACACTTTATTTAAAACCGCAATTAACTCAACGAGAACTCCCATTGAGATAGGATCTTGACCTGCGAAGGGTTCGTCATACATGATAACTGAAGGATCAAGGGCAATGGCACGGGCAAGGGCGATTCGTCTAGCCATACCGCCTGAAAGTTCCGCTGGCATTAAATCTCGGGCGCCTCTTAGTCCCACGGCTTCCAATTTCATCAGGACAATTGCTCGAATAAGTTCATCGGCAAGTTGGGTGTGTTCCCTCAGAGGGAAGGCAACATTATCAAATACATTGAGGTGGGTAAACAGTGCGCCACTCTGGAATAACATTCCCATTTTATGTCTTTCTTGATAGAGACAGTCGGTACTTAATTGATGAATATTTTTGCCTTCAAACTCAACAATTCCGCTAGAGGGTTGAAGTTGGCCGCCCATTAATTTTAACAATGTGGTTTTCCCTGTACCACTAGGGCCCATAATGGCGGTAACTTTTCCTTTAGGGATGTCTAAATTAAGCTTGTCGAAGATCATTCTTTGACCGCGACTATATGACAAGTCTCTGATTTTAAAGGTAATATCTTCCATGGATGCTCGGTTGCCGTGTTCACTGTGTTTCTGCACGTATTCTATCCTGTTTCATACAATTGAAGTACTATTTTTATGCGAATTAAACGTAACTGAATGTTGATGGGTATATACCCAAGGCAGTTCATACGTTATTATTTGCAAATTCCAAATTACGCAAACTGTAAAATGGCTATAAAAAGGAATTATTACAATTTAATGCTAACTCAAGCGAACCTCTATAGAGTAATCTAAATCTAGGTATTATTGGAACCCATTCATGCTCTTAAACTTTGCGCTAATCTTTATTGGTATCGCTCTCCTCGTTTGGAGTGCCGACCGTTTTACCGATGCTGCCTCAGCCATAGCAAGAAACTTTGGCGTTTCTCCTCTGATTGTTGGTTTAACAATTGTTGCAATGGGTTCTTCAGCACCAGAAATTTTTGTCTCAGTCACAGCAAGTCTCGGGGATAGTCCAGGATTAGCCATTGGTAATGCCATCGGCTCCAACATTGCCAATATTGCTTTAGTTCTGGGTGTCACGGCTCTCATATCACCGTTACAGATTGATTCAAATATCCTAAGACGTGAATTTCCAGTGCTATTTGCAGTGAGTTTCGTCGCAGGAGTAGGCATTTCTGATTTGTATCTTAACTTTATCGATGGAGTTGTCCTCCTAACGGGATCAGTTGTCTACATCTATTGGCTCGTTCGATTAGGCCTCCAGTCGAGAGTTGAATCTGATCTGATGCTTGAAGAAATTGTCGAAGAACTGCCCGATTCCATGACCAATAAACAAGCTTTTATTTGGGTTGGCATCGGTTTGATCATGTTACCAGTTAGCTCTCAAATTCTCGTTAATGGGGCTACAGGAATCGCCATTTCATTTGGGGTCAGTGATTTTACTATTGGCCTAACCATTGTAGCCTTAGGGACTTCACTTCCTGAACTTGCAGCTTCTGTAGCTGGAGTTTTAAAAGGTGAGCACGAACTTGCTATTGGCAATGTCATCGGTTCAAATATTTTTAACCTACTTGTAGTGCTCGGTCTCGCCGCAGTAATTAGTCCTTCACCGATAGAACCTTCGGTTCTTTATTCTGAATATCTATTAATGATGTTCCTTAGTTTTGTTCTATTTATAATGGCCTATGGATTTAAAGGTCCTGGTCGGATCAGCCGAGTTGAAGGCGGAGTACTATTTTTGGTTTATCTAGGATTTTTGATGAACCAATAAATAATGTTATAATTTTCATTTTGGAATAATAAGCAAGGATGATAAAAGACATGGATGATAAAACTGATTTCACCGCCCTTGGTGAAGTTGTTCTGCGTATTGAAGCTGAAGCCATCAATGAACAGGTGGCAAATCTTGATCAGCATTTTAATAAAGCCTGTGAACTTCTGTTGGCATGTAAAGGTCGAGTTGTTGTTATCGGAATGGGTAAGTCTGGACATATTGGGGGTAAAATAGCCGCCACCATGGCCAGTACCGGTACACCTGCATTCTTTGTGCATCCGGGTGAAGCTAGTCACGGCGATCTGGGTATGATAACGCCAGTGGATGTGGTACTTGCGTTGTCCTATTCAGGTGAAACTCAGGAAATTCTCGGGTTATTATCCGTAATTAAGAGACTCGGTGTGCCACTGATTTCCATGACCGGTTTTAGTCAATCTACTCTTGCCGTCAACAGCACGGTTCATATAAACGTTGCTATTTCTAAAGAGGCCTGTCCACTCAATTTAGCACCGACCGCGAGTACTACTGCAGCGTTAGCAATGGGTGACGCACTAGCAATCTCTTTACTCACAGCCCGTGGCTTTGGCAAGGATGACTTTGCACTATCCCATCCGGGTGGAAGTTTAGGTCGTCGGCTGTTATTGCACGTGGATGATATTATGCATCAGGGGAAAGAGTTCCCTGCAGTCACTGAAAATACATTGATTAGTGATGCACTGCTTGAGATGACCAGAAGTCGCTTAGGGATGACAACCGTCATTTCTGCAGATGGCCAATTAGCGGGTATTTACACCGATGGTGATTTACGTCGCACCATTGAGGCACAGGTCGATATTCACAGCACTTCAATCGCTCAGGTTATGACAAAAGATTGCACTACAATCCCAAAAGGAATGTTGGCATTTGAAGCCTTGAAGGTTATGGAGGATAATAAAATCAATGGCCTTATCATTACTGATGAGAATTCAAAACCCATTGCCGCTCTAAACATGTATGATCTACTTAAAGCGGGTGTGGTTTAAGTGACAAAAGATTCATCAAAGGGAACAAATATGCACACTGTTGATCCTAAATTATTAGCAAAAGATATTAAATTATTAATTTGTGATGTTGATGGTGTACTCACTGCTGGCGATGTCTATTTAGACAATAGTAATCTTGAGCTAAAGGCTTTTAATATAAAAGACGGCTTAGGAATTAAACTACTTCAACAACAGGGTGTCGAAATAGCAATCATTACTGGTCGTGAATCTAATATTGTTGAGCGAAGAATGGCAGAGCTAGGAATCACTCATATTTATCAGGGACGAAAAGATAAAATTGCATCCTTTGAAGCCTTGTTAGAAACCTTGAATGTAACACCAAAAGAAGTGGCTTATGTGGGTGATGACCTACCAGATTTACCACTTATCAGACGATCAGGTCTGGGAATTGCAGTTGCAGATGCTCATTTCAGTGTAAAGGAACGGGCCGACTGGATTACATTCAACGACGGCGGCAGTGGCGCAGTACGTGATATTGCTGATCTAATTCTTGATGCAAAAGGACTGTTAGAGGATATTCATGAAGGGTATTGGCAACAATGATTCGATTAATTAAGGTAATGGTTATCGTTTTATTAATTGCATTTTTAAACGAAAGCTTTCTAGAACGTCGAGAGAAAAAAGTAGAAGTCATAAAAATACTCGGTACTGAAAAAGTACCTGATTATTACGCTGAAAACATTGAAATTAGACAATTTGACACACAGGGTAAGCTGCAATCATTGATTACAGCAAAGTTATTATCTCACTACAGTGATGAAGGTCAGGCTAATCTAGAATATCCAAGCCTAATCTTAGCGACTAACGAGGGTGGTCAAACTGGTGTGAAGTCAGTTGCGGGTGCAATTTTTGATATGAGTCACAATATGAGCCTTACCGATGATGTCCAGTTAATCGCCGTTGATGAAAACGAACAGCAAAAATTATTACTGAACACATCGCAACTGAACTATACCGCCGTTGAGCATAGACTTTGGACCAATAAAAAAATAAAGGCTAATTCAATTCGTTCAAAGTTTAGTGCTACTGGATTTCAAATGGATTTGAAAAGCGATCAACTCAGCTTTGATAATAATGTTCAGATCCACTATAGCCTATAAAATAATGCCCTCTAAAATAATAACTCACATAAGCTCAATTCTACTCGTATTAATTTTTACGAATGTCCTTCAAGGGGCTAACCTATACGAGGGGCTTGATATTCACGCTGATCAGGCAACGACTAATTTAATCACATCCGTTAGCCGACTGAGTGGTCATGTAGAGCTAAAACATTTTGGCAAAGTAATCACCGGTGATAATGCCGAGGTGCAATCAAATCTAGAACAACAATCACAAAGGTTTATTATTAGTGGTAGTCCCGTTAAATTTGTCCAAAATATTAAACAATCAACAATGAACGCAGAAGCGGGTCAACTTATTTATGAGCCTTCAAAAGAGCGCATAACCTTTGAGGAAAAGGTATCAATATTTCATAAAACAGCAGAGACTCAATTTCAAGTTTCAGCCTCTGAAGTTCAAGTCCAATTTTATCTCGAACAGCCTTCAAAACTCGATATTAGTGGCAAGCCGTTATTGTTTAGCCATGAGCTGTCAACGAGAAAAATCCAAATTGAGGCCGACAAAATTAGTTGGGATGCGAGTTCAGAGACAGTTGTTTTGTATCTTGCGAAAGTACTTGATGAGCAGGTGGTTTTTTCTGCGGATGAGATTATCTACAATTTTAATACGGGAGAGATTTCAGCCGTAGGTGAAGGCGAGTCAAGAC
This sequence comes from Gammaproteobacteria bacterium, assembly GCA_030589945.1. GTDB lineage: Bacteria > Pseudomonadota > Gammaproteobacteria > Enterobacterales. The sequence goes on along the minus strand of JAUUZN010000033.1, from coordinate 5,404 downwards.
CAAGTTATCGATTTGACCCTTCCGCTAAGAAACAACAATCACCGTAAACTATAAGAAACAAGATGACTCTAAAAGTAGAAAAATTAGCAAAACGTTATGGGGACCGATGGGTAACTTCAAATGTTACATTGGAAGTTAAGTCGGGACAAATTGTTGGTTTACTGGGTCCTAATGGCGCTGGAAAGACGACATCATTTTATATGATCGTTGGTCTAGTGGAAGCCGATCAAGGAGTCATTCTTCTTGATGATGAGGATGTGACTGAGCTCCCCATGCATGATCGAGCTCAAAAAGGGATTGGTTATTTACCCCAAGAACCTTCTATATTCCGTGGTTTGAGTGTTATGGATAACATCTTAGCGATATTAGAAACTCGCAAAGATTTGGATGCACAAACCCGAGAGCATGAACTAGAAACTCTCCTAGAAGATTTTAACATTACTCACATTAGAGACAGTAAAGGTATGAGTCTCTCAGGAGGCGAGCGCCGTAGAGTGGAAATTGCACGGGCCCTAGCTGCCGCTCCTCGCTTCATTCTATTGGATGAACCCTTTGCAGGTGTCGATCCAATCTCTGTGAATGACATTAAGTCAATTATCACGCAATTACGCGATCGAGGGTTAGGCGTTCTCATCACTGACCATAATGTTCGTGAAACTCTTGATGTCTGCGAGCACGCCTACATTGTTCAGGAAGGTCAGGTTATTGCTGAGGGAAGCGCAGATGCTATTCTTGCCAACAAAAAGGTCCGAGATGTCTATCTAGGAGAGCATTTTCGGTTATAAATTGCACAGTTAGCTAATTATTTTAATTATTTTCACAATCCTATTAGGTAGAGTCGAGATATTAGGCTAAAATTATAAGTAAGAGAGATTCTTTACTATTAATTTGTTTTAATCACTAACAAGGATAAAGATTCAATTGGTCGTGTTATTGTAGAAAGAATACAAGGCAAGCATCAATCTATAGTCAATGAAACCATCACTCCAGCTTCGTATCGGACAGCAACTGACCATGACACCTCAGTTGCAACAAGCTATTCGTCTATTGCAACTTTCAAGCCTTGAACTGCAAGCAGAAATTCAGGAAGCTCTAGAGGCTAATCCGTTACTAGAAACTACCGAAGATGATAATCCTAATGCCGATCAAGGCAATGAAGAAAACTCTGACCAATCTCATCAGGAGTCCGTAGAAGAACAGCATCATAGCACCATAAGTACCGATGAAGCCTTATCAAAAGAGGTGGTTACGCAGGACTTACCTGTTGATCAACAATGGGAAAATTGGGATGCTGCACCTCCTTCAAGTGGTACACAAAATAATAACGATCGTGAGAACAGTTTTGACTACCAAGGAAAGACTACTGAATCTTTGCAAGATCATCTCCTCTGGCAAATGCAACTAACTCCTTTTTCTGATCAGGACATGGTTATCGCCATGGCAATCATTGATTCAGTTGGTGATGATGGTTATCTAACCTCAAGTATTGACGATTTGAGGGTCAGTTTGGGCAGTGAAATTATGCCTGATGTTGAGTCCAGTGATGAAGAAGTCATTGCTGAGTATCTTAAACAACAGAATAGAGAAATCATTGCTGTTCTACACCGTATTCAACAATTTGATCCATTGGGAGTCGCCTCCCGAGATTTGGCAGAATGTTTGTTGATTCAACTCGCCCAAATTGAAGACAAAAGTCCCGAGCTGTTAGATGCTGAAATGATCATTAAAAATTATTTCACTGAACTGGGTGCTCGCAACTATAAATTGATTATGCGTAAGACAAAATTCAGTGAAGAACGTCTTAAGAATACTATGCGCGTAATTCAGACGTTGGATCCCAGACCTGGAGATTCAATTGCTAATAACACTGCTGAATATGTAGTTCCTGATGTTTATGTTTTTAAGGATAAAGGTCAGTGGGTTGTAGAATTGAGCTCTGAGTCAAAACCAAAAATAAGAATCAATCAATCCTATGCCAACCTCATTAAAAGGGCTGATAATTCACCAGACAATACATTCCTGCAAAATAATTTACAGGAAGCGCGTTGGTTTATTAAGAGCCTTCAAAGTAGAAATGAAACACTATTGAATGTGACTCGTTGCATCGTAGAATATCAGATTGGTTTTTTTGAATATGGGGAAGAGGCTATGCGGCCACTGGTACTGGCTGATATTGCAGAACAGGTTGAAATGCATGAGTCGACAATTTCTAGGGTGACAACTCAGAAGTTTATGCATACTCCGAAAGGAATTTTCGAACTTAAATATTTTTTCTCAAGCCATGTTGCCACATCAACAGGCGGAGAATGTTCATCAACAGCCATTAAGGCTCTCATTAAAAAGTTGATCAACGCAGAACAGGGCAACAAGCCACTTAGCGACAGTAAGCTTGCTGTTATTTTAGAAGATCAGGGTATAAAAGTTGCCCGTAGAACAGTCGCAAAATATAGAGAAGCCATGTCTATCCCTCCGTCAAATGAGAGAAAGTCGCTTCTATAGTTTTTGAACTTAAAAAGTAAGGAATTAAAGATGCAAATAAATTTAACTGGCCATCACGTTGATATCACCGATTCCCTCCGATCTTATGTTAATGATAAGTTTGGGCGGCTCGAGCGTCATTTTGACCATATTAACAATGTTCATGTCATACTCAGTATCGAAAAGTTTAGACAAATTGCAGAAACAAACATGCATGTGAATGGTGGTGAAATATTCGCAAACTCTGAAGATACCGATATGTACGCTTCAATTGACTCTATGGTTGATAAACTCGACAGACAACTCATAAAACACAAAGAGAAAATGTTGAGACGCTAGTCCTTTCTTTGCAAATAGTGTAGAGAAAATACAGTTAATAATATCTAGTTGATTAATAATTTTGGATTAATTGAACAAATGAACAATAACAATACTGTTTTAGATGTGCCCTTAGATGAGATGAGCCGTCAGGCAAATATTTTTCGTTGTGAAGGCATAGAAAACAAAAAGAAGTTATTCGAAAAGTTAGCAGAAATCCTGAGTGATGAATCCAGTAGTTCTTTTCATCAGATTCTAGATGGTGTTAATGCCAGAGAAAAAATGGGCCCTACTTACATTGGCAAGGGAGTGGCAATTCCCCATTGCAAACTTGATATAGAACAGCCTAGAGCAGTGATTCTTGTATTGGATAAAACCATTAAATACACAGATGACACGAATAAGCAGGTTGATATTATCTTTGGACTTCTGGTCCCGGCTCAACAATGTGATGAGCATATTCATCTTTTAGCAAGGGTTGCCAAGCTTTGTGATCAAGAACATTGGCTGGATGGCTTGCGAGCACTTAAAAATAATGATGAAATGTTTGATTATTTAGTGAAGGCTGATGCCAAAGTGAGTGAACTTCTATGAAGTTAGTAATACTCAGTGGACGTTCTGGTTCTGGCAAGACGGTTGCATTACATTCCTTGGAAGATCAAGAGTTTTATTGTATCGATAACCTTCCTCTAACGATGCTTTCGCAACTGGTCGAGAAGGTTCGCGAACACGAAGAATCTGTCGCAGTGAGTATTGATGCCCGTGCGTTACCTGATGAGCTTGAACATTTCACAAAAATTCATAAGCAATTAGTCGATGATGGTATTAATGTTGAAGTCATTTTTCTTGATTCCGATGAAGCAACATTACTTAAACGATTCAGCGAAACACGAAGGCGTCATCCTCTTACTCAGGATGGACTTTCCTTACGCGAAGCTATCGATAAAGAAAAACAACTTCTTGGTCCCATTGCCCAAGCATCTGATTTAAACGTTGATACCAGTAAGCTCAATGTCCACCAACTGAGAGATCTTATTAAATCACGAGTGATAGGCAACAGCAGTAGTCTGGATCTTATGTTTGTCTCCTTTGGTTATAAGTATGGAATTCCTTCAGATGCAGATTTTGTCTTCGATGCGCGCTGTCTTCCAAATCCCTACTGGGATGAAAACTTACGTTCCTTTACAGGTCGTGACCAACCGGTGATTGAGTTTTTAAGAGAGCAATCAAGAGTTCAGGAGTTCTACTGGCAACTGAAGGTTTTTCTTCATACCTGGTTGCCTCGATTCGAAACGGACAATCGCAGTTATATGACGGTTGCAATTGGCTGTACCGGTGGACAGCACCGTTCAGTTTATATCAGTGAACAATTGGCACAACATTTTCGTGAAGAACGATCGAAAGTTAACATCAGACACCGTGAATTAGATTCATCGAGTTGAAGGTAAAGTACTGATGTCTGATTCTCAAGTTATTCGACACTGTTGCAAAATTGTTAATCAACATGGACTCCATACTCGCTCAGCTGTAGCGATAGTAGAATTGGCAGAACAATTTAAAAGTGAGATTGTTTTATCATCTGAGAAGGGAGAATCAGATGCCAGTGATATGATTAGGCTGATGTTATTACAAGCAACCCTTGGTTCTGAAGTTTGCATTAGCGCATCGGGCATTGATGCTGCAGAGGCTGTTTTGTCGATGACTGCTCTCATCGATGCAGGATTTAATGAGTAGCCTGAACTCAATTCCTTAAATCTGTATAATCCCCATCCATACTAGAGCCGTAGATTATCTTTGTGTTAATCTAGGCGAAGTGTTTTTTACGCGTTGGTACCCTTATGCCCAATACATCTGAAAGCGAAATCATCCAGAGTCGATTACAGGCCGTCTACGATGCCCTAGATACTGGTGTATCTGCGCGAGTAAGAAATTTATTGCAGCAATTGTCTACTAGCGATATCGCCGATCTTATAGAGTCCTCCCCACCCAAAGCCCGTTCCTTATTATGGAATCTTGTTGATGAAGAAGATAAGGGTGAGATACTTGAGGATTTAAGCGATGAAATAACCACTCAATTTGCCATTGAAATGGATCCACAAAAATTGGCATCCGCCCTGTCAGGATTAGATACCGATGATCTTGCCGATATTCTCGGTGACATGCCTGATAAGCTCAGTGATCGTGTATTACGTTCAATGGATGATCAAGATCAACAGCGAGTGCGTTCAGTTCTAGCCTATCCTGAAGATAGTGCTGGCGGGTTAATGAACACGGACACGGTCACCGTTCGACCCGATGTGACCATTGATGTAGTTTTACGTTATTTGCGTATGCGTGGAGAGTTGCCAGAAAACACCGATCACCTTTATGTGGTCGATAGAAATGATAAATTCATTGGTGCTATTTCACTGCAAGACTTGGTGATTAGCTCACCGGATCAGACGATTTTAGATTCACTCTCTGTATCTGAAGATGCGGCCAGTAGTATTTCTGCTGATACTTCTGACGCGGATGTAGCTCAATTGTTTGAACGATATGATTTAATCTCAGCGCCCGTCGTCGATATGGAAGGAAAATTGTTAGGCCGTATTACCATTGATGACGTGGT
>JAUUZN010000070.1 GCA_030589945.1 Gammaproteobacteria bacterium | reverse complement strand
GTCCTAATAAAGATCAAGAATATCTTTCTGATGGTATTGCCGAAGAGATACTGAATGTACTTGCAAAAATACCAAAACTTCAAGTCACTTCGCGCTCGTCATCTTTTGCCTTTAAAGGAGATAAAATAAATTTATCTGAAGTTGCACTAAAACTTGGAGTCAAGCATATTCTAGAGGGAAGCGTACGAAAATTTGGAAATCGCATTCGAATTACCGCGCAGTTGATTGATGCAGCTACTGACAAACATGTTTGGTCTGAAACTTACGATAGAGAGTTGTTGGATGTTTTTGCTATTCAAGATGAAATATCATTATCGGTATCAAATGCTTTAAGAGTAAAGTTATTGGGTAAGACGAAAACTCATTCGATCTCTGTTGATACCTATGAGCAATTATTAATCGCGCGTTCTATAATCGTTCGCGGCTCAACAAATGGTCTTGAATTAGCGATTAAGATATTAAAAGAGATTATTCTCAATGAGCCTATGTATGCTGAGGCCTACGCAAGTCTAGCTTCAGCATACAATGTTCAATATCTTTCAGGTGGCTCAATTGTCCCTGAACAGACTACACTGCTTGCGATTAGTATGGCTAACAAAGCCATAGAACTCGACCCTAAGCTTTCATCGGGTTATTCGCAATTAGGGCGAGCATACAGTTATGATGATTCCTTTAATCTGGCTAAAGCACTCAATGCATTGACCACAGCTTATGAATTAAATCCCAATGATGCTGAATCACTTCAAGATAGGGCTTTAATCCTACAACAAACAGGCCAATTAACAAGGTCACTGGCGATTGTTAATAAAGCGTTGCAGTTAGACCCTCTGAACATATCAACCAAGATGTTGTTAGCGAGAATATATGAAGAATTAGGACAAAATCCTAAAGCTAAAAGTATCTATTTAACAGAACTGGAATCTGATCCACTTAATACCCAACTGTTATTCCAGTATTCAATTTATCAGGCGAAATTGGGTAATTACGTTGAGTCTGAAGAATATATACAACGTCTGTTAAAAGCAGACCCAAACAACGTATCTGGCTTGCAGCAATTGATTTACCTTTATATTAATATGGGTGATCTAGATTCCGCAGAGCAGTATTTAGAACGCGGTGAACGGTTTGCATCCGTCCGGCTAAGTGATGAGCGCGCGATACTTTGCGATATATTGGGGAACAAAGAATGTGTAGTTCAAGCAACTAAAAGGATGATAAATGAACGTAAAGCTCCGTTTGTTGCTATGTGGAAGGCGCGATTAGAATATAGTAATGGGGACGTCAAATCGGCCATTGCAACACTAGAAAAACTACTTGTAGAATCTAAATCTGCACAACAAAATAGTTGGGAAGCAAATGCATTAATAAACCTGCTATTCATACATCACTTGGAAAACAACAAGCAGCAAGAAGAAAGCATTTTTCAATTATTAATGAAAAAGTTATATTCTAATTCAATTTTATCAGCGAAAGAACTTTACGAAGTATCTGCATCATTTGCTGCTATTGGAAATGCAAAAAAGGCCGCTGAATATTTAAATCTTGCGTTTGACAAAGGATTTTCAAACGTAGTTAATGTGAAGAGTGATTGGAGTTATAAAATCGTATTAGATAGTAACGAAATACAGACAGTGGTTAGAGCCATAGTAGCTAAAAATAAACAGATGTTACTACAAATCCAGAAAAAAAAGTCTCACTGATTCAAAAGCTACATCAGCGCATCTAAATCTACACTCGATGCCTAACTTGGTAAAGAATATTCTAACCCTATTACTGACCATCAGAAATAGATTGGTGAACAACCGTTCGTTTATGAGTCAATTTTTAATAAGAGAACTATTGTGAGTGAAAAAAATTTAGAAATAATATCTGATCTATTGACGGAAGCACACAGCCGAATTCAACAGGATTTCGAAGATATCAATCCTGTTGTTGGTGTCAACAGAGGGATGCGTTCTATTGGTATTCCAGTTGATGCAGTGACCATTGATTGTTTGAGTTCAGGTAAACGCATCATTATTATTTTACACGATGATAAACCTGATATTTTGCAATATCAATTTTCTTATAAAGCTGAGGATCCAGCAGAAGAATTTATGGAGTTGATGTTTAAAGAGCTGACTAATCAGGTTTTATATGATTGGATGAAAGAATACTTTAAAGTCACTGGAGCGGAATAATATCTAATTGTTGATTATTCATTTTCATCACGGTATTTAATTTGCAAGCCCTGTAAAAAATAGCGCAACACCTGCTCCTGACATGCTCGGTAATGCTTGTGACCTTTTTTTCTAAAAAAAGCGCTCAGTTCATGGTTACTTAAAGTGAAGTCAGCTAACAGTAAAATAGCTAGAACATCTTCAGCTTTTAAATTGAGCGCGATTTTCAGTTTCCTAAAAATAATATTGTTAGTTAATCTTTTTTCAGGGGAAGGCTGGGGGCCATCTTTTTTTCCGCGCTTTTCATTGATTAAGCCATTCAAAAAGGTGGCGAGTGTTTCATCATCCAAACTTATAAAATCTGGATCAACATCCTTTTTTAACCAGCAGCTGATTTCTTCTCGCGTTACAACAAGATCAGCTAGAGAAAATATGTTTATTACTTTTGAGTCATTAAAATCAAAAACATATCGGATGCGTCGTAAAATATCATTGTTAGTCATTATAGTTATATCTACTTATTCTCTTTTAATAGTCGTCTACGATCATTTAGGCCGGTTACAAAACTGTCTAGTTCTGCTTTGCCCCAAACATTAGCCTCTTTTTTAGTCGCAAAATTATCTTTTTTCTTGGTGACAACCATTTTCTTGGACGTCATCTTTCTGATGATTTCAGCACTCCAGCTTTTATCATTCTTTACAAGCCGGTAATTAAATTTTGCCATGGGCGAATATCCTGATTAATTAATAAGCTGTATTGTACTGGTAGAGCTAGAAACAGCAAGATATTCCTCATTTTAAAATAGGGGTCAGAGTGGATATAAAATAGGGGTCAGAGTGAATTTAGTCTTCTTTGGTCTGCCAACTGGATTCGCTCGAACAGAATAATGCAGCATGTTTTCGATTTCATCTTTAAACTGTTCACTACCAACAATCAATCCTCTATTTGTAGTCGCTCTGATATCTCGAATAAAATCATTTTCTAAGTCTGCATTAAATAGTTTTTGGTAGGCTTTTAACCTTTTATCCTTATCTATCCCAAGCGAAAGGTAGACTGGATGAGGGCTGCACAATGCTGAATCTTTGCCAAGGGCATTTGTTGCGAAACTAGACCAGTAATATCGTGCAGGATGACTGACAATGTTTGCTCTAACCGGATTCAATTCAATATATCGATAGCACGCCAATAAATAATTTTCTGAATCAATCAAACAAGATTTATAGCGTCCTTCCCATAACGTACCGCTTCGTTTGTGAGTGTAATTAAAGTACTGGACGTATTGACGTCCGAGTGATTGCATCATCTTAGATATCGCATTAACTCTATTGGGTGTTGCTAATAGATGGACATGATTGTCCATAAATACCCAGGCATGAATGTGTACTTTATTCTTATCGGCAGCTTCATGTAACCAGTGGGCATAGGCAGCAAAATCCTTCTTAGAATAAAAACAACTTTGGTGATTGTTTCCACGTTGTATCAGATGTTGTGGTACACCAATTGGAGCAAGTCTTGGTAGTCTTGGCATAGTTTCATCCTTAAAACCAGTCGATAAACACGAATCTTAATTTATAACCCTAGACAAATGTATAAGAACTTGATGAAATTAGTGTAGGAAAAGTCTTAAGAAGCAGTAATCCACTCTGACCCCTATTTTAAGGTTGTGAAATGAAATTAATTTTATCGTTTGTATTTATATTATTATGTAATGTTGCGCAGTCAGATGACTTGGATGTTAAGGCTACAAAATTGATACAGGAATTTTTCTTAAAAAGTGCTGCTCCGGGATTATCGGTGTCAGTTGGTTATGATGATAAAATAATCTGGTCTAAAGGATTTGGGTATGCAGATTTGGAGCAAAAAGTTACCGTTGATCCGTCGTTAACAAAATTCAGAGTTGGCAGCATTGCAAAACCGTTCACTGCTTTTGCTTTAGCGAAATTACTCGATGGTAAAAAAATAGAACTAGACTCAGAAATTCAAAGCTATGTACCATCATTTCCAAAGAAGAAGTATCCAATTACTATCCGACAGATTGCGGGTCATTTATCTGGGATACGTCATTATCAAGGTAATGAATTTTATAGCCAAAAAAAATACACCAGTGTTCTTGAAGGTTTGGCAATATTCCAAGCCGATCCATTAGAGCATATGCCGGGTGATAAATGGTCTTATACATCCTATGGATACAATCTCCTCAGCGCGGCTGTTGAACAAGCATCAGGCAAATCTTTTTTAAATTATATGAACGAAGATGTTTTCTTGCCACTCGGTATGAAACAAACGGTTCCTGATTACCTTGATGAAATTATAATCAACAGAGGAAGATATTATCTACGACGGGATAATGCATATTTCAATGAACCGGAAGTAAATAATAGTTACAAATGGGCTGGTGGCGGTTTTCTATCTACAACAGATGACCTTGTTCGATTTGGATTTGCTCACCTAAATGACAAGCACCTTTCGAAATCAACAATAGATCTGCTTTGGACTTCACAACAAACAGCAGATGGAGCACTTACAGGTTACGGTATAGGTTGGCGTATTGTTAAATTAGAAGGTGGACAAACATGGATTGGACATGGAGGAGGGTCAGTTGGCGGCTCTACTCAGTTCTGGCTGCTTAAAAAGCATGGGTTGGTTATCGCAATGGTTAGTAATATGAGCGCGCTTGGTTATGGTGACGTACTGATTAAACTTGGAAAATTGTTCATCACTGATGAAAAACGGTGAGCACAGTTATCATTCTTTGAACTTTTCTCTAGCATTTGCCCATGGATCAGATTCACTTAAATCAGGGGTATTTGGAGAATTTGACGAGTCGTAATCATCCTCATTTGCATTGTTAGTCTCTCGATGGCTTGCATACTTGTTGTTTTGTTTCGCTCCATAATTATTTGTTGAACGAGAATGAGATCTTGTATTCTGTCGACGCGCAGCCGTTTTCTTAGCATTTTTTTCACGCAATCGTTCAGCATCTTCAAGGCTCAATTTAGCCGGCTCTTTTGGAGTTTGGTCCTCTGGAACAATGCGATCTCTGGGCGGAATCTCAAATTGCTCGGAAGATACTCTGGGTAAGTTCTTAAATTTATACATATAGAAAACTTCTACTTTTTCACGCGCCCATTCAGTTTTTTTAAGGAATTTCGCACTGGACTCAATGCTTGGATTGGTTTTAAAGCAGTTGATATTTAAGTAAGCAAAAAGTATATCAAAACCGTAGTGAGATACTAATTCATTCAACATGTTTTTTAAACTGACACCATTAAGGGGGTTATGTTTGAAATTAACTTCATTATTCATTGTAATGTCCAACCAAGGAAAGTAATTGACTTCATTATACCAGTCCCTGCGATTACAAAATATAGCGACATAGTTAGTAGATGAATGTATATGAAAGTACCTTATTTAAAAAAATAAAGCTCATCTGTAGATAAATACAAAGAATTGCCTCACTATGCTCATCATAATGTACATGTATTGCAATTCCCCCCGGTTAAATTGTCATATGGAAACCATAGAATGAGCTTCGAAGAAACAGAAGGCGGAATTGAATGTGAAACCGTTAACCATGAAATGTATTACATCGCCTTCGATATTATCCAGAGCATATCTATATATAAAAATGACCTTTTTTCTGGGGAAGAGCATCGGCTAGAAATTGAAACATCTGATTATGAAATCTATACTTTTTCAGAAAGGGAAGACTGCTGGATTGACTTAATTGCATGGGTTCAACGATGGGCCAACTTACCCGAAGACTGGGAACATACAGCATTTGCTGAGGCATTTCCAAATGAAATAACAGTGTTGTGGCAGAATACTGCATAACCATAAAAATGAGGCAGGTTTTCAGATGATTCCTAAATTAATACAGCAATGGCATACGGTCGTAGAAACAAAAAATGTCGATTTGTTGGACGATATTCTTGCTGATGATGCAAAGTTATATTCGCCTGTGGTTCATACGGTTCAGGAAGGAAAACAAATAACTAAAATGTACTTAATGGGTGCTGCAATGACTCTTGGCAACGATTCTTTCAAATATGTACGTGAGGTATATGACGATGGCTTTGCTCTTTTAGAGTTTGAAACCGAATTGAATGGTATATTTGTCAATGGCATAGATATGATTTCATGGAATTCTGAGAATAAGATCACCGATTTTAAAGTGATGATCCGCCCACTCAAGGCAGTCAATGCGGTTCATCAGGTAATGAAGGAAGCCCTTATGAAAATGAATAAATCTTAATCGATAATCTTTCTTGCATGACGCTAGATAATTATGATCACATTTTTATTTTGAAATCATTCCACCACTCTTTTTCTTAGGCGTCTCATTGAAGGTACTCGTACAGGACTTGGTGCAGGCCATCCATTCATCTACTGAAGCTCCAGCCTGATTTGCTCGGTCACATTTAAATCGGCATTTCCACAATGGTGTAATCGATGATTTATCAATTGATGGCGCAGAGGGATTTTGCTGAGATGGTTGATGTGGTGAAGAGGTTAATGATATAGAACTTCCGCCAAAGGATGATTGTGAGCCGTATGGACTAAGACTGCCGTTTGTTCCCCAACTATTAGACATATCGTACACAAAGGCTTCTGTTCCAGGACTGACTGATAATGCATCGCTTATAGCGTCAGTTGTACTTTTCGCAATGTCGACAGCAGTAAGGACTGACTTTTGAAATCCAACCATTATTTGGTCCCAAGAAGTCAATTCTGATTCAGGACTGGTTAGCTCTACATATGGTTGAAGTTTAGGGTTTGCATCCAGATAGGTAACAAAGGTCTTAATATTCTTATCAATTGTTTTTTCAGTGGCCTCCATTTTCCCTCCAAATAGAGAGCCATCACTGCCTGAGGACGCGACATCAAAATTTATTTTACCTTTTTTGGAATTAACTAATGAATAATTTATACTAGATTGCACCTGATAGGGGTAGAACCCAGCCATTTCAACTTTATTTACTTGAACATGTAGTTGGATGCTTTCTTTATCAGAGCGATCAAAATAAAAGACATTGTTATCCTGTAATCTCTTTTGAAGGTTCTTAATAAATTCGTCATTAACATAATCTATTGCTTCCTTTCTCCATACTCTCCACTCAGGATAATTGGGTGCTATTCCAAGTTTATTGCTAAGTGATGGAGTTCTTACTTTGTTAATAACTATTTTACTCAAATTCATGTTGTAAGCAGGTCTTGCTTCAGCCTGTTGCTTGACCGAATTTGAGCTACAGGCATTGATAGAAATTAGAATGGAACTCATAACTATTATTTTAATAATTTGGCCAATTCCCAAAACAGACTCCTTGATGATGTGTTAATTTTAATTTGTGATAAATATACTTGAAGAATCAACGTCTAGTGTATGACAATGATTATAGGTATGTAACTTAATAGGTGCAACATTGCCTTAGACGCTCAATTAGCTGACCACTTTGTACGAAAATGGATAATTATAGAGTATTTGTGAAAAATCGATTATTTTAAGACATAAATCATGGAAAACTTGATGAGAATTTGTAATGATTAGATAAGGACAAGGATCGATATAGTGTTTTATTCGTCCTAGTCACATAAAGTTTTATAAAATAAACAGTTACTTGGTCGTTAGGTGTCCAGTCACCGGCTAAATCTTAACGGTCTTAATTCGGGGTAAAATTTATGAAATTGTCAGAATTGCCACAAAATCGTGAAGGTGGAATAGTAAAGATTCTTGATACTGAAAGTATCGCAAAAGCGGCCACTGTTTTGACCGAATCAAATATTGGCGCACTGCTGGTACAAAATGAAGAAGCTGCTATTGTTGGTATTATCTCTGAAAGGGATATTGTTCGCGGAATGGGGTTATTTGGTGCAGATTTACATGGGACCAAAGTCGAAGAGTTGATGACTAAAAATTTGATTCGATGCTCGCCAAACGACACAGTTAATGGCGCGCTCGGTATGATGACCGATAGACGAGTCCGGCATTTACCAGTATTCGATGGTGATAATCTTGCAGGCTTTATCAGTATCGGCGATCTAGTGAAATCTAAAATTGAAGAAGTACAGGCAGAGGCGGAAGCCATGCGTCAGTACATCGCTTCCTAAGCTAGAAAATTCAAATACAATAAGCTGAGCCCATCACCCAATAGCTGAGATTGGCGTTGGGTGTGACTATCTATATAAATAGGGGTCAGAGTGAATATTTATTGTCAAAAATAAAGTATCTATATATTCAGTTTAAGGCTCATTAGATTATTCAGCTTCTACTAATCCTGTTGGCATACCAATGAAATTTAATTCACTCTGACCCCTATTTTCAAAAAATGGAACTTCTCTTATGATACTTCGGCGCTTTACTAAACATATCACCGAACAAAACTGGTTCGCGGTTGGACTCGATGTCATTGTTGTTATGGTTGGAATTTTTCTTGGTATGCAGGTTACGGAATGGAATGAGGAGCGAAAAGAGCGTGATGTTGAACATAAATACCTCATCAGACTGCTTGCCGATGCACAGACCAATGAAATCGACTTAGGCTCTCTTATCGAGCATTTCTCAAGGCAAGTCGATGCTATCTACACATTGGGTCAGGCAACAGCAGTGAAAAGTAGAGATGGATTTGATAGCAAACAGGTTGAGCTAGGAGTTTATTCAATTTTATCGTTCCCTAGCATCCGTTTCCGAAGTGGCACAGTCGGTGAGTTGCTCTCAGCAGGAAAAATGGAATTGATCCGTGATAAAGAAATTAAAACTTTATTACTTGAGCAGAACGCCTTATATGAATTCGTCATGACCCAGCACAGAGACTTTCGATTGTTTTTGATTGACAAGCAAGAGCAATATGACCAATACACACAATATGAAACTCTACCCAATAAAATCAGACCCAGAATGGTGTTTGATTTCACAGAGCTATCTAACTCATCAGAATTTCAGACCATCGTGCATAATGCCTTATTCTTACAAAGGCTTATGCTTAATTACAGAAAAAATCAGCAAGAATTAAACGTCGAGCTAATCAAACAGCTTAAGTGCAATATCGAGAAAACACGCTGTAGTCCTGTAGATAATCACTATAAGCGCAACCTCTTGGTTCTCGATTAAATAGCCGTTGATTTACCCTTCGTCATTATCACAATTGAATATTGGATGTCCCCTTGTTGTATCACGTACTGATAGGTCATTCTTGCATTAATAGTCCGAGTATCGCAGAATTGGTCGCTGTAGTTGTTAACATCTATTGGAGTAAAAAATGAAAATTGTATTTATTGTATTATCGGCATTACTAATAAGTTCCTGTGCATCTACTTCACAAGTAAATGATATTGAACAATTAGTTTCTGATGGACAGGCTACGATAGCAACATTAGATAATAAAATTGAATTGTTAGAAGAGGATAAAAATAAATTATCTTCACAACTAGGTCAGCTAGAGAGTGATGGGCAATCAGCAATGGTTGAAGCTAGTAGGATTAGAAAAAAAATAACGACAATTAACAAATCGATTACAACCTATCAAAAACAGATCGTTTCAATTAATAGCAATATCAGTAAAAATACAAAAAATATATCTGAGGTTCACGAAGCAGCAGCGTCGGCAGTAAAAGCAAATGAAGCATTGAAGGTAAAAGCAATTGATGACATTCGAGCACTTGAACGTATGTATGAAGAGAAACGTAAAAAGGCTAAAGAGCAGGACAATAGTGAACCGGACGATAAAGAACAAAATAAGTAATATTCATGAATTAGATAATTAACAACTGCCAGGGAGCAAGATTGTGGAAACCAATGAAATGAAAGACGATACAAATAAAACGGATGATTTAAAAAAATCAACCATACTGACTAGTGTTATCTCTAGTTTAATTACCGTTATTCTAATTTTTTTGGTGTTACTCATTGGCTTCCAGCCTATACAACAAATGAACCAAAATTCATCGAATATAACCAGTACTCAAAAAGACATTGTAGCCATTAAAGACTCAATAAAAATTTCTAGGGAAGAGCTTGAAATTCAAGTTAAAGATTACATCAATGATAATTATGGCGAACTTTCAGAGAGAGACGAAAAAGTTGATAAATTGTTAATCTATTTCAGACAGCAAGACTCAAGACTCAGTAACATCGAAAAAGCATTATCAAAGTTTTAAACAGATCACTGCTGGTTCAGGGAACATTAAGAATGAGTAATCCACTCTGACCCCTATTTATTAATCCACTCTGACCCCTATTTTAATGAGATTTAACATTATGAAAATACTATTTATTGTTACTACTTTATTTGTATTGTTGGGCTGTTCAACTGTACCGAAAAGAAATGACGTAACGCTCGATTCTAGTCGTCCGCTATCTGACAATATGAAGTTGTACGTTGTTGAGCATTACGGACTCAGAACAGAGGTTCATCCTGAAACTAAATCGATATCTGGATCTGTGGCCATACAATTGAGTGCTTTAGGATCAATGGATATTCTTGAGCTCGATTTTGATGGATTGTTTACCATCGATCAGGTTGAAGATAGCTCTGGTGTTATAGAGTACAGCCGAGATGAAGCAAAAATTTATGTCAAACTCCGCAAGGAACTGACCCAAGGTGAAGGTGATGAAGTCACCATCAGCTATCATGGTCAACCATTGGAAGCGAAACATGCACCATGGGATGGTGGATTTGTTTGGGCCGAAACACCATCCGGGAAACCATGGATTGCAACAGCGATTCAGGGTGAAGGTTGTGATGTTTGGTTTCCCTGCAAAGATCATCCTAGTGGTGAACCACTAAGTGCTGATTTTTATTACACGGTCCCCGTTGGTCTGACTGCTGCTGGTAATGGGGTGTTAGTGAGTGTTGAGCAACTGGAAGGAAATCGACAGGTCTTTCACTGGCGAACAGAGGTCGCTACTAACACCTATGGCATCGCATTAAATGTTGCGCCGTATACTTTAATAGAAGGAACTTACACCTCATCAAATGGCACTGAAATTCCACTGAAGTTTTGGGCGATTGAAGATCATGCAGAACAAGCGCAGATTCTATTTGATAGAGAATTCGCTGCAACCCTCGAGTTCTTCGAACGCAAGCTTGGTCCTTATCCGTGGGGACAAGAGAAGTTGGGCATTGCCGAGACGCCCCATTTGGGCATGGAACATCAGACCATTAATGCCTATGGTAATGAATTCAAACGGGGTAAATATGGTTTTGATTGGTTGTTTCACCATGAATTGTCACATGAATGGTTCGGCAATGTTATGACTCATAAAACGGTGTCCGACATGTGGTTGCATGAAGGAACCGCTGCATTTATGCAACCTGAATACACGCATGAAGTATTGGGTGATGCGGCCTATTACGCAAATATTTATGGTGCCTACCTGGGAATAAATGCCTGCAATCCAATTGCGCCACGTGAGGAGTTTTCCAGTGATCAATTGTATTTTGATGATCCAGAGGGTAAAGGACCCGCAGGGGATATATATGTAAAAGGTCAGTGGTTGTTAAGATCACTTCGTTACGTGATGGGTGAAGATGCATTTTGGACATCGATCAGAAGATTGATCTACGGCACAAAAAATCCGACGGAACTTAAACCGCCAATTAAACCAATATTTAGAACAACGGATGATTTTATGAACATTGCTAGCGAGGAAGCAGGACAGGATCTCGCATGGTTCTTTGAGGTTTACGCAAGACGTGGGCCACTACCTGTTCTCACTGAGTCACAGGTAGGTGACGATCTGAAACTTGAATGGAGTAATGTAGATAATCTGCAATTTCCAATGCCGATACCGGTTAGAATCAACGGACAAATTCAAAGATTAGAGTTCATGGAAAATAGCGCGTTACTAAAGAACACATCACTAAGCGATGTGCAGATAGATCCTTTTATGAACGTACTGCGAAAGCTATCTGTTGTACCAACTTGCGAAGAGAGAAGGGCAGAGAAAGCCATGAAAAAATAGGGGTCAGAGTGAATTAATAAATAGGGGGAAATTAAATAGGGGTCAGAGTGAATTTAGTTATATTCTAATTAATACAGATATTTTATTCACTCTGACCCCTATTTTTAAAAAGTATTAGCTATCAGTCTCAACGTTAGTAGCGGACTTTTTCTTTACAGAACTCTTTTTATCAGGCTTTGCGGGTAGCGTTGGTTTTAATTTCGCACGCATTTTTAAATTTGCTTTTTTGTGAGTACCTATTCCAGGTATGCCATCAATTGTGCACGAGTAATCATTCATACAGCTTGTTCCTCGGGCTGAACACGGGCTTGATGTTGACGATCCGTCTTTTAGTGTCACATAACAGGTTTTGTCATTGTGCTGACCGCCTTTTGCAAAGGCAGAAAGTGAGAATAAAAGAGTCGAAGTTGTTAGCAATACAATTAATTTGTTTTTCATAATACTTAGCTCCTGATAGGCTTATCTCGTAAGCAATTCGTCGGCTCAACTCTAGCATATACAGCAGGATATTTCTTTGTAGGCTAATGGTTGCACCCGCTCGGACGGTCTTGTTACAAACAATATTCAAAACTGTCGAATAAAAGCTGTCGAATAAAACTGGTCCGGATTAGCCTCAGTTGACTCCACAAAAGTGACATTTAGGGGGATTTGGTGATATTTTAATGAATTTAGATGAAAATATTTCAATAAAGTCAGCAGGAAAGTTAACAAAAAAAGGTTAAATCTTGGTATAATTTTCTAAGAACAGCACAAGTAGTGACCTCTATCGAGGAACTAGATGAATATATATCAGATATAGAAGGAAAATTAATGACCAACTTTCAATTAAAAGTACTTGCACGAGCTATTAGGAAAAAAGATTCGTTGTCGGCTGTAGAATCAAAGCTTGTTGATATGCTTTCTCAAAAACCAGATGATTATGAATTAACGGAATCTCAAGCTAAAACCTTTAATATCATATGTGGAAAAGCATAAACAGCTCATATTAGTACGCACCTTTATTCATGCATATGAAGCAAGGTAAGAGGACACTAACAAATAAACTCACGGCATCGCATAATCTAGTGATGCCCGATTTATTTGATAGTCAGCTATTCTTTAGGCTCTTGATTATCCGTTTTTTCCACATCTCTCTTCGCCGGATCATATTTGGCGAACCAGCCCATTATGTTATCGGTTTTGGCGATTAAGCGACTTGGACGAGAAGCAATATAATGGGGCGATCCCGGCACTCGAATCAACGCTGTATCTACACCGCGCATTTTAAGTGCTGTATAAAACTGCTCAGCTTCCCAAGCTGGGGTGCGGTAGTCCTCTTCACCAACCATAACCAATGTGGGTGTTTCAACTTTATCCATATAGCGGATTGGTGAATGTTTCAAAAATGCTTCAGGATTTGACCAAGGATCTTCACGTATCCAGTGACGTCTCACATATTGAGCTATGTCGCCAGCCAGCGCCATTGTCATCCAATTAATAACCGGTTTGATGGATGCGGCAGCCGCAAAACGCTTGGTCTGAGTTACTATCCATGCTGTCAGGATGCCTCCACCGGAACCACCGGTAACAAACAATCGTTTTGGATCGACATATTTACGGGCAATCACCTCATCGACTACGCTCATCAAGTCGTCATAATCATTACCAGGGTAGGCAAGGTCAATCTCAAGTGCAAATTCTTCCCCATAACCTGTTGAACCTCGCGGATTCGACCAGACAGTGACATATCCTTCAGCTGCATAACGTTGAATTTCGCTGGCAAAGTAAGGACCATACATGGTGTAAGGTCCACCATGGATCTCCAATATTAGCGGAAAGCTACCATCTGCCTTAAAGTCTGGTGGCAAAGCAACCCATGCTTCTATCTCTCGACCGTCATGACTCGACTTGACCTTGAACTCCTCGACCCGCGCCATATTGAGGTAGGGCAATACATCTTCATTAAGTTTTGTCAGTACTTGAGATTTCTTACCATTGAGACCAACAACAGCAATTTCCGCTGGGCGAGCAATAGAACCTGCCATATAAGCGAGCTTAGGCTTCCTTCCTGTACTAACTGAAAAGCTACCACTGGCATAGGGGCGACCAATTGAGCCACCGCCGATACCGCTGACAATTTTTGAAACCTTGCCGTTCAGATCAACCCTGTATAGGCTAATCACTCCAAAGTCTTCCGATAAAACTAGTAAACTTTTACCATTTGGCGCCCATCGTGTTTGACCCATGGAGCCAGAAAAGTCTACCGCGATCTCGCGTGCATTAGAACCATCAGCATTCATCAGATAAAGGTTGTCTTGTTGATATGACAATATCTTATCGTCATAGCCACGATAGGCGATTGTCTTACCATCTGGAGAAACAACAGGGTTATTATCAGGACCATCTCTTGTGGTTAATGCATGAAGAGAGAGATCACTAAGCTCAACGGCATATATTTCACTTTCTATAGGATCCATATCGCGATCATCAGCTGTGTTTCCTGTAACAAGTACCGTGTTAACATCTAGCCAAACTGGACCTGACATATCGGCTTCGCCAAAAGTCACTTGACGTGGCGTGCCACCATTAACGGGCAGCACAAAAACCTGAGTAACGCCTTCTTTCAGGTAACCTTTACCATCAAATCGAAACACCAGATCATCAATAACCTTAACGCCTGGATTCCATGTTGCGCCCTTTGGTGATGCTGGAGGCTTGGCAAAACTGGGCTTGTCTCCGGGTACAAACATGCTAAAGGCAATATACTTACCATCGG
>JAUUZN010000123.1 GCA_030589945.1 Gammaproteobacteria bacterium | reverse complement strand
TTTGATGAACAAAATAGATTGAGAATTATTACAAATGCAAAAGAGGCTCAATATGAAGATGAAAGTTGGACATTGTCAGATGTAGTACAAAGCACCATTGATGAGAAGGGCGTGAGTGTAAGATCTGTCGAGTATGCCCGATGGAAGTCTCAACTTAACCCTGGAATGATAGATGTTGTAGTTGTACCGCCGGAGTTTTTACCTGTTTGGGACCTGGTCGAATATATAAGCTATCTTAAAAACAATCAGCAATCAGCAACACAATATCAGATGGCATTTTGGATGAAAGTCATGATGCCTATTAGTTCTGCTGTGATGGTATTTTTGGCGGTACCATTTGTTTTTGGTCCTTTACGATCTGTTCCTATCGGTGGACGAATTGTATCTGGGGCACTGGTTGGTATAGGTTTTCATTTGTTCAACCAAAGCTTCCAGCATATGGGTATAGTTTTTGGTGTCTTACCGTGGTTAGCAGCTATTTTTCCAACAGCATTCTTTGCGCTGGTTGGTTGGTATTTAATGAAAAAAATACGTTAAGTTAGCACTTAAGGCAGTTGCTGAAAATAAAGCTGATTTATAGATTGCTAATATTCTATAAGCTGTGATAAATTTAAGATAAATAGGGAGCTTTTCTTACGAGAATGTGGAGTGTTTTATTAAACGCATTTTTATAAGTAAGATGAGATTGTAATATTCTCAACGAGGAAGTAATTTTTCAGTCATGACTCAAAACCTAATACGGCATACCAAAATACTTTCTATTGTAGGTGACATTCTTAAGGTATATGTACCTACGGGAGATGAGAGCTCTGGAGCTGCTACACGACTTTATGATCTTGCAATGATCAAGGACCCAAGTGGTTTGAGTTCAATGGCTCAAGTTATTAGTATTAATAAAGAGGAAGTTTCCTTACAGACATTTTCTGGAACCAAAGGCTTTTCAACCCGATCCTCAGTACATTTCCTAGGTCATCCGATGCAGGTTACATACTCAAATAATATTCTAGGTCGTGTTTTCGGTGGTATGGGGGATCCGATGGATGGAGGGGCAGCTTTATCAGGCGACCCTAAAGTTAATATTGGTGGGCCCTCGGTAAATCCAATGAAGCGTGTTCTGGCTTCAAAAATGATTCGTACCGATGTTCCGATGATTGATGTTTTCAACTGTCTTGTGGAAAGTCAGAAGATCCCGATTTTTTCAGTTTCAGGTGAACCGTTCAATGCCTTTCTGGCACGTATTGGAATTCAGGCTGATGCTGACATTGTAGTGTTTGGTGGATTGGGCTTAATTTTTGATGATTATCATTTCTTCCGGACAGCATTTGAAGATGCGGGTGTTTTTGCTCGAACCGTTATGTTTTGTAACCTCGCTGCAGATCCAATCGTAGAACGTTTATTAGTGCCTGATATGGCACTCGCTGTGGCGGAGAAATTTGCTGTCGAAGAAGGTAAGCGAGTATTGGTTTTGATGACTGATATGACAGCCTATGCAGATGCTATGAAAGAAGTGGGCATCTCCATGGAAAGGGTTCCTTCGAACCGCGGATATATGGGGGATCTATATTCACAGCTTGCTCGACGCTATGAAAAAGCCTGTGATTATTCGGGAGCTGGTTCGGTCACAATTTTAACCGTGACGACTATGCCGGGAGATGATGTTACGCATCCTGTGCCTGATAACACCGGTTATATTACTGAAGGTCAATTTTATCTCCATGATGGCGTTATTGATCCTTTCGGCTCTTTATCTAGATTAAAACAACATGTTATTGGTTCTGAAACACGAGAAGATCATTCTCAGATTATGAACACGATGATTCGTTTTTATGCTGGTGCAAAAGATGCAGAGCAAAAACAGGCAATGGCGTTTGAGCTTTCGCCTTATGATTCGAAACTGCTGAAATTTGGTGGTTTGTTTCGTGAACGCTTTATGGATATTGATATTACACTGCCAATTGAAGATGCTTTGGATCTTGGTTGGAAAACTTTGGCAGAATGTTTTGAGCCAGAGGAGTTGTTGATGAAACAAGCTTTGGTAGACAAATATTTTCCAAAACAACAAAAGTCGTAGTTGAGATAAACAATGAATTGTTTACGCCTAACTCTTAAACAACAGGAGACCTGATATGGCAAAGTTGCAGCTTAGCAAATCAGCTCTCAGTAAAGAGCGGGCTGATCTAAAAACATATAAACAGTTTTTGCCATCATTGGACTTGAAGCGACAAGAACTTATGAGTCAGAAAGCAAAGGCAAAAAAAGCATTAGTGGCGACAAAACTTGGTCTTGAGAAACTCAGCCGAACAATGGCAGAAGAAATTCCAATGTTATCCAATGATAAAGTTGATCTCAACAGATTGGTCACAGTGAAAGAAGTTGATCTTGAACATCAAAATATTATGGGGGCTCATCTTCCTGTTTTGAAAACAGTATCTGTTGAAATTACACCGTACTCTTTTCTAGCAAAACCTCAATGGGTTGATGGTGTTGCTGCAAAACTAAAGGATTTATTGACCTTGCAAATACAGCTTCAGGTTGATGAGCAACGGCTTGAACTTCTTGATGCTGCTGTTATGACGATCACTCAAAGAGTAAATCTATTTGATAAGGTTCTAATCCCGAAAGCTCAAAAAAACATTAAAAAGATCAAGATTTACCTGTCAGACCTGGAATGTGCAGCTGTTGTGAGTGCGAAATTGGCCAAAAGCAAACGTCTGCGGGAGAATCAGTTGTGAGTATTGCGGCACTTAAAAAAGTGAGTATTTGTGGTTTAATTGCCGAAAAACAGCAGGTGCTGGAAAGCTTACAAGAATTAGGAGCTTTGCATTTGGTTTCACTAAGTGAACCATTGGAAGAACCTGAGAATGCAGCACCGGAACGTCCTGAAAATACCTATAAAGCACTTAAGTTTTTATCAGCTTGTCCAAAGAAACGCCATCAGATCAAGCAAAAGACAAATTTTGATATTGATGAAATAGTTAAACAAACACTGGTTATTCAACAGAACATTCGTGACATTAGCGATAAGCGAGACTTTCTAGTATCAAGGATAAAAGAGGTCAGTCCATGGGGCGATTTTCAATTGCCTGCAAAAGAAGACTTGGCTGGTTATCTATTGTGGTTTTATATCGTTCCCGCAGCTGATTTGGCTGATTTAGCAAAACAAGATGATTTGGTTATAGAAATAGTACAACGGGATAATAGATTTGCTTATGTAGTTGTGGTGGCAAAAGATGAACCTCCTGTAAATGCCATGCCAGTAAGACGAACACATACAGGTACTTTATCTCTGACTGAACTCAAAACGAGTCTAGATGAAGCAGAACTTGAGCTAGAAGATTGCCGTGCTGAACGTGCATCACTAACACGTTGGATTTACCTTATTACTCGAAATCTTGCCAGTGCAGAAGATAAGGCAGGGCGGATTCATGCGGAACAACAAACCCTTGATACAGAAGATGTGTTTGCTGTCCAAGGCTGGATCCCTGAGCAGGAAATTAGTCGGCTTTCTGAATTTGTTGAACAATCAAATCTTGCACTCTTGATAGAAGAACCGAAGCCTGAAGAGAGCCCACCAACCTTAATGGTAAATTCACAACAATTATCAGCAGGTGAAGGCTTAGTAAAATTCTATCAAACGCCTGGCTATTGGGATTGGGATCCTTCTGTTCCAGTGTTCTTCTTTTTCTCCTTGTTCTTTGCCATGATCCTGTCAGATGCAGGCTACGCAGCCTTTTTTGCAGTCCTGTTAGCCACATCTTGGAATCGTATGGGGCAGTCCTCAACAGGAAGAACCATGCGTAATTTACTGACAACATTGATCTCATTCTCATTTGTCTGGGGGGTTATGGTCGGAAGTTATTTTGGTGTGGCACCAGCAGAAACGTCCTTGCTTGGAAAACTAAAGATTTTAGAAATTAATGATTTCGATAGTATGATGCGCTTGTCTGTGTGTATTGGAGTGTTACATCTATCATATGCTAATGCACACAAAGCATGGCGCTTAAGGCAAGAAGCTTTAACGTGGTTATCCCCATTAGGCTGGATAGCAATTATGAGTGGTGGCCTATTGGTTTGGTTTGATAGCTCATTTGAACAACCAGCCAGTTGGTATCTACCGACTGGAGAAGGATTGCTAGCACTCGGTTTTGCCGTTATATTTTTGTTTAGTAGTACCCGTAAAATTACTAAGCCAACAGATCTGCTTATGCGTATTTTAGATGGGTTACAGGGCGTGAGTGGTGTTACCAAGATATTTGGTGATGTGTTGAGCTACCTGCGTTTATTTGCATTGGGACTTGCCGGATCTTCACTGGCAATAACATTTAACAATTTGGCAATGCAGGCTAAAGAAGTCGAAGGACTGGGGTTATTGTACTGTCTACTTATCCTGCTACTGGGACATAGTTTAAATATATTGTTGAGCTTAATGAGTTGTGTTGTGCATGGTTTGCGACTTAACGTCATTGAGTTTTTTAATTGGGGTTTAACTGATGAAGGTTATCCTTACAACACTTTTTCAAAAAAGGAGATAGGTGAATGAATGAATTTATAATCGCATTGGGTTGGGTAGGTATGTATGGGGCCATGGCTCTTGGTGCAATTGGTAGCATTATCGGTTGTGCTGTCGCAGGTCAGGCTGCAATTGGTGCAATGCTTGAAGCAGAAGGTGGATATGGCCGTTTTATCGGTGTTTCTGTGATGCCTTCATCTCAAGTAATTTATGGGATTGTGATTATGTTTACCCTGCAAAGAGAAGTGACAGCAACAAATGGTGGTGCTTTATTTGGTATTGGCATTATGTCAGGATTAGCTCTGATGTATAGCGGAATTTTTCAGGGAAGAACTTGTGCTTCAGCAATTGGTGCTGCTAAGGCTAAGCCAGAGATTTTTGGTCTTTCTCTTGCTCCGGCTGCTATCGTTGAGGGTTTTGCTGTATTCGCCTTCGTTTTTGCATTAGTGCTTGCTGGTGGAATTCCAAGCAGCTAGTAATAGCTATTCAGAATTAGAGAGATTGTTATTATGTCGGAAAAAGTAGAGACTAAATCCTCCAACCATGCTTCTATTGGTGTCGAATCACTTATCAGTCGTTTACGTGATGAAGGTGTTGGAGCAGGTCAGGCTGAATCAGATAAAATCATCACTGAAGCTAAGAAAAAAGCAGCTTCAATTAAAAAACAAGCACAACAGGAGGCTGAACAGATAGTTTCCACCGCACGTAAAGAAGCAGATGCGTTCAAGTCTGCAGGTAACGATGCTCTTGTGCTGGCAGGGAGAGATGCACATCTTAAACTGCGAGAAGTCGTCATGAAACGTTTCAATGAAGAAGTTCAGAGACTAGTTGGCAATGTTATGACTCCTGAACCTTTTATGGAAAAATTAATTCTGCAAGTTGTTGGGCGAGTTCGTGAGCAGTCTGGGCTGGATAAAGAAGATAAGCTTAGTATTCAATTACCAGAAGAACTGATCAATATAGATGATTTACGTAAAAATCCTGAGGAATTAAAAGAGGGCACTATGGCTCACTTTGTTCTGTCTATCATGGCGAGCCTACTTAAAGAGGGTATCAGCTATCAACCTTCGGGCAATATCAATGCTGGCCTGAAAGTATATTTGGATGATGGTAACGTTGAAGTCGACCTAAGCGATGAGGCGATAAGCGCAGTATTGTTAGAACATTTACAACCACGATTCAGGGCGCTTCTTGAGGGTGTTGTGAAATAATATGAGTGAGCAATACATCACTTTGATTGCAAGCTTGCCACCGCATTTGCCAAACTTGTTTGCTACCAAACAAACACCAATTTCCCAAATAAAATTGGACGAAAGGTTGCAGATGCTGGAGCCAGAACATGTAAAAGAGCTTGCTGTGATTGAGAATCTGTTTTACTGGAACCATATGCCGATTGATACTACAGATACGGATATGATTGAACGTGGTTCACAGGCGAAGGCTCAGATAGAAAATGAATTTATAAAAGAGATCGTTCTCTGGCGATTAGAAGAACGTACTTTTACTGCTGCTCTACGGCGACGTCATTTAGGTAAAAGTGCACCTTTGGCCCATGATAAATGGGGCTACGGACGATGGCTGCAGCAAATTAGAACACATTGGAATGAGCCTGCCTTTGGTTTGGGCCAGCAATTACCATGGCTAATTGAAGCAGAGCGTTTATTGAAGGAAGATAATTATCTCGGCTTGGAGCGTTTATTGCTCGGGCGGGTATGGGATTATTATGGCCGCGTGGTTGGAATGCATTATTTCGATTTTGAGGCTGTTGTTGTCTATATACTCAGATGGGATGTGATTGATCGCTGGTCTCACTACAATACAACTAAAGCAGAAAAACGTTTTAATGATATGGCGGAATCAGCGTTAGGTGAGTATGCCAGAATGTTTTCTTGAATCAAGAATTCCTAAATAGCTTAGATATAGACAGTTCAAATACGAGGAAAACAAATGGAAGATATTAAGTTCACAGCCAGAGTGTTAGCCGTTCAGGATGACCTTGTGACTATAGAAGGGATCATGACTGAGGATGGTCTATCTGCTTTAAAAAAGAATGAAGTAGTATATATCTGTCCGACACGTAAAGATCATGGCCGTCAGGAAAGGCTGAAGGCAGAGGTGTTACGGATTAATGGTAATACTGCTGATGCACAGGTATTTGAAAATACATCGGGTGTAGCTGTTGGCGATCCTGTTGAACAATCTAATGAGATGTTATCAGTAAGTCTAGGTCCTGGCTTACTAGGACAAGTCTATGATGGTTTGCAAAACCCTTTGGAAAGTTTGGCATCTGAATACGGTTACTTTTTACCTCGAGGTGTTGAAGCACCACCACTTGACTGTAATCAGAAATGGTCTTTTGTTCCTGTTGTCCGAACTGGTGATCGTCTGCAAGCCGGAGCGGCTATAGGAACGGTTCAGGAAGGGCGTTATACCCATAAAATCATGATTCCTTTTGATGAGCCTGGTACGGTTGAAGTTACCTGGATTCAAGAAGGAAGTGTCACTATTGAAGATCCAGTTGCCAGAATACGTACAGAATCAGGCAAAGAGCGTCCTTTAACACTGGTTCAAAAGTGGCCAGTAAGAAAACCTATACCGCAGGAGTTGATCGATCGCCGTATTGTGGAAAGACTTTATCCTAATGAACCCATGATAACGACCATGCGTTTGATTGATACTTTTTTCCCAATTGCCAGAGGTGGTACCGCTTGTATCCCTGGCCCATTTGGAGCTGGAAAAACAGTTTTACAAAATCTGATCTCCAGGTATTCCTCAGTTGATATCGTCATTATTGTTGCTTGTGGTGAACGTGCTGGTGAAGTAGTTGAAACAATTACAGAATTCCCACAAATGAATGATCCCACAACTGGTGGGGCATTAATGGACCGGACCATTATTATTTGTAACACTTCATCGATGCCGGTTGCTGCTCGTGAGGCCTCTATAAATACTGGCCTGACTTTGGGTGAATATTACCGGCAAATGGGCTTTAATGTGCTTCTGATCGCTGATTCTACTTCCCGTTGGGCACAAGCTATGCGTGAAACTTCAGGTCGAATGGAAGAAATTCCAGGTGAGGAAGGTTTCCCTGCTTATCTTGATTCATCGGTTCGCGGGATTTATGAACGTGCGGGTGTTATCCAGACTAATAATAATGATATCGGCAGTCTGACTATGATTGGCACAGTTTCACCTGCTGGTGGTAACTTTGAAGAACCAGTTACTCAATCAACGTTAGGTACGGTGAAAACCTTTTTAGGTCTGAGTGCGGAACGTGCTTATAAGCGTTATTACCCATCTGTTGACCCATTGATTTCTTGGTCTCGTTATCTCAAACAGCTTAAGCCTTGGTATGACAAGGAAATTGATCCTGATTGGACACAAAAAGTTCAAGACATGATTGATTTGCTAGCAAAAGGTGATTCAGTTCTGCAAATGATGCAGGTGACGGGAGAAGAAGGCGTCACGCTAGAAGATTTTGTAACCTATCAGAAGGCGCTTTTCCTAGACATGGTTTATGTGCAACAAGATGCATTTGATGACGTAGATGCGTCATGTTCATTAGATAGGCAGAAATTGAGCTTTAATAAAGTCTATCAATTGGTCAATCAGGAATACAATTTTACTGATAAACCTCAGATCCATGACTATTTTACACGCTTGACAGGACTCTATAAGAACTTCAATTATGCTGGTGAAAAATCACCGGAATATCCAGATCTGCTTAATCAGATTGATCAATTGGCCGAGTCGATGGGTGTAGCCCAACATTAGGTAGTTG
>JAUUZN010000027.1 GCA_030589945.1 Gammaproteobacteria bacterium | reverse complement strand
TGCCGCCATCGCCAAACGTCCAACTATAGGTGAGTGTACTTATGTTCTCATCAATAGGCGTACTGGTAAAGTTACAGGGCTCGCCAATGTTACAGCTGCCATTGGTAAAGCTAACCTGTGGCGCCGCATTGGCTGTCACTTGCTCAGTGTCTGTAGCGGATAGACCGCCTAAATCTGTAACGATCAAAGTGACCGTGTGAGGACCCACAGAGGTAAAGATATGGGCTGGGTTTTGAACTGTACTAGTGCCGCCATCGCCAAACGTCCAACTATAGGTGAGTGTACTTATGTTCTCATCAATAGGCGTACTGGTAAAGTTACAGGGCTCGCCAATGTTACAGCTACCATTCGTAAAGCTAACCTGTGGTGCCGCATTGGCTATCACTTGCTCAGTGGCTGCATCTGATGTTAAACCGTCTGAATCCGTAACGGTCAGAGTGACCGTGTGAGGGCCTACAGAGGTAAAGATATGGGCTGGATCTTGAACAACGCTAGTGCCGCCATCGCCAAACGTCCAACTATAGGTGAGAGTGCTAATATCCTCATCAATAGGCGTACTGGTAAAGCTACAGGACTCGCCAACATTACAGCTACCATGAATAAAACTAACCTGTGGAGGCTCATTACAGACTCCTACTGGGAAATTTGTTTCCAAATCTATTTTATCTTTCCACGCAATGTTAAACACTTTTGAGTTGATGTTATACCAAATGTGGGTAGCACGAGCCTGAAGTTCACCGTTATAATTTTCATTACAACTACCTTCTGATTTAGGTAAAACAGGGCTGGGTTTAGAACTAATTATCTCAGCAAAAGCATTCGCTTTCACTGGAACAGTTAGTAAACATGAAGCTGTAGCCCAAAGGGATTCCATATCAGATAGCAGAACTTCTAAATCAGATGAGTCAGATGGATCCGTTAGACAACCTTTCAATTTAGCTTCCTCAAAGGTTGCTCGCAACGCTGCTATCTCATTTGACACGTGGTCAGTGTATTGTGCAGTTCCTGCACCAAGGCTATTAGTTTCTAGAATATTATAGTGTAGCCCTAGAATAAAATAGGACCAGTCTCGAGTTTTAGATCGAGAACTACCGCAACCGGTAGTGACATCAATTGCAGTATCAATTTCAACAATGGAATCTTCATCATCTTTCGGTGCCCAGGCCATTACTGGTTGAGTTGATCTTACTGGATCTGAGCCGACATCAGTTTTGCAGTCAAAATCAGGGTTAATATTACTGTTTTCTGATTCATGATCAACCACACCTTCAGTCATAATTGACTGGGATGATTTGATAACATCAACAATTATTATATTCGGTGAGCCACATAGATGACTCGGAATTTCAACATGTTCATAGCCAGGGTTTAAGTCGTCTAGAAATAGTGGCTCGTCAAGGCATGTACAGGTTTGTGGTGTGACACAGGTTGCCCGAGGATCAGGATAAACTTCATATTCTTCGCCAAGGAACTCATCTGGAATTAATGATGGATCAAAATCGATTAATTGATGAGTTATAACTGGGCTAAGGTCACAGCCACCCACTATTTCTCCAGTTTCTATTCCGTTAATTAATACCTTAGTTGCGGTACAGTCAATAACAGGCACCATTTCTGCTTCCGTTACCGCCAGACCTACTGGAAACTGAACATCAGTAAAAGATTCAATTCCAGAAGCCTCTTCTTCGGCAGTTAGTGTGCCGTTGGTATCCTTGATCTTTATTTCTTGTATCTTGCCGTTATTTCTACCTGCAATGTAAACAGTACCTGCATAGGTCTGAAGATCATTGCCTGTAACGGATCTGACCGCCTTCAATTTAAACTTTCCTGAAGCCAGTCCATTGATAAAATCAGGACTCTGACGTTCTGGCTCATCATCAACAATGCTATTAAGATCAAAAACCAAAATAGAACCGTCAGAAACACTCACCAGTAACTTATGTGCTAATGGAATAGGAGCTAAGGTGATACCTGAAGGTGCATTACCTCCAAAGGTTTCGGAAGAAATCAAAACTTCAGGAACACATGGAGTTGCAAGTAAATCATTTAAATCGTCTAAATTACAAGTAACGCTATATTTTAAGATTGCAGCTGGAGCACTTGATACAACTAGAATATCACCATTTAATAACATCATGGATTCTTCAAGCTGGTTTGTTGGTATTCCGTTTACACTTACGTTTTCATCAATCGCTATAGGATTGGCATCTGGTGTACTTAGATCAAAACGCCACAGTTCGCCATTACTTTGTTTGCCCGATTTTGAGTTTAAAGCAAATAAGTGGCCCGTTTTTGTTACTGTTAAACCCGTAGGATTTGCTGGACCTGAACCGGGGTTTGTCTGTTGAAAGCTGAATGCTCCTGCCACCGGTGTAAAATCACAGGCGTCAGACGTCGTGGATTCAATCCAGTCCATTGATGTAATGCCACCTTTACTATCTGCAATAAAGAGGGTCAGTCGGTCGCTTTCAAGTTGTTCAGGATCAAGATAAAAAGCCAGCGACACTGGCGATGTTCCACTATCTAAAGATATTGATTTTCGTGGATCAGGGTATGTATCACCGTCTACATCATCAAAGCAGATCCCAAATACTTCACCATTTGATGAACTAGAACCAGCGATAGTAACATCGGCATTTGCGAAACTAGGGATAAGTGTGGAAATCAGCAAAGTTGCAATAAGGAGTAGCGAGCTACCCTTTAAATTAAATACTGAGATGAATGAATCCATGAAGATGGATAGTTTCGAACCGCTGATAACCTTTGACATTTTATTACTCCCCCTTGCTCACACATCTAGCAAGGACAGCAGCATATCCTTTGCTAAGAAATCCATAGTCAACAACACCACGACTGCAATTACATGGTTGTCTATAGTTACCTTAGTAGCCTTCAATAAGTTTTTTATTATGTAAATCTAACTACTTACTTTCTCTCTTATAAGTCGACAAATGTACTTCCAAGTCTCTCTGCTGTCAAGCAACGACAAAATATAGTGGTCAATTTTCAACCACAAGGAAAGTAGAATCTCTCCTTAGAGTTATTTTATATAATATTAATATTAATCAAAAACAATAGGTTATTACACTATCTTAATAATAATATTAACTATTTCTAATATAAAATGTAATTGTATAATTTTTATCCATTTTTGAATTTTTCTTCGATTAGCCGCCAACAATTCAATAGGCATTGTCGTAATAATGGAAGTTGCTTTAGTAGAGACTTGAGATTTATCCAACTAACTACTCTGATGAATTTCTACGGCAGCACTCAATCCTGTCTCAAGAGCCCCTTGGATCCAGCCGGGAAAACCTGAGCCATGCTCTCCAGCAAAATGAACCCTTCCTTCCCTTCTGTTCACTTCAGAGAGCAGTGCATTTTGTTGGCTCGATGTTGGTGAAGAATACGCCGAACCTGACCAGAGTTCATTCGCCCAAGAAAATGTAACATTATTCATCTGCGGGTCTAAAATATAATCATCCAAGTTAGGAAACGCTATGCGCCATCGGTTATGAACATCAATCACCTGTTGTAGAGGAGTTAATGCATCAAACCTTTGAGCAGCATTACCTCGCAAATAAGATTGAATGATTCCACCCGAGCTATTTTGATTCCAGGTAGGTTGCCAAATTTCTTCGGGATGATCAGTGGTCCCCCATCCGTTCAGGTTATCAGCTTGCCAAAATCGTTCTGAAAATTGAGTGAATAATCGAGTTGAGTCAGTGTAGTGAAACCCACCGTCATTGGCCTGTAGTTTTGCAGTTGACAATTGGGGTACGAAGTTGATTTTGTCTCTCACTGGTATCGGAACTGTGCAGAGCACTCTATCGGCAGAATAGGTTTGCCCCGATGAGCTAATGACATCGACACCATCACTGCGTTGCTCGACAAATTCAACAGCCTGTTCATAGAGTATCTTATCCCTAAGAGTATCAATAAATGCATTGGGTAGACTCGACATACCACCAACAATTTTAGAATATTCACTACGATTAACAGAGCCCGACCAGGGTGGGGAATTTAAATAGCTGCTGTTTGAAAAAATATTAAGTTGATTATTCGCCAATTCAAAATAATTACCCGTTGTTGCATAAAAGGGTTCTACTGCCAACCCAAAATGCTCAATATAGTTTAGGGTTAATTCATGGTTTGATGGTATTCGAGAAGCACCAGATTCAGCAAAATGACCATTATTAAATGGGGAGTAAAGTGTATTCACTCTCCCACCACCCCGTTGCCTAGCTTCTAAAAAGGTTACCTGATGACCAGCAATGGACAATTCGTAACCTGCGACCAGAGCAGAGATTCCTGCACCTATAATGATGATAGATTTAATCGATTGAGTACCTGTTAGATGATTTCCGGCAGTTACGGTAGAAGAGCCTGATGGCATCACAGTTGAACCAATTGATGAACCATTCCCTCCACAGCCCACTAGTGCAAGGCTGGATGCTGAAATCAGCGCCTTATGCAGGAACTTTCTACGACTAAAAAATAAGGAATTTTTTAAATTCATACTCTGAACTGAATCTGAGTTTTTATTCATCTTATATCACCTCGGCACTGTGACTATAATAAATAATACGATGACCTATAATTTAAACAATAAGCTTCTAAACATCTATTAATAATAATATTAAATTCTTGTTATACCAAGTAATAACGTATATGTTTGACCCTCGAAAATTCTATAAAAGAAGAAAAACAAGATGAATTTACTGCATATCTCTGACATGCATTTTGGTTGCCGTCATTGGCAAGGAAATAATGACAAATTATTGGAAAAACTCAACGCTTATCCTGCCGATATTGTTTTAAATACGGGTGACAATACCACCGACAGTTTAAAAACTGAATTTATAGCTGCTGGTCAATTTTTAAAATCTCTCGACTGTGATCATGTCATCTCTATTGTGGGCAACCATGACAAACGGAACATGCAGGCCCAAGACTTTTTTCGTGAGTATATTGACGATCTTGATGTCATTCACCCCCAAGATCCGAACCGATGCACTAAAAATAAGATTTATCTCGATCAATTTACCACGGGAATCAAAGAAAATTTAACCGACATAAACTTTATTAAAAAAGTCGTAATTGATGATGAGTCATTATTGATCGTCTGTTTGGATACTTGTGAGATCTATCAAGATAATGGTTTTATTGATCAGGAAATATTAAATTCGGTTTCCCATGAGATAGAGCAACAGAGCTATGATAAAATTATACTCTTAAACCATCACTCGATACTTGAGACTGATTCAGACCCTCTCTACAATTCAGGACGAATCATTGAGTTCATTCGAAAGCATAAGATCAAAGATGTATTTTGTGGACATACGCATAAGTTAGAATTGATTCAAGCTAACGATTTATACTATAAACATAGTTTTACCCAATATAAGAATGGTTCTCTTTCTTCAATCAACTCTCCAAATGACTCCAATATGTTTTTATTTTATGAAGACTTTGGTACTGCTGATATGAAAATTCATATTATAAGAATTTTCGACGATGGCAGCGATTTAAGATTTGAAGAAGAGATCTTAACCAATCTAAACTCTTAAAATCTCTGTTCCCCTCTCATCAGAAGGTAAATAATTTTGAATACAACCAGTAACCGACAAAATTTTCAGATGGAAACTCAAGTTGTTCTGAGTATGTGTATTGGCTATGCCATGTTGATGCTCTGCAGAACGGTGTTAGGTGTTGCTGGCCCATCAATGTTGCTAGACCCTAGTTTAGACTTGGATACTGCAACCTTTGGTGCAATTTTAGGCTGGGGTACGGCGGGTAATTTAACCGGCAAACTGACCAACGGTGTTTTGGCCGATAAACTGGGTGGTAGCAGAGTCTTTATTTCAGCGCTCGCAATTGCTGCTATTACTACTCTAATATTTGGCACAGTGTCTGCAAATAGCGCATTTTTTGTGCTTTATTTTCTCACTATTTTTGCAAAGTCTGCTGGCTGGCCATCAATGGCGAATATCATCAGAGTCTGGTTCACACCTTCTAAGCATGGACGTGTTTGGGGATTTATAGCAACCAGTTCTCGCATTAGCTCGGTCGCAACAACTGTATTACTCAGCAGCTTTCTTGTGTTCATGACATGGCGAGGATTATTTTTTGTAGGCGCAGGAATCGCTTTATTCGTGGCAATCATTTTACCCAAATTCCTTAAAAATAAATGGGATGATTCAACGGCACTCTCAGAAGAATCCAGAGAGACCATGAAAACGGTTTCTGCAAACTCTCACAAGCATCCTCTCCACAATATGGATACTCGTGCGGCGATATTTTATTTTGCTAAGAATCGTCGATTTTGGTTGATTAGTTTTGGAATTTCAGCACTCGCAGTGCTCTTTGAGTTTCAAGTCTTTATTCCTATTTTCCTCAGCGAAACTTTCAAATTAACCCCGGCGGCGGCTGGCATGGCTTCTGCCGCCTTCCCATTGGGTGCTCTCATTGCAGTCTTTGTTGGTGGTTTTGTTTTCGATAAATTATCAAATCGAAGTGTGATTTATGCTGTTGCCTTTACTCTCATAATCGCGGTAATTTCTTTACTAATACTCTGGTATCTCGGTTCTGTTGAATTAAATGCACAATTTGAGTTCGTGTTAACCATAATCTTAATCTTCACTTTTGGCTTTGCCATTTCACCAGCCTACTACATACCCATGAGTGTATTTTCAATCAGCTTTGGCGGTAAACATTGTGGGCTTTTAGTCGGCTTAATAGATGCTTTGGCCTACTTTGGTGCAATGACCTTTGATTTTGTTGGTGGAGCAGTAGCTAATAAAGAAGGGGGTTGGCAAGATTTTTTATTGATACTCATTGTTACATCAGTCATTGCCACCATCACTATGATTGTATTTTTATACGATGATTATTCTAACAATAAATCTGACCAAGGCACCGAGGCAGAAGCAAGCTAAAAAAACGATTGTTCTAACCTTCTAATTAACGTTCAGGGTTGCTGTGCTGCTGTTTTTCTTTAAACCGTTTCTTTTCGTCACGACGTTTGACAATGGTTTCTGCCACCCCAGATCCCAAATGCGTTTCACCACGTTGTTTAGCAAGTTGCATCTGCTTTTCCCGCTCAGCAAAACGCTGTTTAGCCTTTGCAGAAAGAGTATCAAAACATGAAGGACAGCTAACACCCGGTTGATAGCGCGCATCATCCATATCTTCATCGGTGATGGGTAATCGACAGGCGTGGCATTGGTGATAAGAGCCCGGTTCCAAATTATGATTTACCGTAACTCTTTCATCAAACACAAAGCATTCACCCTGCCACATTGATTCCTCAATAGGCACTTCTTCAAGGTATTTTAAGATACCACCTTCAAGATGATAAACATCATCAAACCCCTGCTCCTTTAAATAGGCCGTTGATTTTTCACAGCGAATTCCACCGGTACAAAACATTGCAACTTTTTGGTGTTTGTTCTTATCAAGATGTTTGGACACATAGTCAGGAAATTCACGAAAACTGACCGTGTTTGGATTCACTGCATCCTTGAAGGTTCCCACCTGAAACTCGTAATCGTTACGTGTATCAATAAGAATGACTTCTGGATCGCTGATTAAATCGTTCCATTGGTTAGCCTTTACATAGGTTCCAACAACTTTTAGTGGGTCAAGGCCTTGCACACCCATGGTAACAATTTCTTTTTTAAGTTTGACCTTTGTCCGATGAAAAGGCGCTTCATTTGTGAATGATTCCTTAGTAACAATGTTACCGAGCCTTTCATCCTCAGCCAAATGAGCAAGTAATGCATCAATAGCATCCCTAGACCCCGCAACCGTACCGTTTATTCCTTCATTTGCAATTAATAGAGTCCCTTTGACATCAAGGTCCAACATCTTCTGCAACAGTGGTTCCCTCAATAATTCAAAATTATCGAGTCGGATAAATTTGTACAGTGCGCAAATTACGATTTGTGACATTCAGCCTCTGACTTCATATTTTTATCATTCTTATTGCTAACATTTTTTGTATTAACAAAGAGTGATGTGAAAATTTGTGCAGGATTATACTTAATTACCACCTGCCTCACCATCAACATTGCTAAAATAATTGCAGCAATACTATAGAAGATGCTCGTCATCTCATCATGCTGACCATGACTGACAGCAATTGAAATACTGTAATAGGCCAAAAACCAATCAAATAATAATCCCATTGCAATGGCAGTGCCAATTACGCCAGTGAGGTAGGCTGCTAGAGATCGAGAACCTAATTCATTCTTAACGACCATTAACGTGGCAATATTTGTCGCCGGTCCAGTCAACATAAAGACTAGGGCAGCACCTGGAGAGACCCCTGACAGCATTAATCCTGCTGCAACCGGCGTTGAGGCTGTGGCACAGATGTACATGGGAATCGATATAATAACCACCACTACCATGGCGAATAGTCCTGTACCGTACTGGCTTAAAAAACTCGCTGGGACGAATGTTTGAATGAGTGCAGCAAAGAACAAACCGATTAATAGCCAATTCATAAAATCAGAAAGTAATTTTCCATAACCATACTGAAAAACAGATTTTAATTTGTCACCTGTCGTTGGTTCCTTCTTTGACATACCACAACAAGACTTTTTACCCTCTTCGGTGATGGGTGGGGTTTCTTTATCCCAAATACGGACCAGTTTACCCGCAACAATGGCTGAAAAGATTGCCGCAACAGGACGAGCAATAGCCATGATGGGACCCATTAAGGCGAAAGTCACTCCAATAGAATCAACTCCAGTCTCAGGTGTTGCTACCATAAAGCTTGCGGTGCTAGCTTTGCTCGCACCTGCTCGTCGAATACCCATGGCAGTTGGAATGACTGAACAAGAACATAGGGGTAATGGTGTACCGATAAGAGCTGCAGTCACCACTGAACTATTTTCTCCCAAGGTCTTGGTGATCCACTTATCAGGAACCAACTGTTTGATAACCCCGGCTAGAAATAAACCTAGAAGTAGAAATGGCGCTGATTCTGTGAACAGCATAATAAAATTGTTAATGAGCTCCATCTTTTTACCCTTTTCTATTTTTTTATCGTTTGTTTTAATCAGTACTTGTTCTATTGATTACTTTTTCTGCTGAGTAAGAATTAGCTATCAAGCGCATCAATAATACTACACAGTTCTGCACTTTCATTACCACCGCAGCATGCATCACTGAGTTTATGGAGTGCTCCAAGAAGCTGCTGCAAATCTATAATTTTTTGCTGTACATCGGCGATTTTAGAGTCTGTAATTAATTTCGCATCCGCACAAATATGCGCGGGCTTATCGGCACGAATGGAGAGAAAAACCTCAACCTCATCCAAACTGAATCCCATCTCACGACTACGCTTGACGAACTTTGCGGTATCGAGATCATCGGCTGTGTAAATGCGATAATTACTCTCACTACGACCCGCTGCTGTAATCAGCCCCTGCTTTTCGTAATAACGCAGTGTATGTGCTGACAGGCCTGACTTTTTAGATAACTCACCAATTTTCATATCTGTATAAACCTCTTCAATATCAACAAGTATAAACCTTAGAGTATACTCGAAGGTCAAGGCTTTTTTTGTATCTAGGCTAACAGACTGCACCCTAAACCTGCATCAATCAGGGGGCGTCGTGAACACATCCATGTGGACTTCGCTGCTGCGTCCTGCAGCAGAGACCCCTGATTGATGCAGGTTTAGGGTGCAGTCTTAGTGGGCATTTTGGAATCTTATATCAATCGACTTACTGTTTTGCCGGTTTGCTAATCACTACTACATCGTCGTAGGTTTTTCTAATGTAGTTATTGTAGATACCTGATTCGTCCTTTGTTGGAAGGATATAGACTGGCGTTAATTCTGCTTGCCAGTTGCCGGCTTCATCGCGATTGATGTCCATTTCTAGGTGGCCGTAATGTCTGCCGCCACTGATGAGTTCACCGTTGACCCATTGCTCTGCGGCGTGGTCATTGGCGACGAATGTTTGGTATTGATTTATTACGCCTTTTTGCGGTTTGCGTAGGCCGTCGCCACCAATTCCTACGTCGTAGAAGTGGATGGTATGTGCTACAGCATCACCTGACATAGTTTTTCTTTCTCCTTTGACCACTGAGCGTTCCCACATTTCATCGTGGCCACTGAGTACTGCATCGACTCCGTATTCCATGAAGATGTGTGTTAGTGCTCGAACTGGGACTCCTGACTGTGGATTTTGTCCGCTGTCAAATCCTGGTGGCTGTCCGTGTGGACCACTTGAATAAGGTGCGTGATGGAAGACTATGAAGGTGAACTGACTGTTGCTTCTTGCTTCTTCTAATTGTTGTTTTAACCAACTGACCTGCGTTGAGTCGGGCTCAAAGCCTGGTGAAAAACCTGTCAGACCATTGTTGTCTTCAGAGTTGAAGGAACCGTTTAAATAGAAGCTGGTGTCTTGAGATGAATCTTCTGGCGTATTATTAGACAGATCTAACATGATGAATGTTGCTGGTCCATATTTGAAACTATAGTATCGTTCTTCATGCTCTTTAATGGGAGCATTATTCGCAGGAAATTCAAAATAATCTAGATATTTTAAAAAGGCGATTTCAGATGCTGGTTGTGATGAATGACCCAGTTTTGGTCCCGCATAATATTCATGATTTCCAATTGCGGGCATTATTGGAGTTGTACTGGCCAGTTTGGTTGTCCCGCTATTGTTATGCATCCAAAATTCATCCCAATCTCGTTGTTCACCACCAGACTGAACCAGATCGCCAGCAATTAATATTAGGTCCGGTTTTCTAGATTGAATGACTTCCAAGTTATTGGCGTAACCCTTGGTCTGATCAATCAGATAGCGCCTCTTCTCATCATTCTTTTTATTCGATGAATTAGCAAAGGGCTCATCCCATTTTACAAACTTGCCGGTAGACTCCGGTTCCGTTTCACTATCTGCATAAACACTCACGCGAATGGATGTATTTTCATCGGGTGCTGTTTTAAATGATGATGTAAAGATCTCCCCACCCTGACTAACACTGTATTGATATAGGGTTCCTGCTTCTAAACCTTCTATGCGCACACGTTGTTGATAAGGTGGTGTGGGAGCTTTGCCAGCAAAAAACTTCTGTGACTCCCATTCTGGATAATTAAGCGCAGTCAAAAGTGCTGCACTCGAGTTTATACGAATTGGTTTTGAGTCAGTTGTCTTCTGAAAAGTTAAGAATCCATCCTCGGGTAGATCGCTTAACC
This sequence comes from Gammaproteobacteria bacterium, assembly GCA_030589945.1. Lineage (GTDB taxonomy): Bacteria > Pseudomonadota > Gammaproteobacteria > Enterobacterales. The sequence continues at coordinate 18,321 of JAUUZN010000027.1, read as the reverse complement.
AGAGAATAGTCATTGCCGTCTGTGTTGGATTCTGAAGGTATGGAAAAACTCGATAATTTAGCGTTGCTCTCGGCTTTATTATCTCAATTGTCTCTGTTTCTGGAATCAGCACGGTTGGGGCAGAACATGAAACAATTAGCAATGAAGAAACCAGTAATGAAGAAAGTACTAAACGACTTTGGTAATTGAATCTTTGAATATACTGCTTTAATTGAGTTATTTTGATAATCATTCTATTTTTGAGCTTACTTAAGTTGAGTTTTATTATACCCTATAAACATTAAATATCGGATACTTTCTGTTACTTCCTTCTCTTAATACACAGGGCAAATTTGGTTCATGAGTTTAAGCAAATATCTCACAATGAATAACCTTAAAAACATCATATTTCAGCCTATCTATATCTCGATAATATTTACACTAATCGTCGTTTTTTACCTGATAGAATTTTCCACTGAAAACTCATCCTCAAAATCTCAAGCACCGATTAAAGTTGAACGAGAGTTTCGAGCAGCCTGGGTTGCCACAGTGGCCAATATTAACTGGCCCTCTGAACCAGGACTTCCTGTTGAGCAGCAAAAGCAGGAAGCTCTGGATATTCTCAACTCATTACAGGCGAATAATTTCAATGCTGTAATCTTTCAAGTACGTCCACAGGCCGATGCTCTCTATGAGAGCGATATTGAACCCTGGTCCTATTATTTAACCGCTGAACAGGGTAAGGCTCCGGTGCCCTTTTATGATCCCTTATCCTTTTGGATTGATGAAGCCCATAAAAGAGGATTGGAGCTTCATGCTTGGTTAAATCCATATCGCGCTCATCATATTAAGGGCGATAAAATCTCTGATCAATCGGTTGTGAATTTACGACCGGAATTGGTTGTAGAGCTCGCAATGGGATACCGCTGGCTAATACCTACAAAACAGGAGACCATCGATTATTCTCTCAAAGTTGTCATGGATATCGTTAAACGTTATGAGATTGATGGCATCCATTTTGATGATTACTTTTATCCCTATCCCTCCTATAACGAAGGTAAAGATTTTCCTGACGCAGAAGACTATCAACATTATCAATTAGAGGGCGGTGATTTATCCGTCGCCGATTGGCGGCGCGATCATGTTAATCAATTTATAAAACTTGTTTATGATGGAATTAAATCAGAAAAAAAACATGTCAAATTTGGCCTCAGCCCATTTGGAATTTGGAAACCTGGAAATCCCTCAACCATTGAAGGGATGAATCAATTTGATAAGCTTTATGCTGATGCCAAGCTCTGGCTCAATGAAGGCTGGATTGATTACTTTGTGCCACAACTCTATTGGAAAATATCTCAATACCCCCAAAGTTTTCCCTTATTATTAAGTTGGTGGGAAAAGGAAAATATAAAAAATCGCCATTTATGGCCTGGAATTCAAACACAACTGGGTGAGGACGAAACCGCAATGGTTGAAAGCATCAACCAGATCATGATCAGTCGTGCCATGCTCAATGATAGACCTGGCTCGGTCTTTTGGAATGTAAAAGCTCTGCAGGACAATCCAGAATTTAATGAGCGACTAACCTCAGGCCCTTACAAAAAACAAGCTCTGATACCCGAATACTCTTGGCTTGATAGCATTAAACCTAAAAGTCCAACCTTGAGTTTCAATGCTACGCCGAAGCAATTAGAAGTGACTTGGAGACACGATCAACTAGCAGATATAGCTCATTGGGTACTCTATACCCGATATGATAATCAATGGTCGTACCAAATATTACCCTCTAAAACTAACGCTCTTTCGATTGGTAGCTATAAATTCCCCGAAGAGGTGAAACGTTATGGTCAATATCAACCAGAAATAGAGGTGCCAGCCAAGCCCGAAGCAATCACAGAGATTGCGCTGACAGCCGTTGATAGATTTGGTAATGAAAGCCCTTGGCAGTCACTCATCATAAATGAATACCTAGACTTATCGAGCAATATAGAACCTTGAATTCAGAAACAATAGAAAAAACTAGAATTATTTAGAGTCTTTGCTCTCTGATTTATGAAGCATTGATAATAAAATATCAATAATATGCTGCTGAGCCGCTCGGCGTGATTGTGAAAACTCATTGGGAAAATGATCATGGTTTGAGATTGTTGATAAAGCAATATCAGATTGATGATAATTATTATTGGGTGAATAAGGACAAATTTGAATCACCTGTACTTCTTTATTGCGTAACTCTGACAAATTAAGATTATCAATGGCTAATTCATCCATTGCAGAAAGAAGAATGAGCACATCATTAGCAGCCAAAGATTTCATAAATTGTTTCTGATAAATAAGATCATTGGTTGCATTGGCTGCCTTGCCAATAAATATTAGTTGTGTCGCAAAATAATCTGCAGTAAAACTGGCAATACCACTGCCTATGACCTGAGTTTTATTCGCTCCTGCGATCGCGTTGGTCGCAGTAAGAAATGATTTTTCTGTATTGAGTTCAATGGTAGCAGTGACCGCTTCAAGTTTGCTTTTAAGAAGCTGTTCTGAAACAGAGTTTAGCTTAGAGTCAGAGAAATATTTCGCTCGCCCATTCGATTCTGTCGAACTTTTTGCAACAGCTTCATTAATAGCAAGCTTCAGATCGGGATAACCTTTGTAGCCCAATTTTTGACAAAATTTAACCACGCTCGATTGACTCACGCTAACAGCAGTAGCAAGCTGTAATGATGAATAATCTCTGAGCAATGCTGCATTGGAAATAATATAGTCAGCCAGTTTTTTTTCATTAGCAGACATATCATCACGAATGGAGCGTATTTTTATCAGACAACTCATTTTTTAAACCTTAATCCTCATTCTAATTGCATACTCTATACGGCATCATTTTACTGAAGTGCTGCTCTTAAAAATCCATCACTGTTTACCAACATAGACTGCGCTTGCTCAACATTGACGTTGGCTAATAGCATCAGTATAGCAACTTTAACCTGTAATTTTGATTGTTCTAAGGCAGTTTCAGCCTCTGACTGAGATACTCCGGTCACCTGCATGATCATACGGGTGCCTCTCGCATACAATTTTTTATTGGTAGCCTTTAGATCGACCATCAGATTTTTATAGCTTTTACCCATGCGGATCATACTGGCAGTTGAGAGGATATTAAGAACCATCTTCTGTGCTGTTCCAGATTTCATACGCGTTGAACCTGTCAGAGGTTCGGGACCAACAACGGGTAAAATTGCATGTTCAGCAACCTCTGCTATTTGCGCGTTCGGGTTACTACTGAGTGCTACTGTGATGCAACCTATACTCTTGGCAAACTCAAGTGCACCAATAACGTACGGTGTTCGACCACTTGCAGCAATACCGATTAATATGTCTTTTTTACAAAGCTGAACCTCTTTTACCGCGGCTATTCCTTGAGCCTTATCATCTTCTACACCTTCCTTCGCCTTAAACATGGCCGAGTCACCTCCAGCCATAATTGCGATTATTAGTCCCTCATCTATACCAAAGGTTGGAATGCATTCAACAGCATCGAGGATCCCGAGTCGACCACTGGTACCTGCACCGATGTAGACCAGCCGTCCTCCATTTTTAAAACAACTGACAATGTTATCTACTACCTGTGCAATCTGTGGTAAAACCAACGATATCGCCTGTGCGACCTGCTCATCCTGATGATTAATCTTAGTGACAATATCTAGCGTCGATAACAGATCAATATCCATGGTATCAGGATTTTGATTCTCCGAAATCAACTGGTTGAGTTCTTTAACTAGCTGTTCGTTATCCATCTGCCATTTCCATTTTATGCAATAGGCGTCGTCCTAAAAATAGCGCGCCATCCACAGCATTACCCTTCGGTGTTTTGATGTGCTTTTGTAGCTCTTCATTCAAATGCGGTTTCATTACTAGGGCTAACCCTCCTAACAAACACAGAGGAAGCTCTTTATTGGCTCTAGAAAGTCGAATCAACTCTTCAACATCCGAACTCGCCTTTTTAATTATTTTCTTAGCCAGTCGATGCTCTGCATTGTTCATCACTAGCGTAGCTAATTGTGCATAAATTGCAGGTGTTGCCGTAGTTAACCATTTCAATATTGATTGGGAATTTTCTCCAATAACATCCTGTACTGATGCTATTAAAGAGTCGGCTTCAAAATTATCAGCATCGATTGCCCTTAATGTTTCACTGACAAGATCACGACCAATGTTAGCACCACTACCCTGGTCACTGGTAATAAACCCCCAACCACCAAATTGTTTTTCATGGCCATTTTCGTCCAAGCGCATGGCAACACTTCCTGTGCCTAGGGCAACGACAACAACAGGTTCACCCAAATTTGCACCGTACAGGGATATTCTGGCGTCAGATGTTATTTCGATAGCAGCAAAACCAAGGGTCTTTAAAGTGTCATTGATGCTATCGTTAAGTGCCTTGTTCAATGCACCTGCTGCGCCACAGATTATAATGGTATTTTTTGCATCAGTCTGACTCTGCTTTAATAAGCCTAATGCAACCTGTTTAATATTTTGGCTGGCAAGTTCGAGATCATTTGACAAGGAACCTGGACCGGCCAGTTGCTGCCAACTTTTCTCAGTGGATAGCTCAACGATTCGACCGGCTACTTTGGTGCCACCAGCATCGATGCCTATTATTGCCTGAATAGGTGCCTGAATCATACTCTATGTTTTTATCTCAAAAGAAAAATCATCCGAGCGTTTAATACTTTCATCAGCAGTGCCTAAATAACAGATGATAAATGAAATCGCTGTGGATATGCATAGTTGATATGGAAATGCTAAGTCGAACTTCCACCAGGATATATTTAAAACATCTTGAATGTAGGGCTGGAATAATAGTGTAACTGTAAACCCTGCAATCAGTGCAGCCAATACCGAGTTTGAGTTACCCCTTTTAGTAAATAAGGCATTAAAATAAACACCCAATAATCCGCTATAAGAAAAAACCATTACGCTTAACGCAAATGCCAGTAATGGCATATCGGTGTATCGTTGCCAAAAATAACTTAACACTGCCATACCACCAAGTGCGATTGCTGCGACAAGCATTCCTACCCTTCCCGCATTGACATAAAAACGTTCTGGTTTATCTACACCTTTGTTCACCATCCAAGGCCGATAAATATCTTGAATAATGACTGAAGACATCGAGTTAAGCCCTGAATTTAGTGTTGATAAAGCAGCAGCAATGATTCCTACAGTAACCAGCCCCCTTAATCCTGAAGGCATTTCATTGAGCACGTAATACATAAAAATAGTAATCTTCTCACCACTAAAACTCTGAGTAATTTCACCGGCCATTTCAATGCCCATGAGATCCGGCCGTTGATAAACAATATAGAGTAATAAACCAATGGTCAGGAACAGTAAGACCACTGGAATGACTAATACCATTGACAATAACATGGCCTTTGAACTTTCCTTGGCAGATTTACAGGTCAGCACCCGTTGGGTCATATCTTGATCCATGCCGAAGGCTGCAATGTTCATCAACACAAAACCACTAAAGGAAGCCCAAACGGTAAAGACACCTGTCGAGGTAAAATCTAAATCGAAATTAAACAGTGTGAACTTCGACTGACCACCATCAATAGGATGTTCAAGGGCTTGAATAATTTCGCCCATACCGGCGGGTATAGTGGTTAATAGATAATAGATGACTGCAATTGCTGCACTTACGTAGACTGCGCATTGAATTGCGTCACTGTAAATAACCGTCCGTATGCCTCCAACAAAAGAATAGAGCAAGCCAACGGTGGTTAAAATTACAATGGCAAGAACTACATGACCTGCCTGTATATCACTAAATAAAATCATCGATACCGCAATAGAGGCCATGTATAAACGAGCGCCGCTGGAAAAGACGCGTCCTAATAGATACATGCTTCCCGCTTGCTTTTTTGCCTTCTCGCCAAAACGTACCTCTAACAGTTCATAAACGGTTGAAACCTTATATTGGAAAAATTTTGGGATGAGATACATTGAAACAAATATCGCTGCGATGACTGCACCGATGTTGGTTGCAAGATAGCTTAAGTCAGCGCGATAACCTTGATCGGGCCCGCCTAAAAAGGTTGCTGCAGATTGGGCCGTTGCCAAAACTGAAATCGCCACGAGCCAGACTGGCATTTCATTACCACCAAGAAAATAATCTTTGGTGTTAGTTACTTTAGTGCGGCTGAAATACCATCCTGTACCAGCAAGAATTAGAAAGTAACTCGCAAAAACACCCCAATCAAGAACCGTAAGTCCGGTCATATAAACATCCTCAATTTCTTATTATTATTTACTTAGATTTCGATGTTTGAATCTCATCATTAATGATAAACCAAGAATCATAAATCAAGCATTTGTAAATTTTTTATGCTTTCAATACCTAATCCTGGCTTATCAGAAATCGTTATTTCAGAATTATTAAACTTCACACCACAAACAACGGGGTCATATTCACATAATGATGGACCATCGAGGTCAATCTTAGTGATCACATTGGATTTTGCTACAGCAACATGTGCCGCAGCAGAAACACTGATACTCGATTCAAGCATACAGCCCATCATACATTCAACACCATAATTTGCGGCAACATCGGCAATTTTAATTGCGTTAGATATACCGCCGGCTTTCATCAACTTGATGTTGATAATATCTGCAGCTCTCATTTTTAAAAGCTCGATGACTTCTCGAGGACCGAAAGTGCTCTCATCGGCCATAATCGGTGTCACCACACGTTCAGTAATATATTGCATGCCGACCAAATCTTCTGCGGCAACAGGCTGTTCTACCAGTTCAAGAGCTACACCTGAATCTTCTAATGTTCTTATTGCGTGTACCGCCTCTTTTGCTGTCCATCCCTGATTAGCATCAAGTCGTATCAGTGCCTTATCTTTTACCGCAGCATCAATGGCTCTTATACGTTCTATATCAAGGCCAATATCTTTACCCACCTTTACCTTTAAAATATCAAAACCTAATTCAACGGCCTGTACAGAATCTTTAACCATTTTTTCTATATAGTCGACACTGATGGTAATGTCCGTTTGCAAGGAAGGTTCGCCACCACCCAATATTTTATAAAGGGGTGCATTATAAAGTTGAGCGTAAAGATCATAGATGGCAATTTCAATAGCCGCTTTGGCGTTGTAGTTTTTGACCATGGATGTTTGGATAATATCGGTTATTTCGTTAAGATTTGAAATATCTCTACCCAATAGTTTTGGTTTCATAACTACATTAATCGCTTCAATAATAGAGCCATGGGTATCACCTGTTATTGCGTAGGTAGCCGGTGCTTCACCATAGCCTTTGTGGCCGGAGTCTGTTTCCACAATAATAATCACGTCTCTGATTCTTTCTACGGTTCTAAGGGCTGTTTTAAAGGGCGTTTTTAGTGGCACTTCTAACATACCGAGTTTGATGTCTGTTATTTTCATTATAATTTCACTATTTTATTTTTTTAATGTTATAAATTTTATCGAGGTAAGACTTTTTAGGACTTAACTGCATGGGTAATAAAGGAGTCATCGATACGCCATTAAGTTTACTTTTATAGTAACTACCGTCTTTTTTAAAGTAGCTTAAACCGGATACATCATGAATGATATAGGGTTTATCGTCATTGAAGCCGACAACCATCATTACGTGTCCAGGTATATAGATGAGGTCACCTACTTCAAGTTGGCTCATGTAAGCTAGTTTTTCCTTCTTGGTGGCTGCTTTAAGAAAATGTGCATTTTCACCCTGCTGACTATTCCCTTGATCACCCGAATTGCGCGGCATAAGAATTCCGAAACTCTTATAAACTTCACCAACGAAGCCTGTGCAATCTCGCGCATTAAATGAGTGTCCCCAACCATAACGCTCTCCTAAAAATTTAAACGATTGATCGAGGATATTTGCTTCTGTATAGGGTAGAAACCCATGATGAACATCATCGGAGCGCGAGATAAGCGCATTTTTAAATATTAATGTTCCATCAGTTTTTCTGGTTGGCAACTTAACCACATAACTCGTGTAGGTATTTTGTCCACCAATTGTTGTAGGGATATCTTCGCTGGGCGTTAAAGGAAGTACTGTACCCATTTCTAACTGTAGCTCTGATAGTTCTGCATTCTCTGGATTATAGGACGTAGTAATTTTGCTTCCGGTCACTACTAGGAAGTTAGTGTTATCCTTATAATGATTGATGATTGAACGGTCGCCAGTAGCGACATCTGATTTTTGAATCCATGCTGAATAATTATAAGATACAACAAAGTACCATTGTTTATCTTTACTCTCGTGCAGTATCGCTACGACCTGAGTTGGGAATAAGGCGGTTTCTTGAAAACGATCGAGGTTAATACTGGTTGCTGTTTTATAAATCTTATCAGTGGTCGGAAAGGTTCGCATATCTGAACGACGGACGACCATCCCAAATACAATTTTTTTAGAACCACTCAATGTCTCTAGATTAAGGGCTTCCTTATATTCATTGTAATCAGCACTCGAGACTAATTCACCCGTTGAATAAAAACGTTTCGATCGAGCTGGCTTACTAATCTTATTAATTGAACGTTTTATTGCACTCCCAGTCAAAACTTCTGGATAGTTCGATAGGTCATTCATTAAATGATTAGAATTGATTAGTTTCTGGTTATTCGCTGCAATCGTCAGTTGTTCGAGAATAACCGAGTCTGAGCTTTCAAGTCGCGATTTCCAATAGCTGGGATATAACATCGGCTCATCTACTCCAATAACATCTGATTTAAAATATGACTTAGATGTATCCTTTAAGGCATGAACATTAGCATCTAATTTGTTAGTCTCTGCTAAAATCAGTTGTGGACAAAGGCCGAGTGTCACTAGGAATGCTAACTTTAATATTGTTTGAGATTTCACTAGTGCTTTCACTTTAAGCTTATTCCTTTAATTTTATTCTCATTTATTTATTTCAATTATCTACTTCATTTGCTTATATGAAGACTTTCTAATACACAGTCCATTATTATTAAATTGTCTTCAATTACCCCAAAATAGCGGTCGATCTAAGTAAAACGAGTCTTTTTTTCATTAAAACTGCGAAAAGGAATAATAAATTATTTACAAATGATTTTAAAGTGTTATTTTATTCCTAGTCAGTGTAGGCTGACCTTGGTTCAATGAATATACAAACCAAAAATTTAGTAGTTTTAACGAGAAAATTGCGAGATAATTCTCGTCAGTTAAATACTAAATTAACTACTAATAATAAGTAAATGGGGATTAACAGATGGATATTTTTAGCTTTAAGCGTAATTCAGTCGCGCGCGCGACCGATAAAGCCTTATCATTGCCATTAAAAACTCTTTCTGCTGCAGTGTTAGCGAGTGCTCTAATTTGTACTCCTACCTTTGCTGCTCAAAAGGGTGCAATTAAAGGCAAGGTAAGTACAGAAATGGCAGGCGCTTCAATTGAAGGCGTAACAGTTACTGCAAGCAGTGATGTAATGCCTAAAGACCGTAGTGTACTCACTCAAGCAGACGGTAGTTTTAATCTACCTCTTTTGATTCCAGGTGACTATACCTTAACAGTGAAGAGTAGCGACGGCACCACTCAAACTATTGATGTTGTCGTTCAACTGGATCAAACTTCAAGAGTTAACTTTTCTTTAACATCTGGTGATGCTGGCAATGTCCTCACCATCATGGGTTCAGGTATGATCATCCGAGAAGGTGATTCAGCACTATCTAACTCAATCAGTTCGAAAGAAATTAAAAACCTTCCCGTCGGAACTGAATATAGAGACCTCCTGAAATTAATTCCAGGTGTTCAGTATTCTGAGTATTCAGTCTTAGGCCCATCTGCTGGTGGTTCGGGACGTGATAATAAATACGGCTTTGACGGTGTTGATGTTTCATTACCCATGTTTGGTAACTTAGCATCAGAGCCTTCAACTCATGACGTACAAAACGTTTCGGTAGACCGTGGTGGCGCTAAGGCAGTTGGTTTCAACCGCTCGGGTGGCTTTGCAATTAATACCATATCTAAATCGGGTACTAATGAATTCCACGGTAACTTAGAGTATAAACTACAAGATAAAAGCTTCGTTGCAGATAAAGATGATGCTGCCGGCACAGAATATACACTCGATAAAAATTGGATTACCGCTAGTTTAGGCGGACCGATTATTGAAGATGCTTTATTCTTCTATACATCTTACTATCGTCCTGAATCGAATCGTGTCAACAAAGAGACAGCCTATGGTGAAGCTAAAGACTTCCAAAGCGTTCGTGAAGAGTTTTTTGGTAAACTGACCTACGCTCCAACTGATGAATTACTATTTAACTTAAGCATTCGTACTTCAGACAATATTGGAACTGGGCTTTCTGTTGGTTCTCTTGATCACGATAGTACATCTGCGGGTAATAAAGCATTTCAAGACATTTACACTTTTGAAGCTTCCTACATTATCAGCGACAGAACAACCATTGACCTTGCGTACAGTGAGTTCAATCTTGAAACAAGTGCTGGACCTGATAATTTACTCAGCGTACAACCTGTTTTAGGTGGTACTTTAGACATTAATGCTCTTGAGCAGATGGGATTATTCAGAGTACCCACTCTACAAACCGATAATCCTGACTATGACAATGCAGCAGCACAGGCTCTCATCGATCAGTATGGTTATATTGATGACAATGGTGTTCGCAGAGGTGGTGGTAGCATCGGCGGCGATTCTACAATCAACTCTCAAGATTTTTACCGTGATAGTTTTGAACTTTCACTAGACCATGAAATGGATCTGGGTGGAATGACTCATTACATTCACCTTGGTTATATGTGGAAAGAAGGTACGGAAGTATTGAGTCGAACATCAAACGGTTGGGGAAGCATCTCCTTCGTAGGTGGTGATAACGATGATGATGATTTAGGTGTTGCTCCTATTTACTATCGTTCACGTACTCAGCAGATGAGTTTATTAGATAATGGAGCAATTGTTCCTGGTATCACCTCTATCAACGAATCTACAAACTTTGAAATTAACGATACCATTGAAGATGGTGATTTTACCTACAATATTGGTGTATTAATTTCACAGGATACTTTTTTCGGACAAGGTCTTAGAGAAAATTCAGCCAATGTATCTGGATATGAGTTAGCACCGGGTAACAAATACGAAATGTATCACATTGACTGGCAGGATATGATCCAACCTCGTTTGGGTATGACATGGCGTTATAACGGTGAAGATAGTGTATTCGTTAACATCGCTAAGTATAATCCTGAAGCAAGTTCTTTAGCACGTGCTGCATCCTGGGCTCGAAATACAAGACGTGACTTACAGATTGATTTTGATATCGATGGTAATTTCATTCAAAGTAATCCTGCTGCGGGTTCTTCTGGTAAGTTCTTCCAAGAAGGTATTAAGCCTCGCCAGATTAATGAGTTAACAATAGGTACAACAAAACAAGTGACTGATGATTTCTTTGTTCGTGCTCATTTGAGACGTCGTGAAGGTGAACACTTCTGGGAAGATACTTGGAACAACTCTCGTTTATACGGTGAGTATGGTCCATTCGGTGGAGTTCCTGAAGATATCGCTGCTCTAGGACCTTATATTCCTGAGTTGAGTGATTATCGCGCAGAAGTAGGCGGTTCTTCATACGTTATCGCGGAACTTGATAATGCTTATACTTCATACAATGAATTTAGTATCGAAGCTGAGTACTCGGGTGACAGAACTTATTTGAAAGCATCTTTTGTTTGGAATAAGTATTACGGTAACTTTGACCAAGATTCTGTAAGTAGTGGCAACGACGCGAACCTCTTTATTGGTTCATCCAACCTCGCTGATGGCCGTGGCCGACAGTTGTGGGATGGTAAAGAAGGTAACCTTCTTGGTGATAAGCCTCACGTGTTAAAAGTGACTGGTTATTACACCACCGATTGGGATGCTAACGTTGGTTTCTTCCTACTGTTCCAAGCGGGTGACGTTTGGGAAGCATGGGATGGTAGAGAATACGGATACTCTAGCTCAACAATTCGTTTCTCTGAGCCTGCTGGTACTCGTAGAAGTCCAAACCATTGGCAGCTTGATTTGAACTATACTCAAGACTTTGAAGTCAGCGATGGATACACTGTAGAATTCCGTGCTGATATGTTCAATGTGTTTGATAATCAGACGGGCTATCGATATAACCCGTATGTGACTAGCTCTACATTTGGTCAGCCACGTAGTCTGTTTAATCCTCGTAGACTACAGCTATCTGTGAATATTGGCTTCTAAGCTAACATTCAACAACTGATAGAACGAAAAATCCCCGCTAATTGCGGGGATTTTTTTGTCTAATGTTTATGAAAGTTATGAAGTATAGGGGCCGGTAGAGTATTTTTCGGGGCGCTGCGAGCTCGTCCATGAGGCGCTTCTCTGTAGGCATCCTTGCCTACAGAGACCCGTAAAATACTCTACCGGCCCCTATACTTCACTTAAATCAGTCCCCTATTGCCAGGACGCTAACTGGTCTTGATTTATAAGTGCTTCATAACTGATCCGCTCACGTACAATGCTAAACTGATCGCCATTGACTAGAACTTCTGGTACCTGTAATCGCGTATTATAAGTTGAAGACATGGCTGCTCCGTAAGCACCTGATGACATGATGGCAACAAGTTCTCCTTCTTCAAGCTCCGCCATCTTCCTGCCCCGTGCAAAGGTGTCACCTGTTTCACAGATGGGTCCCACAATATCGTATGTTGCAGTATTATCTGATTCCGTTAAGGGTAAAATATCATGGTGCGCTTCATACATGCTCGGTCTCAATAGGTCGTTCATGCCCGCATCGATGATGATAAAAGTTCGTTCTTCACCCCTCTTCTTATAAATAACGCGACTAATTAACAGGCCACTATTACCCACAAGAGAGCGACCAGGCTCAAGTATAATTTTGCAATCTAAGTCACTAAAATGTTTTGTTAGTAATGCGCAGTAATCTTCTTTTGAAGGTATGACCGGATTAGATGCATCATAATCGACTCCCAATCCACCTCCCACATCAATAATTTTTAATTGTATACCCATTGTTGCAAGCTCAATCACCTTCTCGCGTATGAGCTTGAAAGTTTGATCAAAAGGAATCAATTGCGTTAGTTGTGAACCAATATGAACATCAATGCCCTGTACCTCAATTCCTTCCATACTGTCTGCAAGTCGGTATATTTCTGTGGTCCTTGATATTGGGATCCCAAATTTATTTTCAGACATACCTGTCGATATTTTTGCGTGGGTATTGGCATCAACGTCCGGATTAATGCGAAATGCAATGGCGGCTTTTTTTGAAACTGAACAGGCCATTTCATTTAACACATAAAGCTCATTTTCAGATTCCACGTTGAACTGAAAGATATTTTTAGACAGTGCGAACAACATTTCATCAGGTGTTTTAGCCACACCGGAGTAGACTATTTTAGACGCGGGGATACCAGCCGCCAATGCACGGCGTAACTCACCTTCAGAAACCACATCGGCTCCAGCACCCAAATCTGCCAAAACTTTAATAACGGCCTGATTAGAATTAGCCTTCAATGCATAACAAACCTGTGTATCAAGACCCTTAAGTTGTTCTACATAGCCATTATAGGCAGTAGAAATACTTTCCTGTGAATAGCAATAAAAGGGTGTATTAACAATCTCAGCAATTTCTTTGATGTTGACATTTTCTAATTGCAATTGTTGGTTTTGGTATTGATATGAAGTCATGAGTAATAAAATATTCCGATAGATGTTTCGCGAATAATATAATATTGTTCTATGGTTGTCATGCCGTTATTTTGCTGAGATACTAGCCTATAGCCAAGTCAAGAGCTAAGCCATGAGTAATGCCAATCTATAATAATAAAAAGAAGGTGTCAGATGGAATGGATTAAAATATTACCTCCCCTAGTTGCCGTTGCAATCGTTCTCTGGAAAAGAGAAGTCATTCTTGCATTAGTTTTATCAATATTTACTTCGGAATTTTTACTGGGTGGTTCATTATTCCAGAAGACTCCCACCCTTCCCAATCAAATATTTGAAGGTGGTCTCGCCACCCTAGATAGAATTACCAATGTATTTGCTGACCCAGGTAATACTCGAATTCTAATTTTTAGTGTGATGGTCGGTGCCCTACTTGCCTATATGCGTCAATCTGGTGGTGTTACTGCTCTTGTAAAATCGATAATCAATAAGGGCTTTGCAAAGAACGAAAGACAAGTAACACTCATAACCACTTTCACAGGAATAGTCGTTTTTATTGAATCAAACCTCAGTGTTCTAACTGCAGGAATTTTATCACGAGGACTCTATGATAAATTTAAAATGAGTCGTGCAAAACTCGCCTACATTATTGATAGTACATCAGCACCCATCTGTATTCTTATTCTACTCAACGCCTGGGGTGCCTACGTTTTAGCGCTACTCAACAGCTATGAATTTGAACAGTCTTCTGTGGAAATATTATGGGGAACCATACCCTTTAATTTCTATGCAATCATTACATTGGCCATTGTGTTTTACTCTGGTATTACCGGTAAATACTACGGTCCTCTGGCAAAAAGTGAGTCTAAGGTTGAAATATCCTCTGTAGAAGAAAAAATAGAATCAAGTAAACCACGATATATGCTTGTACCCTTGGCCGTGATGGTTTTCGGTATGGTTGGTTTTATGTTTTGGACAGGCAATGGCGACATGGCTGCAGGCAGTGGTTCAAAATCAGTATTCTATTCCACGGCTATGGCCTGTGTGGTCGCCTATTTTATGATGCTTACAAGCGGTAACTTCAAACATACACAGCTTGTTAAAATTGGCTTTGAAGGTATGTCTGAATTGTTACCTCTGGTTGCCATTGTATTGCTATCCTTAGCACTGGGAGCCAGTTTGAAATTATTAGGAACGGGTATCTATATTTCACAATTGGTTGGAGACTTCTTACCACTTTACCTAATTGCTCCAATGATTTTTATTGTTGGTGGCGTTATTGCCTTTTCAACGGGCACTTCATGGGGAACCTTTGCAATTTTAATACCCATTGGTGTTCCAATCATTCAAGTTATGGGGTTACCACCTTCGTTGATACTTGCGGCGATCCTTGGTGGTGGTGTTTTTGGTGATCATTGCTCACCCATATCAGATACCACAGCGGTTTCTGCCATTGCCTCTGGCTGTGATCTTCTAGAGCACGTGAAGACTCAATTACCCTATGCACTGACTGCAGGTGGTATTACCGTCTTGATGTATCTTGTTGTTGGGCTAATTATTCTTTAACTCATAGAGAAACGCATTCATGATGCATCCATTTAAATCGACTGTGCAAGTAAGCTTGATTCTATTGCTGTGTTTTCTTGGTAGCGCCTGTGCATCATCAACAATCCTCTCAACAGAACCATCAACTGAAATTGATCGTCTGGTTACAGACACTATGTCAACGTTCAATGTACCCGGTGTCGCCATCGGGATTATTAAAGACGGAAAAGTAACTCATCTTAAAGGTTATGGTGTCGCAAATATTGATTCTGGTCTAGAGGTTAACAAGGATACCATTTTTAAAATCGCTTCTAACAGTAAGGCGTTTACTGCCGCTGTATTAGCACTGTTAGTCGAACAAGGAAAATTAGACTGGCACGATAAAGTCTCCCAATATTTACCCAATTTTAAAATGCATGATCCCTGGGTTTCAGAAGAATTTAATATCATTGATTTACTCACCCATCGAAGTGGTTTAGGTATTGGCGCTGGCGATCTAATGCTTTGGCCTGAGCCTACCAAATTTAGCCGCGATGAAGTGATTAAAAATTTACGATACTTAAAACCGGTAACTAGTTTTCGCGATCAATATGCTTATGATAATCTTCTCTATATCGTCGCAGGTGAAGTGGTCGCGAATATATCTGGAGTGTCATGGGAAGCATTTGTAGAACAACAACTGTTCCAGCCACTATCAATGAATAACTGTTTTGCCGGTGGGATAGACACAAAAAAAGTTACCAATATAGTTGCACCCCATGTTGTTCTTAACGACCAATTACAGGTTGATCAACCCAATGTAATAAATAATAAGACGAGTCTGATGGCTGCAGCCGGAGGCATAAAATGCAGTGTTGCCGATCTTAGCAATTGGGTGACTATGCTGTTAAATGAAGGGCTGACCCAATCTGGTGAAGCATTAATATCCAAACAACAGCGTGATGTTCTATGGCAGTCGGTCACACGTTTGCCCATCTCAGAAAGGTTGAAGAATCTTGAGGATATTAATTACCGTGGCTACGCATTGGGTTGGCGCGTCAGTGATTATTTTGGTCATTGGAAAGTTTCACACACGGGAAGCTTAAGTGGTTCTCGATCACAAATCATACTTTTTCCAAATGATGAATTAGGTATTATCATCCTGAGCAATCAGTCTTCAAGTGCGGCTCGAAGTGCTATGGCGCGAGGAATCATGCAACTTTATATTCCGCAGAATACACGAAATTGGGTTGAACATTACTCACCCAAGATGGACGCGGTTTCAACGGACTCTAAGTTAATCAAGACCGTTGCAACCCCCATGTCCAAAAGCATTAAACCTTCTGAAAAGACGATTCCAGAGCGACCTCAATACCAAAAGTATTTAGGCGAGTATCTTGATCCTTGGTTCGGTAGGGTGACCTTAAGTCGCAGTGGCAAAAATATTACGTTTAAAGCTGACAAGTCTCCCCGTCTCAAGGGTACCGTTTACTACTTTAGAAAAAATCAGTGGTGGGTTAAATGGTCTGACCGAAGTTTTCATGCCGATGCATGGATACGATTTGAGCTCGATGAACAGACTCAAAAAATAAAAATGACCATGCAATCCATCTCGGAGACAGCAGATTTTAGTTTTGACTTTGAAGATCTTAATTTTATAAAATCACTTTGAGAAAACATGAGCCGCAAAACAAACGCATTTATCCACCTCGACGCGATCATATCCAACTATCAGTTGGCAAATAAACTATGCCCTGACTCTAAGAACATCGCAGTCATTAAAGCGAATGCCTATGGACATGGTTCTGCTAAAGTTGCTCAAATACTTGAACCTCTAGTACCCGCCTTTGCTGTCGCAATTATTGAAGAAGCTGTATCACTCAGAAATGCTGGCATTACTAAACCCATATTAATTTTACAGGGTTTAAACGAAGCTTCAGAACTTGAATATGCAGCCACCCATAATCTCTGGCTGATGGTAGTGTCTAAGCAGCAATCAGAGCTCATTATTGAAACTCAATGTTCAGCAAAACTTAATCTCTGGTTAAAGTTTGATACCGGCATGCACCGCCTCGGACTCAATGGTGATGAACTTAGTCAGGCTATTGCAGAATTGAATCAATGTTCTTGGGTACAGCAAAAAATGGTACTCTGCACACATTTAGCCTGTGCCTCCGATCCTCAAATCACTCAAACAAGTTTCACACATTCACAACTGTCACAATTCTTCGATCTCTTTAACAAATTTAAAGAACAGTACCAACTGTTAGCCAGTGTTGCGAACTCAGCAGGAATAATGAACGTTCCCGAAGCTCGATGTGACTGGAACCGGCCGGGAATTATGCTCTATGGCCTCACTCCCTTTGATGGCATTCATGAGCGTCATGAATTAACAACAAAACTAAAACCTGCAATGACCTTTACATCTACGGTAATTGCAATTAGAACTGTGCCGATTAATGAATCCGTCGGATATGGTGCTATCTGGACAGCAAAAGAAACATCGACCATCGCCACCATTGCTGTAGGTTATGCAGACGGGTATCCAAGAGCGGCCAAAAATGGCACTCCGGTTTTCGTACAGGGCCAAATAGCAAAGCTTGCTGGGCGAGTATCAATGGACATGATCACCGTTGATATTAGTGAGTGCGATGGTATTAAAGTCGGTGATGAGGTTGAACTTTGGGGAAAAAATATTCATGCTGACGTAGTTGCCAGTTCTGCAAACACTATTGGTTATGATCTAATCACCGGAGTGAGTCAAAGAGTACCAAGAATTTTCAGCGACTGAATAAAGAAAATCATCCATTTAATTTAAATTAACGACTCGAATGAATAATGATTGAATGAAGAATTGCTAAATAAAAAGTTGTTAAATCAGAAATTAGTGAATCATAACTTACTCAATTTATACTTATTAAATTAGGAACACAAAATGCGTTTAACTCTCAAAGTCCTACTAATACCCCTTACCATTGGTTTAATTCTTGTTGCGAACAATGTTCAGGTTAAAGAATCACCCATTTATGCAGGCATGGACACCATTGAACCAGTCCGCGCAACTCATGGGATGGTTTCTAGCTCGGAACAAAGAGCCACCGATG
>JAUUZN010000181.1 GCA_030589945.1 Gammaproteobacteria bacterium | reverse complement strand
CGTTATGAATGGACTAACCACAAAGAGGCTCGAGTACCAGGCGTTGTACCCTATAGTGAAAAGCCCCAGCATGATCGAACGGACTATATTTTCAATGCTAACGATAGTCATTGGTTAACCCATGTTGAAAAACCTCTTGAAGGATATACTCCTCTTTATGGGCCGGAAAAATCACCGCGAACGTTACGCACTCGAATGAATGCAAAATTAGTGAGTGAATTTGGTAATAAGGGTGTATCTGGAAAAGATGGTAAAATTTCACTCAAGGAAATGCAGCAGGCTATATTTTCAAATCGTAGTCTTACGGCTGAATTATTAATGGCTGAGCTAACAGAGGTCTGCCGTTCTAAACCATCGGTCGAGGTAAAATTAACTGAAAACGATATCAGGGTGGTTAATTTAAATAAGGCTTGTTCAGTTCTTGAATCTTATAATGGAAAACTTGATCTTGATAGTAAGGGTGCGGTCCTTTTCAGAGAATGGATTACTCAATATAAGTACTCCGAAATCTTTAATAAAGGTCGACTTTTTGCGGTACCTTTTGATGTTAATGATCCGGTGAATACTCCACGAGGATTGGCTGATAAAGAGCTCGCATTACAAATGTTAGGCAAGGCTATTTTGGTTATGCAAGAGGCCGATCTAAAACTCGATACCACACTTGGAGAAGCACAATTCGCTTATCGAGCAGATGAAAAAATTGCAATCCATGGCGGAGAAAATTTTGAAGGTATTGCAAATATCGTCGGTCATTCTAACTATGACGCGCTCGCGGCTCAGTCTCAGGGAAAAAAGATTAAGGGCAGTAAACGACTGACAGACAAAGGATATTTAATTAACTACGGTACTAGTTTTTTATTGAGTCTAAGTTATACCGACGAAGGACCGGTTGCAGAAGCATTTTTGACCTATAGTGAATCTGGTGACCCAAGTTCTGAGTATTATAGTGACCAAACCAAATTATTTTCAGCTAAAAAGTGGCGGCCAATATTATTTACTTCTGATGCAATAAAAAAAGATACTCAATCATCACTGATTCTCACTGGTGAAGGTTAGGATTGCTTTTTTTCAGAATACAGAATTCAGAACAATGAATTACCAATTTAAAGAATTAAACAGTCAAAGGATTAGAAAATTTATATGAACCAATATTTTTCAAAGTTGCTATCAACAAGATCTCCAATCTTACTATTAATAGCCTGTATTGCAATAACATCCTGTAGTGATGATACTGCTTCAAATGGTCGCCCTGGAAAAGGCAAAGGTGGTGGCGGAAAGTTTAAGGGAAAACCGGTACCTGTTGAAATAGCGCATCCAAAGTTAGGAACTGCTTCATCCGTTTACGTGACAACCTTAACTTTATCGGCCAGTAGTGATGCAAAAATTAATGCAAGAACTGCCGGTGTAATTCGTGAACTGATTCATGAAGAAGGTGATGACGTTAAGGCAGGAGATATTTTACTGATCCTTGAGAATGATGATCAGAGACTGCGTCTAAAGCAGGCGAAAATACAACAGTCCAGTGCTAAGAGGGAATATGACCGTCTCAATAAAATGAAGTCAGCAGGAGCCGTCTCTGCCAATGACTGGGAAGCATCATACAATACTTATCAAAAGTCGAATACTGATCTAGAGCTTGCTAAGTTAGCTCTTTCATACACAAAAATTGTTGCCCCATTTGATGGTCGAGTCGTCTGGCGTGAAGTTGATCTCGGTGCCTACGTTACAAATGGCGCACTGTTGTTTCGGATGATGTCTATTCATCCGCTGCTATTAAAGGTTCACGTACCGGCAAATAGAATTGAAAATGTCACTATTGGTCAGCCTGTGAAGTTAAGCATCGAAAGTATCAGTGAGCCACTTGAAGCCACGGTGAGCTTAATTAGTCCTATTGTTGATCCTGCAACGGGGACTGTGAAGGTTACGGTCAGCCTGGAAGATTATCCTGTCGGTGTGCGACCAGGTGATTTTACTGAAATAGAAATGACCACCAACCAACGACAAAATGCGCTATTGATATCTAGCATGGCGATCATCGAAGAGCGCGGACAAAATTATTTATATTTGGATGATGGTGGTAAGGCTACTCGTCGCAAAGTTGATGTAGGCTACGTATTGGGAGAGCAAACAGAGATCACCTCCGGTATTACCCTGTCAGATCGGGTGATCATCAAGGGACAAAGAAATCTCAACGAAGGAAACCCAATTAAACAGATGAATCTGGGGGATGGTAGTCCCGAGCCCTCAAAATCACCTGAGCCTAACAAGCGCAAGGACAAGCGTAAGGGCAAAGGGAAGCGCAAACCATCATGATCCGCGAGGCAGTCGAGTTTTCTGTTAAACGTCGAGTCACTATCTTGATGATAAGTCTGGCAGTTCTCGCTTTTGGTTTAGTGGGATTTTCTCGACTACCCATTAACTTACTTCCATCGTTAAGCTATCCATCGTTAACGGTAAGAACGGAATTCCCTAATGCCGCACCCGCTGAGGTTGAGCAGTTAGTCTCTCGACCCGTAGAAGAAGTGGTAGGCGTATTAAGAGGATTGAAGCAAATACATTCGGTCTCACGCTCAGGGATATCTGAAGTTACGCTTGAATTTGGCTGGGACGCTGACATGATCAATCTGTCCATGGATGTCAGGGAAAAATTAGACCGTCTTGAATTGCCTTTAGAGTCAGAAAATCCAATTGTCTTGCGTTACGATCCTGCCCTTGATCCCATCATTAAATTGAGTTTAAGTGGTCCCTTACCGTTAACCCGGTTACGCCTATTAGGCGAGCGAGAAATCAAAGAAAGCCTTGAACGAATTGAAGGTGTAGCATCCGCAAAGGTGCAGGGTGGTGAGGAAGAAGAGATCCACATTAATATCAATCAAGGCAAGGTTGCGGCAATGAAAATTAGCCCGCAAGAATTGCAGCGATTGATAGGCGAATCAAATATAAATAGACCAGGCGGCTCTGTTAAAAATAAGTACACACAACTGCTGGTACGCACCCTAAATGAGTATGATGATATTGAAGAGATTGCTGATTTAAGGATTACTCCGCCAGGTCAAGCAACCGTGCGCTTAGGCGATGTTGCAGACGTAGAATGGTCGAGCAAAGACAAGGAAGAAATTACTCGTTTTGATGGTCGTGAAGGGGTCTTAATCTCACTCTATAAAACCGGTGATGCGAATACCGTCGAGGTTGCAAATCTGGTCAAAGCTGAGCTTATAAAAACACTGCGTAAGTTACCCGCAGGTATTGAGCTTAAAGTTCAATTTGATCAGTCACGATTCATAGAGCAGTCAATTAATGAAGTGAAGCAGTCGCTGATGTTTGGTGGCTTGCTGGCTATACTAGTCCTCTATGGATTCTTAAGAGATTTTAGACTGACTGCAATTATTACCACAGCCATTCCCTTGTCAATTGTTACGGCCTTTATGTTGATGTATCGATCGGATGTATCACTCAACATCATGTCTTTAGGGGGACTCACACTCGGTGTGGGGATGTTGGTGGATTCCGCAATTGTTGTTTTGGAGTCAATTCATCGACAACGAGAAAAGGGATTTGGTTTGATGGAAGCTGCCATTATTGGCGCCTCGGAAGTGGGCGGTGCGGTGACCGCATCAGTATTGACCACCATCGCTGTATTTTTACCCATTGTTTTTGTTGAGGGAATTGCCGGCCAATTATTTCGTGATCAAGCATTAACGGTGACCTATAGTTTAGTAGCATCTTTGGTGATCTCCTTCACACTCATTCCAATGCTGGCTTCACTTGGGAAAGACAAGAAAATATCGAAAAGAGTTGAAGCAGAAAATTCTTTGGGCTGGTTCACTCAAAGTTATGAATCGCTGCTTAGGACTGCACTTAAATTGCGATGGCTGGTTATATCCGCTGGGTTTGCAATCCTATTTTCAACGCTACTTTTATTACCCAAAATTCCGACCTCATTAATTCCACAAATGAGTGAAGGTGAATTTTATTTTGACGTGAGTCTACCTGAAGGTACAGCACTGCCGTCGACCAATGAAGTGATGTTGCAAATGGAAAAAATTGCTCTCGCGACCCAAGGTGTCAAATTAGTTTATACCTCCGTGGGTAGTCGAAATGTGAGCGGCGGTCTGTCACTAAAAACCAAAGATGAAAACTTAGGACAAATTAATATTGTCATCACCGACCGTGCTGACAGTGAATTAGAGTTGGAGGTTATTGAAACACTTCGAGAAGCATTTAGAGAGATTCCACAGGCTGACGTGAAATTTGGTAGACCTTCCTTTTTCAGTTTAAAAACACCCATCGAACTACTGTTTTTTGGTGAAGATATTGGAGCACTTAAAACCTATAGCTTAGATCTGATTCAAGAGCTTAAAAAAGTAGATGGTTTAATTGATGTTCAGGCATCATTGGAAACCGGTAATCCAGAATTGATGATTAAGTTTGACCGGCAAAAGCTGGCACATTTAGGGTTTACCATTCAGGAAGTGTCCAATACTTTACATCAACGAATTAATGGCACCATCGTTTCTAAGTTTCAGCAACCGGACCGTCAGGTGGATATTCGTCTGCGAAATCGGGAAGTTGATCGTAGTAACGTCAACGATATTGAAAATCTGGTGATTGGTGAAGTCAATGAGCGACCGGTCACACTCAAGGCTGTTGCCGAGGTTATCAAATCACAAGGCCCTGCTGCGATTGACCGCATACAGCAAGCGAGAGTTGCCGTGATAGCAGGTAATTTAAAAGGTAAAAGTCTCAAGCAGGTTAATCAAGAATTGCTTAGGGTCATCAATGACTTCCCGCCACCGAGAGGCGTGACCTTTGAATTTGCTGGTCAAAACAAAGAAATGGAAGAATCCTTTGACAGCCTCGTCTTTGCGGTGCTACTTGCGATATTCCTCGTTTACATTGTTATGGCAGCTACCTTTGAGCATTTGGGACATCCATTTATTATTTTATTCACCATTCCAATGGCTCTTGTGGGTGTCATTCTTGGTCTTTATACCACCGGTTATGCCATTAGCGTTATATCCATGATCGGCGCGGTATTCCTTGTTGGAATTGTGGTGAACAACGCAATTGTGCTGATTGATGCGATAAATCAGACGAGACGAGCTGGAATTGATAAATTTGAGGCTATAATACTAGCCAGTAAATCAAGATTACGTCCAATTTTGATGACCACCTTCACAACGGTCCTCGGTTTATTGCCGATGGCAATCGGTTTTGGTGAGGGAGCTGAACTCAGAGCGCCTCTTGCTGTGGTGGTTTCATTTGGATTACTCATTGCAACAGGGTTAACACTTTTTATAATACCCGTGAGTTATCTCATCATGCCCTCAAAGGTCATGACGGATGCAGACTTGAAAGAACTCGACAAGCGACTCCTTGAAGCGG
>JAUUZN010000030.1 GCA_030589945.1 Gammaproteobacteria bacterium | reverse complement strand
GGCATCAAAAGCAATGGCCTATGCCATGGGTGCAGATTACATCGAACAGGACGTGGTGATGACAAAAGATAATCATCTCGTTGTATTACATAATCCTTTTATCGATCATGAGACAAATGTAATGGAAGTATTTCCAAATCGGTCACGCGATGTTTTTGGTCAACAACGATGGGTAGCCATTGATTTCACACTAGAAGAACTAAAATCTCTTGAAATGACTGAAACGTTTTCTGTAGATGCAAAAACAAATACAGTTACTCAAAAATATCCCTCTCGATTTCCTACATCTAAATCTAGCTTTAGAGTTTCAACACTGGCGGAAGAAATTGAACTCATTCAAGGGCTTAATCACAGTACTGGAAAAGATGTTGGGCTTTATGTCGAAATTAAAACAGCTTGGTTTCACAAGCTAGAAGGTAGAGACATCAGTAAAGCCACCTTAGAGATGGTCAAATCTTATGGCTATACAAGCAAACAAGATAAAATTTTCATCCAGTGTTTTGATCCCGATGAAACCCAAAGAATTAATGATGTACTCATGCCGGAACTTGGGATTGATTTAATGGTCGTTCAACTCATCGATGAAAACGATACTTTTGAGACCATGCGGTTAATAGATGGAAAGTTAACTTCATACAATTATGACTGGATGCTCGAAGCAGAAGGTATAAATAAAATTTCTAAGTATGCTGACGCAATAGGCCCGTGGAAACCTATGCTTGTTGATGATAAATCAACAGCAGATAACATCATCATAACTAACTTGGCTAAATATGCTCATGACGCTGGCCTAAAAATCCATCCCTACACCTTTCGCTCAGATGAGGGACGAATACCAGATTATGCAGGCTCATTTGACGAGCTACTCAATATTTTCTATTTTAAAGTGGGAGTCGATGGTTTGTTTACGGACTTCCCCGATAAGGCTGTTAAATTTCTAGAACAAAAAGGAGAATCTTATGAATGAAGAAAACATGAATGAAAAAAATACGCCAATACCTACCTGGTTTTGGGTTGCAGCAATACTCGCACTATTTTGGAACCTGATGGGTGTGAATGCGTACATTGGACAGGTTACATTAACACCTGAAGCTTTGGCTGCAATGACGCAACCTCAGCAGGAGCTCTATAATACGACTCCAGCATGGGTAAACGGTGCTTTCGCACTTTCCGTATTTGGTGGCGCAATTGGTAGTCTATTGATGCTCATGAAAAACGCTTTTGCAAGCATTGCATTTAAAATATCGCTCATCGGCATTGCTGCACAGATGGGGCATGCGTTCTTTATCAGTAATGCCTTTGAAGTTTTTGGTCCCGGTATATTCATTATGCCAGTGATGATCATTGTGACAGGAATTTTGTTGCTTTGGTTTGCCAAGAGTTCAGCGGACAAAGGTTGGATCCGTTAAGAAGTTCCTAGAGCCAAAGAATCGTCAGCCGCTATTCTTGCCAATACATCTTCTCAGGTTTCCAGTTTCCAGTCATTTCTTCCATGGTACTAGAACGATAAAGCCGGCCATTGATCATGGTTGCATGGACCTTATCAGAAGCATAAATATCCTCCAAAGGATTCACATCGAGAATCATGAGATCTGCGAGCTTACCGACCTTAATTGAACCAATATCATCAGCCATACCAATGTAATTTGCGCCTTCAATGGTGGCAACCTTGAGTACGTCCATCGGTTTCATACCGCCCTGTGCGTACATCCACATCTCCCAATGCGATCCTAGACCCTCTCTCTGACCGTGAGCGCCAATATGAAGCTCAACCCCTGCATCATGCAGTTCGGTCGCAACGCGTGCGCTATCGAAGTGATTATAATCCTCATCGGGCGCCATGGTTCGGCGTACGGATCTTCGTTGCAAGATTGATTCTGGAACCCATTTACTGAGTATTGGATGCTTCCAGACTTCGGTGTGCTGATACCAATAATGTTCGCCCCAGATACCACCATAGCTGACAACCAATGTTGGCGTATAGCCGACCTTGGTTTGCGACCAAAGCTGTTTCACATCCTCATAAACATTTGAAACGGGAATAGAATGCTCAATACCAGTGTGGCCATCAATCACCATACTCATGTTGTGATAAAACAAGGAACCACCTTCAGGGACCACCAGCATGTTTTCTTCCCGTGCTGCCATCAACACTTGCTGACGTTGATTACGTCTTGGTTGGTTGTAACTCTTTACTGAAAAACCACCTGCAGCCTTGATTCTCTTAATGTGTCCTCTGGCATCTTCAACACTATTAACTTCAGCAAAAATTGAAGCCTTTGCGCCGTATAAAATACGTCCCGTTGAAAATATTCTGGGAGAAACAACTTGTCCAGCCTTAACCATTTCACTGAGTGCGAAGATCTGACTGGTGTCACTGGATGGATCATGTGTGGTAGTCACACCAAAGGCGAGCGTTGCCAAAAGGTTCCAATTTTGTTTAGGTATAATTTCGCGACTGCCAATAGAACCATGCCAATGCACGTCGACTATTCCAGGTGTGATTGTTTTGCCAGCCAGATCAATGACTTGGGCTGATGTCGGAATTTTAATCTCGTCTAATGAGCCAACCGCTTTAATACGATTGTCCTCAACCAGTATCACGCCTTTTTCAATCACCTGATCATTCTCAATGGTAATGATCCTTGCATTGATTAATGCAACAAGCTGCTCAGGTTTTGCAGCCTTATAATCAAAGCCGATTTTCTGAGTAGTTGCTTTATTTTTATCTTGATCAGCATTCTCTTCAAACAGAACGCTTGAAACCTGTTGGGTAACTAACTCCTCGCCGATTGACCAGTACAACTTTTTACTATCAGCAGACCAATGAATATTTTCACCTGCGTCCATAGATACTTTTGCCACGGGTAAGGAGGCATTTTTAGGTGCGAGGTTGACAGTTTTTCCACCCAATCTAAAGGGTGTTACATAGACATTAAACCCTTCGACAAATGCCAGCCACTTGCCATTGGGCGAGAGACTGAACTCTGATCCAAATTGTGTTTTGGCAACGACTTGTTTTTCACCTGTTTGCTTATCAAAGGCAACAAATTCAGCCTTGTGGTCAACTCCACTGCCACTGGTTTGAGTTAAATAGTAACGTCCGTCCGTTGAAAATTGTACGCCACTGCCTGAGACATTTAGTTTTTCTGCGCTGCCCTTACCATTTGAGTTAATTTCATAGAGCCCGGTGTTTAAACTCCAGTCGGGGGAAATCAGATGACCGCCTGAAGTTTTTCGATAAACAATGCTCTGATCATTTTTAGTAAATCGAGGCTCAAGATAATGTCCTTGCTCAGAAACAATCGTTTTTACACGACCGCCCTTAATCGACATTTTCTTAATACGCCCTAAACTCTTATCGTTCCAACTCACATAGGTGATCCACTTACCATCGTTGGAGAGTGAAGGATAAAAAGCTTGATCATTTTCACCCTTGGTCAACTGCTTCAATTTACCATTCTTAAGGTTTCTCACATAGAGTTGCCCTAATGCTTGAAACACTACATTTTTACCATCTGCGGACACACTGACCCAACGCAACATTTTAGTATGCTCAACGTCTTCTAATGCACTGTTTTGAAAACGTAATGCATCCGCTACCTGTCGACTGTGCTCAATATGAAAAGGAATTTCTGCTACAGCACGACTATTTACATTAATACGATGAATTTTACCCTTTGCCCAATAGACAATCTCATTAGAGTCCGCAGTCCAATCAATCACTGTGTAAACACCATGAATTGCCCAAGTTTCTTGCATGTCTCGTTCAAGGCATTCACAAAGCTTTTTAGTTTTTCCAGACGTTAGATTCTTAATAAAAAGCGCGGTCTTATTGCGCACACGACCAACATAAGCAAGCCATTTACCATCGGGCGATGGCGTGGGTCTGACCGAACCACCCGGTACGGAAATGATTCGTTTAATCTCACCACTTTGGCTATCTAACCGATTAATGCTGTAGATGCTACCATTTGAATCCTTTGAGTATTCAAAGGTATCGCCCGCTGATGTATCTCGTGAGAAATACACATAGCGACCATCCACAGAAAATGCCGGTTCACCCAAGTCTTTTTGCTTATTGGGCGCCTCATTCATGCGCACACCAGAACTCTTGCCGTCAACACTGTAAAGCCATAATTCCCCAGATCCAATAGAGCGTCGTGAAGTAAAATGTTTACGTGCAACAATAAAACGACCGTCAGGCGACCAAACCGGACTGTTTAATAATCGAAAGGTTTCTGATGTAATAGCCCGATGATTTTCACCATTGGCATCCATAATCCAAATATTGTCACCGCCACCCTCATCAGAAGTATAGACGATACTTTTGCCATCAGGGCTAAATCGCGGCTGCATTTCCCAGCTAATGGTTGAGGTAATTGCAGTGGCTTTTCCACCCTCAATTGGCATCCGGTAAAGATCACCCAGCATATCAAAAATAATTTCTTTACCATCTGGACTCACATCCAAATTCATCCAGGTGCCAGTCGTGACCTTAAGCTGTATATCGTGGGTTGCATAAGGAGGGTTGTTAACATCCCACTCCTTCTTAACATCTGTATCCTGCTCTTCAGCAAAAGAGATATTTGCACTTAAAAATAATATGCTCAGCGTAGATAACGAGAAAGCATTTTTTATTATTCCCATGATTTAAAATTCCTATTTTAACTGTTTTGTTTTTCTTCGCTGCTAATCTGTCGCGCTTCATCAATGAGTAGCACGGGAATGTCTTCGCGAATGGGATATGCAAGTCCCGAGGCATAACAAATAAGCTCAGAGCCATCTTTGCTGAGCTTTAAAGGCGCCTTGCTCTCGGGGCAAACAAGAATATTGAGTAATTTTTTGTCCATCATAATGCTATTTCCTATCAATCTATTATTTGAATTTGTTATTTTAATTTATTCTTTGAATCTAAGTAATGTTGTATTGTTTTAAATGTGTAAGGGAGATGATTTAGCTCATCTACGGCTTCATTTCACCCACCAATAGTTGTGGATCAACCCTGACACTGAACCAATTCATCCGCCAGTCTAAATGTGCACCCGTCGCTCTACCGGTAGAACCAATTTTTGCAATGGGTTCACCTTTTTTGATGATCTGGCCTTTAGCCACCATCAATTCACTTAAATGTAAAAAGCTTGATGACAGACCATGTCCATGATCAATCATTAATGTACCACCCGAAAAGTAGAGGTCGTTTTCTGCAAGAGTTACCACTCCTGATACTGGAGCTACAATGACCGTTCCCGTTGGTCTCGCGATATCAACACCAAAATGTGGTCGACGTGGTTGCCCGTTTAAAACGCGTTGGCTTCCGTAGACTCCAGAAATTCGACCGCTCACCGGCCATATAAAACCTTCATTGAAATGCTCTAGCTGGGTATCAATTTTTCTAGCAGCTTTTACCAGGCGACCCTCTTGGGCAATCCGTTTTTTAACAGCCTCACCTCTAGGGGTAACCTTTGAAGGAGGAAGGCCATCCACACGTTCAATTTTATAATCCCGAGATTTAACACGAATGAATTGCTTTTGCACAACACCCTCAGTATTGATTACAATAATTTCACTGTCTTTCGAATCACGACCAAAACCAATGAGAAAAGCACCCTCTTCGGTCACTCGAACGGGCTGCTCATTAAAAATAATTTGATTGGATGGTGCTGTTTGACCCAATAGCAACCCGCCTTGGATTGCAACTAAGTTGTTAGACTGTGCCGGTTTTAAAGATTTAAATGTCACTTCTACGGCAATTACTTCATCGGCAATAATTTCTTCGGCAATTATAGGCGCGCTTAAAATTACTGATAGAAGCAAGACCAGCGATGATGGCATTACCTTTATCAGCATACGGTACTTTGTTCTATGGAATAGGTTTATAACCTTCGTTCACTCCCTTGGTGGCAATGCTCACGGCGTTATGAGGATGTAAGCTCTCTACATGGTCAACCCTAATCCAGTAATCAGTATAGTCCGATTCATCCTCAAGAGCATTCTTGATACGTCTTGAAGCGTCTTCGCAGAACATTAGGTTTTGTCCATTAAGACGTGCAAACTCCTGCTCATCTTCTCGCTTAACCACGGCCTGTACCGCGGTTTTCAACGAACCTTCTATTTGCGCAATTAGCTGACTAATTGGAAACTCTGAACAACTTCCCTCAATTCTTACCTTAACTTCTGCGTAGCTTCGTTGGCTGTGTGGAGTTGCAAGAATAGCTTCCTCTGTCCCTAACCATTCATAAACCTGTTCGATATTAATGTCTGGTTTTTCAGAAAAGTCCTGTTGAAACTTTTGCTGTATAAGTTGTCTTGCTAATGCAGCAGAACAAGGACAGGTTGACGAATAAGGAACACGTACCTGTAATTGATGATGCACTTTTCGATTTTCAAGAACGCCTGTAATAATCACCGGATACCCCTTCCAACCGCTGTTATCGCTGATCAATGATTTACTCTTTTGCATAAAATCGAAACTAAACTCAACAAAAGCCTTATCACTTAAATCGTGATGAGATTCAGCAAAAGCATCTAAGACTTGCTCCAAAGTCTCTCTGGTAAGAGGTTGATCACCCATATAATTGTCGAGTGTTAGATACAGGCGAGACATGTGAATGCCTTTAGCGTGTGGATCAATAAGATTCACATAGGCTTGAGCTTTCGCGCTGACCCTGATTGGTTCACCGTCAGCTTGGGGAAGAATCACCGGCAGTTCAATATCGCTCATTCCGACCCAATCAAGTAGGCTCAATGTTTTTGATGTTGCTTTACTGGCAACGTCTGGCATTGATTCATACTCAATGGTTGAAGTTTCGTTCTGATCCATTTCTTTGTGGTCCATTTGTTTTAGGCCATTTATTGATAGGCCGACTGGTAATAAGCCAAGCCGTATTACCAGTTCAGTATATTAATTGACTTGTTTATATGGGTTCTTGTTACACTAAAATCAATCATTTGTTGAAATAAGACTGATAAAAAGTTCCGAAATTGTACCATAGCAAAACCTCATAATTAGCAAATAGTGCCCTTTTTGACACACTTTCTAATAAATTAGTTGTCAGAAGTTTCATAGTTTTTAACGAATATTCTTGCAATCCCAAAAAAAATCCCTATAGTTGTCACGTTTCGTAAACTGGTGACCTCTATAAGAGTACCCATTATCGAAAATTGTGAACAAGAAATTATGAGAATCGTGCTATGACAACTGAAAAACAACTACTCGCTCAACCTAAGAAAAATTACATGAATACTGATCAACATCAGTTTTTTGTAAATAAATTAACTACGCTACGTGAAGAAATTAGAGAGCATACTACAAGCATCATGACTGAACTCTCTGAACAAGAGCACGAATTTGATGAGCTCGACATCGCAACAAACCAAGAAGAAAACCGTATGCGTTTACGATTACTCGACAGAGAGCGTAAATTATTACCTAAAATTGAAAAATCACTCAACATGATTGAAGATGGCTCATATGGTTATTGTGTGGAAACGGGTGAACAGA
Organism: Gammaproteobacteria bacterium; assembly: GCA_030589945.1. Taxonomy (GTDB): domain Bacteria; phylum Pseudomonadota; class Gammaproteobacteria; order Enterobacterales. The sequence continues at coordinate 20,562 of JAUUZN010000030.1, read as the reverse complement.
TTGGTCTCGCTCGATTGTTAATTAGACCTACTGCAACTCTTTGTGCAGAGGAAAAAAACCGTCAAGAACATATTGAGAAGGGATTTAGAAAATAAGCATCAAGTGCCATTTTCGAAGAATACCAGTTATAAGCTGGTATTTTTTTGTCCAATTTTTACCTACAAATGTGACAACTATCACCCTCTTGCTCATTTTCAGTGGAATTTATCGGATAGAGCTTTATATTGGTATACTATCGGACAGACATCTATTCAAAACACGGGTAAGAAATGAGCGAAGATCCCATTAAATTAGCCTTGAACATTCCTGTAGTAAAACAAAACCTGTTAATGCAAATAAGTGGATTTGTTGTTCTTGCCTTTTTTATTGCAAGCTCTTCTCTCAAAGCAGCGAATTGTATTGATGTGTTCGCTAGCGCTACACAAACATCATCACCCGATCTCATATTACCTACTTTTTTAACAAGCTCCTCAAATTCAGATCAGTCTGGCAGCTCATTGTCCTTAGCTGCTGGTGAGTACAAAGATGTGGACGTTAATCAAAATGGCAGCGTAACCTTTACCACCACCGACGGCGAGTATCGACTGAATAAATTACAACTTAGTAAAAATGCCACTGCTACCTTTGCGCCCGGTGACTACTACATTGATCAACTGCAACTCGAACAAGGCGCTAGTATCGTTGTATCAGGTACAGGAACCGTACGCATTTATTCGAATGACATCAGTACCGACAAAAATGTCGAAATAGCCATTGGCACGCCCTATTTAATCCTCATCGGTTATGGTGACATTTCATTCGGTCAGGGAACTGACTTTGAAGGAGTCATCTACTCAACGGACAAAGTACAAACCGAAAGAAACTCTAGAATTACTGGAGCAGTTCACGCTGATGAAGTCGAATATGGTAATAACAATAATATTACTTATGATACTGACCCTATCAATAACGCTGACTTTAATGGAATGTGTGATGGTACTACAGTGTTCATTGATCACATTCTCCTCACTTATAGTAATCCTGCTCTTACTTGCATGGATGAAACCATAAACATTAGAGCCTGTACAGACGCTTCATGTACATCAGTTGTAACCACGGATGTGAGCGTGACTCTTTCTACCTCGGGCGACATCAGTACTTGGAGCAGCAATCCTGTAACCATCCCAGCCAATAGCTCTTCAGGTATAGATGTATCATTAACTCATCGCAGTGCAGAAACCATTACCTTAAGTGCAAGCTCCGCGCCCGCGGCTTCCAATGCTCTAGTCTGTAGCCCTGTAGGTTGTAATCTCACTTTTTCTGAAGCTGGTTTTATTTTAACCCTGCCCAATCACAACTCATGCTCTTCAGTCACGCAGCTTAATATTCAGGCAGTAAGATTAAGTGATACTGGCACAAGTTGTGCGCCTGCCTATGTGGGCAACCAATCGGTAGACTTTAGTTTTGCCTACAATAATCCTGTAACTGGATCGGTGGTACCGATACTAGCATCAACCAATATGGCCGCGGTTACAGTCATTCAAAATCGTACCATTAACTTTGATGCCACAGCTTCAGCGGCACTTGATTTTGAATATCGAGATGCTGGGCAGTTGACCGTGACCGTGGCTGACGCTGCATCAGCAGGTCTTAGTTCCGCGTCGGTGACAAGCATCGTGACACCTCCCAAACTCAATATTTTAACCAGTAACGCTAACAACGCCTGTGCTGGACCTGATTATGGAAACTGTACAGTGTTTAAGGTTGCTGGAATAACTGGCAATGCAGCAAGCCAGTTCAATTTAATCGTAGAAGGTGCCTGCGCTGATGATACCCTGACAGCAAACTTTGAGTTGAGTTCTATCCCCTTAACCAGCAATCTTGTAGCACCTAGTGGAGGTGCCAATGCGACTTTAGGTGATTCCAGTGTAGATATCACAACTGGTGGCACAGTGACGGTAAGCCAAACAATCTCTGAGGTAGGAGCATTTACAATCACAGCAACGCCACCCAATTATCTCGGTCAGCCTATTCCTGCTGCAACAAGCTCAACCATTGGACGCTTTATTCCTGACCGACTCATCGTTAGTGATAATTCACCGTTAGTCACCGATGCGACCTGTGACTTTACCTATCAAGATCAAAATATTGATTTTGCCGCAGGCCTCTATCCGGAACTGACAGTGAGAGCAGTGAATAGTGCCGGTGTTACCACGCTCAATTACGGTGGTGAAGGCGTTCCAAACAATGACTTCTGGAAGCTAGACAGCACTCTTCTTTCATCGAGGACATACGCTAATCTCGTGGTAGCCTATCCTGGAACTTTAACTTCTACCTTAGGCGCTATCACAACCGCAGATGAAGCGGATTACGATGGCAGCAATACATTTTCCTTCATTAATGATCAACTAAACTACGGCAAGTCTGCAGCCACTCCTGTAACGACAAATGACGCCGCCTTTGATGCCAGTATTTCTCTAAACTTGGGTTCTGTGCTGCTCACCGACAGTGACGGTGTTTTCTATGACTCAGACGATAATGGTAGTGCAGATGCTTTCACCAGCACAACAATCACCGGAACCAATGTACGTTGGGGACGATGGAATATCAGCAACGCCTTTGGTTCTGAATTGCAGCCACTAATACTCATGGCAGAGGCTCAATATTTCAATGGAACAAACTTTGTGATCAATACCACAGATACCTGCTCCACGACTGTGACTCCGGTATTATCGAACTATGCAGGAAATTTAAGTCTCGGAGAAACCGGTTTAACTCAGGGCACTATGACCGCCGGATTAATCCCGCTTACACTCAGCGCACCCGGAACTGGGAATGACGGCTCGCTATTGATTACCCTTACAACACCAGACTGGTTAACCTATGATTTTAATGCGGATGGGACGGCTGAAAATGCTGCTGCGACAGCAACCTTTGGTATCTTTGAGGGCAGAGAACCGATAATTTTACAACGTCAGAATTATTAACCTTTATTATTAACCTTCAACGACCAATGAAATGCGACGCGAAACGTAATCTGGAGTTGTTCCAAGGGTTCCTGAACGTGCGAACACATCAATAAAATACATGGTTACGGTAGCGCCTGATTCGGTGTAGGTGGTGCTCGTACAGTCAACCGTTACATCAAAACCTGTTAAGCTTTGCTCTGTTAAAGAAAACGTGGTGCTCGCTGCAGGACATCCTCCCGTAGTAACTCGATAAACACCCCATTCAGCACCTGCTTCTGCTGCCTGCCAGGCTCTCGCACCTTGCATAGCAAGATTGTTTGTTGCAACGGATACATTACTAATGCGCTGTAAGAAGACAACTGCTGAAGCTAAAACCACGATGATAAATATAACGGCAACCAATGAGAAGCCCCCATTATTGCCATAGGCAGATAGGCATTGATTGCTGTTTTTATTCAATGAGCGACTCATGGTGCGTTCCTCACATGAACCTGATGCAACAGATTGATAAACTCACCCTCAATGGTTAAAGTCAGTGTCATGCTCAGTAAGGCTGCTCTGGTATTTGTGCCTTGGGTGTAGCTAAAGTTACAGGCCGTTAAATTTTCCACAAGAATGGCGTTGCTTGTTGCGCCGCTTAAAGGTGATGCCGCCCTATTTGCGGGTTGAGCAACTGCGGTTGAATAAAATTCATAACGTCGGATATTGCCGCTCGCAATATCACAGTGATAAGTCACCGGCGATTGGGCTACAAAAAATCGTTTTTGTGGTGAGCCTGAGCCACTTAAATCAAATCTAAAGCCACTGCTGAGACTAATCGTATCTTCATTGCCCGAATCAGTCAGACTAACGGTTGTTGATGTTGGAGTTATAATACCTAGTCCACCGGTCGTAGCAGCCGCATAAAAACCCGATGCTCCGGTATTATAAACAACAATTCGAGCGTTGCTGGGTAATACCGTCATATTGCCAAGCATTCTAAATTGGCTATCCATCGCGCCAGGTGTCAGGGCGGTATTGTCACTTGCTGTATCGCTATAACGATAGCGACCCCCACCTTGAATGGGCATTAATTCTAAAACACTGCCGTTGGTGCGAATGGTATTGGGAATTGCATCCTTTACATCTCTTGCAATGAGTCGCATTGCAGACTCAGCAGCATCCACCAAAGCAACTCTACGACTGGTATCGTTGTAGGCAAGAAATGGCTTCATAACAATGGGTGCTATTACCACCGACAAAATACCTGCAACAACAATAACAATGACCAGTTCAATCAGATTGAAAGCACCTAGCTTACGCTTTGTTGCCAGAGAGTTCTTGAAACTAGACGCACGCATATTAATAATTAGTCCTATAACCACTAAGGCTAAAGGTTTCATTCGTTGGACCGGTGACAGTAACGTCTATGCGCAATGTAACAGCTGAAGCAAGGCTTCCCAAGTTAGAGCTATTGTTAACAGAAACCGTCACATTAAAATCAGTGAGACCGGTAATGGCGTTACCATTTTGATCAAATGCTCCACTGTCTGAAAGTCCATCATAATGACATATGGCGTTGAAATTTGCTCGACCACCAGCTCCAAGAACCGCTGGACAACTGCCTGCGGAGGCAAATCGACTTAAACTAATTTCTTCAAGATACGCTTCTGCAATGGCAATGGACTGTTCTCGAATCATCGGATCAGCACTGCGACCCACAAGTGTTCCCAACGCAGACAATACACCAACAACAGCTACCGATAGCACGACGATACTTACCACAAGCTCAACTAAAGTGACTCCACTTTGCTTAATTTGAGTAAGCATAGCCGGTGGCTCCAATGATGTTGATGGTGCGAGTTAGTCCACCAACTAGGACAATTGTAGAATTGCCCACGCTAACATTTGATGCGTCAACAACACCACCCTGAGGAAGAAAAAAATAACTCGACGTTGCCGCAGTAATTGAAACATTAGCAGGTACATCAACATTACTGAAACTTTCTGAATCTGAAGGTCGCGCTACCACAAGACTGTAAGAAGGTGAGCTTGTATCACAATTGCTATCCTGATCGAGACTAAATCCTGTCCCTGAAACGGACATTCTGACCGCACAACCGCTACCAACGGCTAGGCGTTGAGCATATCGTGCTGCGGAGAGTAAATCATCGTGAAAAAAGCGTTCTTCAAAGGTTGATGCGTTAAAAAATTTAGGGATGCTTACAGCTGCGACAATCCCCAAAATAACAAGGGTCAACACTAGCTCAATAAGGGTAAAGCCATGTCTCTTAAATTTAACAGAAAACATGATTTTATAGTCTGACTTTAGGAATAAAAGTCAGACTATATCCATAAGCTATGGGCAGCTAACAGATGAAAATGTTGGTGCTGCATTTGCTGCAGCTTCTGTGTAAGTAAATACACAACTTGAACCTGTTAACGTAATTGTTGCAAGTGTAGCGCTAGTATCTACGACTGTAAAACCATCAAGATTAGCAAGTACGTCAATATCTTCACTTCCAGGATAACCATTTACCATTACATAGGTTGCTCCTTCAATCGTTGGGTCTGTTGACCCTCCCGCCAAAAATGCAGCATGTGCGATACCTGCCGACGATTTAACTGCGCCTAAGCCGCCTCTTGCTGATGCAAGTTCAGCTTCGCCCGATAAATCTGCAAATTTAGGTAAAGCAAAGGCTGCTAAAATACCTAAAATCACAATCACCATGACTAGTTCAATTAAAGTAAAACCCGACTGTTGCTTTCTCATTTTTCTATTCCTTTTTATATTGCCCTAAATTAAAGGGCTGAGCTTTGTAAAATATGCATATCCTGTACTACATAGAGCTATATATAACAGATTAAAAAAATAAATACAGCTTAAAAATCAATAATATGCGAACAATACTTCTAGTTTATTGCTAACTTTGAAACAAAACAGCAAAAATTTACTTTTACTGGACGTACTGATGGTCAATATAACCACTTTTAACAGTTTGAACTATGACCTGAGTCACATTTCATAAATAATACAAAAACCTTTAAAAGACCCACTTTAATATTGTACTTAAAAAATCAGTCCCGTAACCTCACCAGTATCAGCATCATAAATGATGTTTGAGCCACTATTGTCACGGCTGTAGGTAAACACACAATCACCACCAGGAGCTGATACTTGATAATCAACATTTCCCGTGGTGTTCACCACTGGTGCTCCAGCCTGTAATACTCCATTCCACAACTCAATACAGCGAGTTGCGTCCATACTTGGATTATTTGAGCCATTGACACCTGTTGGCCAGCCATTGCTGCTAACATCCACATCGCCTCGACCGAAACCAATAATATTGTCCCGTTCTGGGTCGGCTGTCGGCTGTCCATTAGCAACCCACTGAGCGTGAACAATTGCCACACCGGCGGCTAATGCCCCCTTTACCCCTTCAATGGAAGAGTCATGTGCCTGTTCCGTCACATTGGCAAATCTCGGTAATGCAAAAACTGCCAATATTCCAAGAATCACAATTACGGTTACCAATTCAATCAGGGTAAAACCTTTACTCACTACCCTCATGCTATTCTCCTTTTAAAAATATAATTTTAAATTCGTTCTAACCTTGAACCCATTGATATGGATACACTGCTTCAACCCTTAAACCACTGATGGTATCGACGTCATCATCAAACACACCATCATTATCATAATCTACAAAGTCCAATACAAATCGATATTGGATTCTGTCTTTGATGGGATCATCATTGTTGAGCCCGTCGATATATTCCACCTTGTAAATCAAACGTCTTGTAGTCTGATCATATTGCCAACTTTGCGCTGTAAGCTGATTAAAATCGACCCTTACTACCTCGCCTAAATACCCATCCCAACCAATAATATCTTCAGCATCTAACCAAGCAATTGGGTTGCCACTGATCTGCTTGGGCAATGACTTCAACTTATCAAGAGCCACGTACTCAGCCAACTTAAATTGCGCAGCGCTATTGAGTTGACTCACCAGCTGTTTTACCGCTGTTTTTTCAAAATTTTGCATCATTCGTTCAAACAATGGTGCTGCAACAAATAAAACCAGCAATAACAATATGATACTCACGCCTATTTCAAATATGCTCGAACGTGGCCGGTTATTTTCCTGCCGGCTGACCATAAATTAGCCTTTCATTGCCGATGCCAAATCCCACATCGGCAAAAATACACCTAAGGCAACGATCAACACCAGAACACCCATTACCACAATTAAGATAGGTTCGATGGCATCACTTAAATTCTTCAAGTCATAATCAACTTCTTCTTCATAAAAGTCAGCAACCTGATCCATTAGACTGTCGAGCGCTCCCGTCTCTTCTCCTACCGATAGCATTTGTATGACTAAGGGCGTAAACATGCCGGAACTCGATGCTGCGCGAGTCAGAGTGTCGCCTCGTTCAATTTTACCGCGCATATCGCTGACAAATTTTCGGATGTATGCATTCCCCGCTGCATTTGCCACGACCACCAGGGCCTGTAAAATAGGTACTCCTGTTCTGTAGGTCATGGAAAAAGTCCGCGAAAACCGACCCAACGCAATACGCTCAAAAATACCACCAATAAGTGGCGCCTTTAATTTAAAACGGTCCCATCGATATTCACCTTCTTCAGTATTAATGTAATGTTTAAAACCAAAGTATGAGGCTACCAAAGCAATTAACATGAACCAGCCATAGTCTATAAAAAATGCTGATGTCGCTATAAGAACTTGCGTCTGCCAAGGCAATTCAGCATCAAATCTTGCAAAAAATGAAGCGAAGGCTGGGATCACCACAATATTGATAACAACAATTGCAATTGATATTGCAGCAAGCACCATGGTTGGATATCGCACTGCCTGTTTGATGCGTTTACGTGTTTCACGTTCCATTTCTAAATAGTCTGCAAGCTGTTTGAAAGCGGTGTCCAGTTGGCCTGTGTTCTCACCAACATGGATCATACTCATAAACAAATTATCGAAAATATCTTCACGGGTTTGCATCGATGCCGCTAGACTCAAACCGCCTTCAAGATTTCGTACCACATCTTCAAGACCTTCTTTTAATAATTCGTTCCGACTTGAAGTACTCAGACCTTTCAAGGCCTGGATCATCGGCACTCCAGCTTTCATCAAAGAATACATCTGACGACAAAAAATGATCAGTTCGTCTAGAGTTACCTTACCCTTTGATTTAAACAGAGACATCACATCAAAATCTATTTTTGTGCTTTTCGCCTCATCTTCAATTTTTGTTGGCACCACACCTTCTGCAATCAGTAATCCTGCAAGCTCGTTTTCTGAGCCTGCCTCACGAACGCCTGACACTTTGGCGCCCTGATCGTTGCGGCCTGTGTAGGCGAAACTAGTCATGCTCAACCACCGATCTATCGCTTACCGCTTCAGTGACACGGAATACTTCTTCAAGAGAAGTAACACCCTCCATGGCAAGCTTCATTGCAGATTCTGATAACGAACAATAACTGGGCTGTCTTATTGCTGCGTCCCTAAATGCATCGTTGTCACCAATTTGCAACGCCTTTGATGCGTCTTCATCAAGCTCTAAAAATTCGTATATTCCGAGGCGTCCTTTATAGCCAGTACCGTTACAATTATGACAACCATTGCCCGTATAAAAGGTATGACTTTGTAGATTATCTGCTAAGTGACTTGCGAATAATAAATCTTTTTGCAAACTCGCCATGTCTTGCTCTGTCTTGCAGCTATCACAAATTTTACGCATTAATCTCTGAGCGATTATGGCGCGCAATGAGGACGCAGCAAGATAGGGTTCAATTCCCATATCAATGAGTCGCATTGCAGTACTGATTGCATCATTGGTGTGCAAGGTTGAGAGTACAAGGTGACCCGTTAATGAAGCTCGGATACCAATTTCAACCGTTTCTTTGTCACGCATTTCACCCACCAGTATGATGTCTGGATCTTGGCGCAGTGCCGCCCTAAGGACACGAGCAAAATTTAACTCAATGCGATTATTAATCTGTACCTGGTTCACTCGTGGCAGACGATATTCCACCGGATCTTCAACGGTGATTATTTTTTTGCTCGGGTTATTAAGTTCATTCAGTGCTGCATATAACGTAGTGGTTTTACCAGAGCCTGTTGGCCCAGTTACTAATACCATTCCATGAGGACTATGCACCTGCTCTCTGAATAAATTAGAGATATCTTTGGGCATGCCTAATTGTTCAAGACTCAACATGGCCGAGCCCTGATCGAGCAGTCTCATGACCACTGACTCACCATACTGTACGGGCATGGTTGATAGCCGAACATCAATGCTACTCTCAGCAACTTTAATGTTAAAACGACCGTCCTGTGGCAATCTTTTTTCTGAGATATCAAGACCTGCCATTAATTTTAATCTTAAGACCAAAGCAGATGCGATGCGTGTTTCATTCATCACCTGCTCTTGTAATACACCATCAATTCGTTGACGAATTCGCACCACGTGCTCATCGGGCTCTATGTGAATGTCTGAAGCATTAGCCTTCACTGCATCTTCAAAAACCGTCCGCAACAATCGAACCACAGGCGCGTTAGAAACGTCGCTGTCATCTTCGAGTTGTGCCAGACTAAAATCACCATCGGTGAGTTCTTCGTCTAATCGTCCTGCGAGATCTTGAATCTCCTGAGTACGCCGATAGACCGTATCAATGGCATTGAGTAACTCTGCTTCGCGCACTACGGCGATTTCTAAAGTCTTACCTAATATTTGTTGTAGATCGTCAACCGCATAAATATCCGTTGGATCAGACATACCAATTAACAGGCTATTGGAGCGCTCTTCTAAAACAATCACACGAAAACGTCGCGCCTGAACTTCTGGCAGTAACTGCACCACTTCAACCCGTAGGTCATACATTTCAAGATTGATGAAAGGAACCTTCAACTGCTCGGCAAGAAGTGTGAGGAGTTGATTTTCTTCAACAAACTCTAAATCAATTAATGTTTTGCCGAGTTTGCGCCCAGAAACTTTTTGCTCGGCCAAGGCTGACATCAGCTGATCTTCAGTGATGACTCCTTCCTGTACTAGCAAGTCTCCTAAACGAAGTTTTTTAGGTGCTTCAGCCATTAGTATCCCTGTAAAATTTTAATGCGTTGTTTTGCGTACTGCTGAACATTTTGTGCTAACCCTGGTCTCGATATACTCTGCCGATAAGCTCTTAATGCTGCGGATTTTTCGCCAAGCCGTTCTTTAGAGACCGCCAGACCCAACCACCATTCGCTGCGACTCGACTGCTGTTGAAGAAGTAGTTGATACTGTCTAATCGCCATCGCATCGTTGGAAGTCTGCTGAGCCAAATAGGCCAACAATGCATGAAATTCCAAACTTGCTTTCACCTTCGGTTGCAGTCGTGGGACATTTGCCGCTAACAAATCGAATGCACTTTGTTGCTGCCCTTTTTGGCTCAGTATTCTTGCCTGTAATTGTCGATATTGATAAACAGCAGGCCAGTTGGTTATACTAATTTTGAGCTGCTCTTCAAGACCGGTTAGTTGTTGAGTTTGGAGTAATAGCGAATATCGCAATATTCGAGCCTTATGCAATGAAGCGTCTAAAGAGAGAGCCTTCTGTAATTCGCCCAAAGCTTTTTCATAATCGCTAGACTCAATACTTTTTTGAGCAGCCCTGTACAATTGCGATGTTCTAATATTTACATCAACAACTGCAAGCGATTTAATAACTGAAGCTGGTTCTACTTTTTCAGCAACCGAACTATTCGACACTGAAAGAATGTTAGTTGCTGCCTGAGTTTGCAGTTCTACCTCTTTCTTATCACCACGGACTGTCATTAGACTCTCTGGCGGTTCTTTTGTTATCGCATTCGTTTCAACGGCTAGAATCGGTGCTGGGTAGCTGTCTATTGTCTGGTTTGCCAATTTTTCTGATGAAGGTTCAGAGATAGACTGTAAATTGTCTGCAGCTTTATTGTTAATTGCAGTTTGCACTGTCGGTTGATAGAAAAAATAACTCGCTATCATTATAAATATCAAAATTGAAATCAAGCCGATATTAATAAACCGTCTTGAATCGCCTCGCCTTTCTGACAAATAACTTGCAGCCGACAAGGTAGATTCTGGAAGAGGTTCAGACTGCGATTGGCGTTGGTCTAAATCCTTTAACATCTGATTAATTACGCTCATGGCAACCACCCAGAAAGTACTACGCCATAAAGGCTGCCACTGAGTCCAAGGGCAATGAGTAGACCCAACCACCAACTTTTAAAACTCACGTCATCAGTATCTCTAGCTGCTGCTCTAACGTCTGCAGCTTCAATGATAAACTTTCCATGGCCATAGGCGAGCATCAACGATTTGTGGGCCAGAACATTAACTAATCGAGGAATGCCTCTGCTATTTCGCAGCAGTACTTTTATCGCAGATTTTGTAAATAACTCTCCTCCGGGGATCCGTTCAGTGGTAAATCCTGCCGCCTTTAAACGGTGACTGAGATAAACTTGTATCGATGTTAGATCGAGAGGACGTAAATTAGTTGAAAAAGATATCCGTTGGCGAAGTTGTCGTAAGTCAGGTTGAGCAAGACGCGCATCAAGTTCAGGCTGAGCAAAGAGCACGACTTGCAAAAGCTTTTTCTTTTCGGTTTCAAGGTTAGTAAATAAACGTAATGCTTCCAATGTTTCTTTAGGTAGAGCCTGTGCTTCATCCACAATTACAATCACTGGTTTACCCTTCTCATGAAGCTTGAGAATTTTACGATTAATTTTTTCTGTTAATTGATATTGATCGATGGTTCGAGCAACACGTATGGATAATTCAGATGCCAGGGCAAGCCGTAATTCATTGGGGCTTAAATATGGGTTGGGTAAATAGGCACACTGAGCTCGCTTTTCAAGATAGTTCAGTAGCATGCGGCAAAGCATGGTTTTTCCGGTACCTACTTCGCCAATCACCTTAACGAAACCTTCTCCCGACTCTATAGCCACACGAAGCACATTCATCGCATCTCTATAGACGGGTAATTCACAATAAAAGTCCGTATCGGGTGTTAAGTTAAATGGCAGTTCGCTCAGGCCAAAGTGATAAAGATACATCAGACTATCTACCGTTGATTCCCATGTTGCCAACCCGACGTTTTGAATTATTTAAATATTTGCCGTAGGTAGTATCATCAACAATGATTGGTCGAATTAAGATGATCAGTTCAGTTTTACGATTTTTCATGTTTGTTTGTTTAAACAAATTACCGAGTCCAGCAACGTCTTTCAGTAACGGAATTCCCGAGTCGGAATCATTAGTCATTGATTGCATGAGACCGCCAATCACCACCACTTCACCACTTCGTGCGCGAATGATGCTATCCGATTCTCTAATGGTGCTTTTTGCCAAAGGCAGATTAATTTGGTCGTCGCCCAAAGTCAGTAATTTTTCCTGATCAGCCACTTCACTGATCGAAGGGTGAACGTGAAGAATAATATTATTATCCTGATCAATTTGTGGCGTCACATCTAGTGCAATACCAGAGAAAAAAGGCGTTAAGGTAACATCCGGCGACGTGGTTGATGCACCAGCACCTGCGACCGTTGTGGACGAAATATCGGTAACAAAAAACTCATCTGTGCCTACTTTAATGACCGCCTTTTGATTATTAAGTGTAGAGATTCTCGGACTTGAAAGTACCTGTACAAGCCCTTGAGTCTCAAGTAAATCGATCATTAGATTAAAATTACTATCCTGATAGCTGACATTAAAAATACCAGCAGACAGATTCGTGGCGCTAGCACTCTGAACGGTTCGGCCATTTTGTGTGAAGATCATCTCGTTACCGGAATTCACACTTGCAATTGAAGACCAGTCAATTCCTGCTTGAAAGCTGTCTCCTAAAATCACTTCTAGAATTCGTGCCTCAATAAGTACTTGCCTATTCATCACTTTTTGAATGGTACCCAGATAATCCGAAATTGTTCTCAATTCAGCAGGTAAGGCGCGAACGATGACCGTACTGGTTTGGGGACTCGCCATAATCTGTGCTTTGGGATTCGCTGAGATTAATAATCTCAATGTTGCTTCAAGTTCTCCCCAAAAGTTACTCTCAGAACTCGTTTCAATTTGTGTGCTGTGTTGATTGTCTGAATTATTACCACCACCTTGACGATTTTGGTTACTCGAAGTATTGCCTCTATTATTAGTAGGCCCACTACTATAATTATCGGCGACCTCTCCAGAATTAACTCTTATCACAGAACTACCACTGCGCTTTACATTTAAATAGTTCACCGAGAAAATCACTGTTTTCAGTGTCGCAGGATAAATTTGATAAACATTTTGATTAATCTCATACTCAAAACCATAAATGTCTCTCACTATGTCCATCACCAGACTCACGGTGACATCTTTTAGATCAAGAGTAATTTTTCCTTCAACATTTGGAGATACTACTGCGTTCCAAGATGTTCCTTCAACGAGACCAATGAAGAATTCTCTAGCAGGAGAATTATTAACTGCCAAATCAAATCGCTCTTCTGGCTCTTCAGTAAGATCCATGCTTGGCATGGCTGGAATAAGTGCCTGTTGAACTTCTGCTGGAGGCTGTTGCAAAGATTGTTGTTCGGCTTTTTGTTGTTGCAGTAACATTTCATCGAGCTGTTGCTCCATTAATGTTGGCTCTATTTTTTTAGATGTTGTTTCACAACCAAACAGCGTTAAACATAGAGGCAAAAGTAGCCATTTAAGATGCGATTGATGATTTGTTTTTTGTGACTCAATCTTTCGCTGTGTTAGATCAGTTAGGGTCATAATTTTTTCCTAATGATAGGATTCCTAATTAAATTTAATCGTATTGATGCTTGGCTGTTGGCAAGGATTACATAACCAACGTCAATTTTTTTAACTCGATATTTGCCAATGGATTGACCTTTTTTCAGGCGACGCCCATTAATGACAACCTGCCGGTTATCCTCAGTTATTCGTATTTCTGTTAATTTAAAATGAGTGACTGCTTTTTTGCCTTTTTGTGGCTTGGCATATGCGGGTGGCTTTGTTGGATCACTAAATTGTTTATCCCCAGCCAAAGCTATGGGCGATATTAAAACACTCAGAACAACAATCAATTTCACTATGCTTTGAGTTTTTCTCATATTTAGATCACTCACCTTTATCACCTATCCACCAATGACTGGTGCTCAGTGTATAAATATTTATAGTAATGATAGCCGATGGATGTTGTTGAACTTCGTAACTAAACCTGTCCCAATAAAACTTCCAAGGGAGCAACTCTAAGTCTTCAAGATATTCCATGGTGTTCATGTAATTACCTTTAAACTCTAGACGGATACCGTGGCGATAGAGACCGAAAATATCAGCCCCTTTCTCTTCATCGGGCTCTTGTTGATCTTGCTGCTCACCAAATAGCGGTGCCACCGGTAAGTTTTCCAGACTAATGAGCTTTAACTCACCACGTTCATGCAACATATTTTCAAGCATTGATGCCATTTTTTCTGGAGCAATAAGAGTGTTGGTGTAATCAATCATCGCTTTTTTTGTAACGGCTAATGCTCGCTTAACTCCATCAATCCGACGGCTAAGATCCATCGCCGGATCATTTTGAATTTCAATTAAAAGCTCTTCCTGCTGAGTAGTAAATGAAACGAGGCGTTGATTGACGGCCGTAGTCTGTAAGTTCCATTTTGTGGTCTCATCACGTTGCGGCTGAAGTAAGAAATAATCAATCAGTCCTGGCAATAAAATCAACCCGGTAATTAATACCAGAATTTTTTCACGTTGATTTAACGCAGCAATTTTTTCTTTCGTATTTAGCCAAAGTTCATTCATCGTGAACGCCCTTTTTTCTCATCCTGCCCAATAACCTGATTAGTACTTTGCAAGGTAAAGGACAGCATACCTTTTTGATCTTCTACTTGATTGACCGCTAGACGTGCGAAACGCCTGTCATGGATGGATTTTAATTTTTGTAACCGTTTAATCAGTTGAGGTATTTTTTCAACATCTTTGGTGAGACCAGAAAGACTCAGTTGCCCCTGATTAATTTCTATTTCTGTTAACCACAGGTCCTTAATAGGCCTATCAGCCAAGTCTCTCATCAAACTCGCGACACCTTTGGCCATGCCATCGGCCTTCAAACCGAGTTGCTCAAGCACAAATTCACGTTGCACTAAATTGGCTTGAAATGCCTCCAGCGTTTTTTCCAAAACAACCGCATCACCACGTTCGGCAAAACTACTTTGTAAACTCTGAAGTTGTCGTTGCTGATGTTGCTCTCTTTTTTCTGCCATCTGGTAATTGGTTTTAGCAATGGTCACTTTCTTTGATTCTAGATTGTACAATGCCAATACCAGTATAATGGCAGCAAACCAGGCCATCATCATATTTTCAAGAGTGAGATATTCTCGCTTGGGCTTAAAATCATCGGTATAAAAATTAATTCGCTGTTTCACGAATCAGACTCTGTTCTGAATGATCCGGCACAGGCTGCCAAACAATCATGTTGCTCGGCTGGAGATAATGGCGAAGGCAAGTCGAGCATCTGATTGATATCAAGACATTCAACCTTAATAGAAAGGTTTTTATCCAGATACTCAGCCAATGGGCTGATGTCGGCAAAACTAGGCGCCAATAGGATACCGGCTAGCGGCGGCTGGCGCATTTGCGCGTCGTAATAATCGAGCGTTCTTTGAATTTCAAGCAATAGAGAATCGGCCATCATCATGTTGCCCTCAGCCGGCAAACAAGAAATAAAATCCCGAATACCCGTGAGCTTTCTAATCAAATAGAGATACTCTCCTCGATACACCAGTAAGGTAGCACCCTCTTCATGATCAAGTACCAGAGCCAGTCCCTTTTCGATTCCAGGATAGTTCTGCAAAATATCGCCCA
Source organism: Gammaproteobacteria bacterium (assembly GCA_030589945.1). GTDB lineage: Bacteria > Pseudomonadota > Gammaproteobacteria > Enterobacterales. The sequence goes on along the minus strand of JAUUZN010000030.1, from coordinate 4,739 downwards.
ATGATAATTCTGCAATATCAATGGCCACTAACTCCAGCCCTACCTCTTCAATGATATTGATGTTCTTAGCCAGCTTTTTCCGACTTGTTTCAACCACCATAATTTGATCATCTAGCTGGCAACCGGGTGGATAATCAATGACCTCCACAACAGCATCTTCGGTCCCGTAATCAAGGCGATCTTTTAATAACCACTTCACTGACTGGTGCATCTCAGCCTCGTCCACTGAAGGTCGTGCGAGCTTATGGATTTTATGGTCTCTAACAGGAAGAACTAACGTCGCTCGTCCCTTTGGTATTGAATGCTCGTCGATGAGCTCTTTGAGTAGGTCAGCGTGTGATTTTTTTCCATTAAGACTAGCACAGTGCGTTACTTTAAAATGTTCAGTAGAAGGCTGAACAACACAGACAGAAACGCCATCCGTTTGAAACGAAATACCTATTTGAGTGCCAACCTTGGACTTTTGAAATTGTGCCAGTAATGTACTCAGGACTATCCCCTTTAACTGTCCATTATTTAACTAAGTATTCAACCAAGTATTAAATCAAGAATAAAGAAGTGAAAATTACTGCCAATAGTAACCAAGAGTTTAACTTTATTGCCACTCAAGTGGAAGCGTAAATCACTGAATTTATTAGATTATCGATCGAAAACAGTAGAAACTTTACTTTATTGTTCACTGAATGATTACCGATACCTAAAACAAATCTTGATTAAGCTAATAAAACGTTCCATTGTTCCTGTTAAACTTATGGCTAACTTAATATTTCCTTAATAAATACCCTCTAACATCCTTAATATTAAGATTGGTCGTTTTTTATGCTTAGGAACTTTATGCTCAAGAACAAAATTATCAGACATCGCCTATTCATATTGCTAGTCATGATTGGATTGAGCTCTGCATCATTCGCAAGTCCCAAATCAGACTTTGTGTCTGAAAACTTCAACATTGAGCAATATCGTGGCAAAGTCGTCTATCTCGATTTTTGGGCTTCTTGGTGCGTCCCTTGTCGAAAATCATTTCCTTGGATGAACCAATTGCATAATAAATATTCTTCGGATGAATTTATCATCATTGCAGTTAACCTCGACAAACAAAGAAATTTGGCTGATGAGTTTCTAAACAAAAATCCTGCTCAATTTATGGTCCACTACGACCCTGAAGGATTACTGCCTAAACAGTATAAAATTAAAGGCATGCCGAGTAGTATAATATTCAATAAACATGGAAAAATCATCTCTCGACACACCGGATTTTTTGAACAAAAAATTAAAAAATATGAACAGGCCATTAAGGCGGCGTTCTAAATATATAACAGGAAACAACTATGCAATTTAACTCCAAAATTTTAAAATCAATGACCGTTTTGTCATTAGTTTTTATATCCGGTTGCTCCACAATGGGCGTCGATCCATGGGATAGAGATTTACTCTCAAAACCAGAAATGGCTATTAATTCTTCCCCACTCGATCAGTCCATTGATGATCATATTTATTTTAGTAAGGAAGCGTCCAGTGGTGGCCGCAGTTTCGCTGGAGGTGGCTGTGGCTGTAACTAAAAAATCGCTTCTCGCTGAAAAGCTCGTACTGGCAGCGACGGCCCTAATAGGTGGTAACGTTGCAGCCAATGCAATTGAAACTAATAATGACGACGACTGGCAGTATTCTGCTTCCATTCTCACCTATTCTGAAGTTGATCGCGTTAGTGCATTTGAAGTTATTACCACTGCGGACAAAATTTATGGGGACTCTCAAAAACTGAGCCTAAAGCTAGTATTAGATACCCTTACAGGCGCATCTGCAAATGGCGCAATTGAGCAAAGCAATGTACAAACATTTACCCGACCTTCGGGTAAGGGGCAATTCGATACCGCTGCAAATAGTACTCCCCTTGATGATACCTTTAGGGATACACGTGTCCAATTCAATGTATCATGGACCGATGCGATAACCGAACAAAGCCGCTACACAGTAGGTAGCAATTTATCCAAGGAATATGACTATCAATCCATTAGCGCCAATGGCGAATTAGCTTTCGATTTTTACAATAAAAACTCTACACTTGCTGTGGGCCTTTCCCTTGGTGTTGATCAATATAATCCAGAGGGTAAAATTCCAATCGCCTTTTCATCAATGGTGGTTGACCAAGGTCAATTTGCTAGTCGCGATGACTACTGGACTGCATTTGATCTCACCCGATCAGATTCTTCTGATACCACCACAACATCTGAATTATTGATTGGTTGGACACAGGTGATCAGCCGCAAAATGTTAGTTCAATTCAATTATGGCTATGCTAATACCAGTGGCTACCTCACTGACCCATTTAAAATACTCAGTGTCGTTGACCTATTAGGCGAAACTCAAGATCTAGTCTATGAAAACAGACCTGACTCACGGGTTCAAAATTCACTCTTTGGTCTGATGAAATATCATTTAGATGATTCGATACTCAATTTATCCTACCGCTATCTCAGTAATGACTGGGAGATTAAATCCAACACGATTGATCTTCGATGGCACTTCTTTGCTGATAATGACTCTTTCTGGGAACCCCATTTGAGATTTTATCAACAGGATGCTGCAGAATTTTATACGCCATTTCTAGCGGACTCCGCACCATTGCCTGAATATGCGAGTGCCGACTATCGTTTAGGAGAAATGAACGCGGTTACTGTGGGATTGAAATATGGATTTAAAGTTAATGGCGATTCACGGGCCGAAGTTAGACTCGAGTATTACCAGCAAAGTAACAGTGCGGCCAATCAAGTAACGGGTATAGAAAATTTACAAGGGTTCGATCTTTATCCTGACGTTGAAGCCATTATTTTACAATTTAACTATATATTTTAGGTTCATATATTCTAGATTCATACTTTATAGAAAAACTTTTAAATGAGTAGCAAAAAGGGGCATTGTTTTTTAATGCCCTTTTTTGCATCTAACGACTAGAGTTAATTCTTTATGAGTTATACTTCCTGACAATCTAGTTTTTTATCTCAGATGGATCCTCAATGCAAAACTTTCAGATATCCATGCATACTGATTTTGCCAAAATATCGTTTAATGCGATGGCAAGCCCCTGTGAGATTTTAGTTCGAAATCTCGATGCCAAATTAATAAAGCGGATTGCAAAGATTGCCATGTCAGAAACTCGGCGAATCGAATCAAAATATAGCCGTTACATAAAAAACAACCTGGTCGCTCAAATGAATAACAGCCGTGGGCGCACTGTCCCAATAGACAGTGAAACCTTTAATCTGTTGGAATATGCGAAGAACATTCACCAACTCAGTGACGGCTTATTCGACATCACCTCTGGTGCACTAAGAAAGGTTTGGCGTTTTGAAAAAAATGCACAACCTCCAACAGAATCTGAAATCAGAGACGTACTGCCCCACATTGGATTTAAGTTACTTGAATATGATGATCATTCTTTTCGTTGCCCGAACAATACAGAGATTGATTTCGGTGGTGTTGGTAAAGAATATGCGGTGGATCAAGTCAGCAATCTACTTCGGCCTATTTGTAGTGAATCAAAATCAAGCTATCTGGTTAATTATGGCGGAGATATCAGCGCAGTAAAATTAGATGAGCAACATCAAAAATGGATTGTTGGTGTTGAATCTGCGTCCAATGATCAACAAACAGATTCAATCATAAATATTCTACATGGCAGTGTTGCAACCAGTGGCAATACAAAAAGACATTTGCAATATAAAGGCAAACTTTATGGCCATATCCTAAATCCGAAAACGGGTTATCCAATTGAAGATGCGCCACGCTCTATTACCACCTTTGCATCAAGCTGCTTAGTCGCTGGTAGCTTTAGTAGTTTGGCAATGTTGCAGGGGAAAAATGCAGAAGCGTTTCTAAAAGAAAATGAGCTAGACTATATTTGTATTTGGTAAAGCCATTTTTAAAACTATAATTGACTTATAATAGTCGTGCCTAAAAATAATATCGATAGCCCATGTACAGATAATAAATATCGGTATTAACATCATCCCGTCCTTCCACCTGATTGGTATATAGAATTGCACCAATGTCTGCGTATAAATAATGTTGTTTATTTTGATACTGCAACCGCATACTGGGGGCAATATTTTGCTGACCGCCACCATTGTGGTTTTGACGATCATCATATCTCAGCTTACCACTGACGCTCCACGCCTTATCCCATCGGTATTGGCTACTGATATAAAAAGAAGTTACATCAGAGGTATTCAACTGCGAGACTCTAATGCCCAGTTGACTTGAATCAGACTTACTATAAATATTCCGCTGACGTAAATACAAATTAAAATATAACTGATCCCCTGGTTCAATAATTTCTGGAACACCCCCTGAAGCCGGAGCGCCCGATAATGCAAACCAGGTGACACTACCACTGACGTCTAATAAGTCGTTAATGGGCGTACTGATCTGCAACGTTGCAGTATCGCTTTCTAATGTTCTATCGGCAGCTAAGTCTAGAATTTCCTCATCAGTAATAAAGAGGTTTTGAAGCTCTTCAAGACTATCTGCTGACTGGCCTATTAATGCGTTTCTAGTACTAATGTAGGGGCTTTTTCGATGGTTGAACGATACATGGAAGCGTGTCCTGTTTTCACTGGTGTATGAACCAGACAAAAGGACAGCGTTCAGTTCAGAATGGAAAATATCATAATCAACCAATCCAAAAAATAAGATCCCATCACCAAAATATTTAATTTCGCCACCCACGGCCTGTCTGTCGG
>JAUUZN010000059.1 GCA_030589945.1 Gammaproteobacteria bacterium | reverse complement strand
GACGCCCATCACCCTATCAAATTAAACAAGATGCAAGAGTTCTAATGCCAGCCCCTTATAATCTGGGGTCTCTGAGGCATGGATGCCGAAGGAAGTTTACAGGGACGTACTCGCACGCCCCCAGATTATAAGGGGCTGGCATTAGAACTCTGGAAAAGCAGGAAATTTATTTCACCCAGCAGGTAGGTTCTCAGCAAAATAGCGCATCATATTAGCACCCATGACTTTCCGAATTTCAATCTCAGTAAATCCGGCTACCAGCATTTCTTCAGTAAGAATCGCAAGTTCAGAGGTATCAAAAGGCGTCGTAGTTGCACCATCAAAGTCAGAACCAAGAGCTACATGATCTTCACCGAGTAGATCAATAGCATATCGAATTGCAGCAACGATATTTTTGGGTGTGGCTTCACAAACAGCCCCTTCCCAATAACCCACGCCAATGAGTCCACCAGATTTAGCAATTTTTTGCATCAATGGATCATGAATATTTCGTTTCAGATCACAATGACCGCGTATACCCGTATGACTCACAATCAGAGGTCTTGAAGTGATGGCCAGAACATCTTCAACAACAGCCTCAGATGAATGAGAAACATCGATCATCACCTCAAGCTGGTTCATTTTTAACACCGCCTGTTTACCAAACTCAGTTAATCCAGCGGTCGATTCTCCATGCAATGAACCACCTAATTTATTATCAAAAAAATGATGAAGACTCATCATCCGATACCCAGCATCGAAAAGTACTTTGATATTTTCTAAGTCGCCGTCAAGTGCATGAGAACCTTCTGTACCCATCATGCCACCGACAATGCTGGAACCTGTTGCTCTTTTACCAAGATGAGTCGCGAGGTCTTTTGCTGATAAAATAAACTTAAATTTCTCAGGCGCTTCTTTCTCAAGAGAGCGGATGTTACTAACCTGATGAAGAGCGCGCTGGGTTAGGCTCGACCAACTGTTCACAGGCCAGCGTTCTAGAATTGCAATCAACTGAACCAGATCCCTGGCTTCAGTTGAGTTTTTCTCGTAATTAATTCCAGCCGGTACCTTGGTCACGGCAGTAAACATCTGCACTGCAACATTACCTTCGCTCAGACGAGGGATATCAACATGACCATTCTCAATTTTTTCTAATAAATCACGTTTCCACAATGAAGTGTCTGCATGAAGATCGCCAATTTGCAAAGACTGGTGCAATTCAATGGCCTGTTGAGAAATATTAAATGGGCTATGTGGTAGTACTTTGTTCTGACTTTTGTCGAGATAGCCTGGACCAAAAGTTAAAACTAGGATTACCAGTAAAATAATAACAATGAGTGCATAGCGTATTGTTCGTTTTAGCTTCATTTCTTTTTATTACTCTGCTCTTTTTTTGAACGTTTATAAGATTGCAGTGGTGTCAGTTTGTTTCGTCGACCTTCAAACGGATTAGCGCCCTCTTTCCACTCAAACTTAATAGGCGTTCCAACTAGCTTAAGCTTCTTACGGAAAAAACCATTGAGATATCGAATATAGGTATCAGATAGCCGTTTCAATTGATTTCCATGAATGACAATTCTTGGGGGGTTATGACCACCCGCATGTGCATAACGCATCTTTATTCGGCGACCACGAACCAATGGTGTGGCATGACGTTCTTGTGCTTCGGCGAGCCAATCGGTCAACTGTTTTGTAACCATTTTCACTCGTGCAGATTTGTAAGCATCATCGACAGCTTTAAATAAATCTCCCACGGCCGTTCCATAAAGAGCTGAAATGTAAAACCATTCAGCAAAATCAGCAAACATCAGTCGCCTTTTTAACTCATGCTTTACATCATGACGAGCCGTTGGCTCCATTCCATCCCATTTGTTTACAGCAAGGACTAATGAGCGACCAGAATCAATAATGTATCCAAGCAAAGACATATCTTGCTCGACAATTCCTTCTCTGGCATCAAGAAGCATAATCACAACATTTGCATCATCAATGGCTTGAAGAGTTTTTATCACCGAGAATTTTTCAACAGTTTCCTTCACCTTACCGCGACGTCGAACTCCTGCCGTGTCAATGAGTGTATAGGATGTGCCGCGTCTTTCCATTTCTATGTAGATTGAATCACGCGTAGTGCCCGGCATATCATAGACAATAACGCGCTCTTCACCGAGCATGCGATTTACTAAAGTTGATTTCCCAACATTGGGTCTTCCAACTATCGCAAGCTTGATTGGCCTAACGGTATCGTCTGACTCGTCCTCTTCAACAATTTCAGCTTCTGGAAACTCATCCTGTACCATTTCAAGAAGTTGTTTTACACCTCGACCATGAGTTGCCGCTATACCATAAGGTTCACCAAAACCTAGACTATAGAAATCAGGTAGCACAGCAGCAGCATCCATACCATCCATTTTATTCACTACGAGGAATGTAGGCTTTGCAACATTTCTGAGATGTTTGACGATGAGCTCGTCCTGCGCTGCGACACCATCACGGGCATCAACGAGGAAAAGAATAACATCGGCTTCTTCCATTGCGAGCAAAGATTGTCCGGCCATTAAACTATCAACGCCCTCTTCATCGCCACCGATTCCACCGGTGTCGATTAAGATACATTCTCTACTGTTTATTTCTGCATGACCATATTGGCGGTCACGGGTTAAGCCAGGCTCATTGGCAACAAGTGCATCTCTTGAGCGTGTGAGACGATTGAATAGTGTTGACTTGCCTACATTAGGACGACCAACAAGGGCGATGACGGGACGCATAACAATATACCAACTGCTGTTATTTTTTCTTCGGAAGACTAAATGCAGTGAGACGACCATTTCTAGTCATTACAAACATTTTGTCCCCATGGACTACAGGATCAGCGACAATGCCACCGCCTCCCATGGAGTTTCTAGAAACAATGGCTCCATCTGTGCGATCAAACCAATGTAAATATCCTTCGTAATCTCCAGCAACCATATAATCACCGAATGTTACGGTTGCAGTAAGACGCCTATCGACCAATTTTGTTTGAGTCCAAAGCGTACCGCCTGTACGACGATCAAGTGCTTTCACATTACTTCGTGAATCAGTAATACTAATAATTTGTCCACCGACACTCATGTTCTGATAAGAAGATAATTCGCGTTGCCACAGAACTGCACCATCAACTAGATTATAGGCTGCTATATTTCCATTAAATGTTACTGCATATACAGCATCGCCAACAATAACAGGTGTTGCATCAACATCAATGACACGATCAAGTTCAGAGCGACCTGAAGGATTTGCGACTCTTTTTTCCCAAACCGCTTGACCCGTTTCGAGTAAAAATAATGCTACCTTACCATTTGCGAAACCAGTCACTACGGCTCCTCGACCCACACTAATAGAACTTGTACCTCTCAATGTAAGGGTCGGAACAGTGCGGTCATAAAGCCAAGCTCTTTCGCCTGTTTCAGAATCCATAGCAAATAACTTGCCGTCGATTGTTCTACTAACAACCTTTCCATCGCTAATTGCAGGTGATGAAATCACTTCGCTCGATACGAGATTCCGCCATTTTTCAACACCGGTCTCTGCATCAAGAACAATCACTTCAGCATCGGTACTTCCTAAGGCGATTAAACCGCTAGCCGCTGCGACACCACCATAGATTTCTGATTCGACATTGCTTGACCAAATTTCCTCGCCTGTCTCAAGATTAAATGCTTTGATAAGACCTTTACTATCAGCAGCAACTATCTTTCCGTTATAAATAACGGGAGACAACTTATTATAAAATTCACCAACTCCTGAACCCACCTGCTTCGACCAATCTGATCGTGCATTAAACTGCTTATCTATCTTAGGAAGTGGTGCGGGCTGATATGTCTCTTCTTCTTCGTCGTCCGAAAACCAGCTACATCCTGAGGACAATAAAAGGCTCGTTACTAAAAGTGTCAAGGATACTGACTTGGTTAAAAATCTCACAGGCATTTTCATCAATGATTTCCTATTCCTTATTTACTATCAATGTCAACGTCAGCAACAGAGACTTCACCGGCTAGATCATCAAGTAACATATCTAAACTTGGGTGCGTAGGTCCATCAGAAGCTTTTTCTTTGGCAGAGTTATAAGCCTGTCGAGCACGATTCCTATCGCCCTTTGCAAGCCAAACATCACCTCTTAACATTTCATATGAACTACGATAGTCATCACCAATTGCTCCTGCAATAATCGTCAACGCCTCATCGAGTTGTTCCTGTGCAATGAGAATTCGTGCAAGACGGATTCGAACCATATGCTCGATAGTTGCATGTTGAGCATTATTAAGTGTGTCCCTTAAATGTTGCGCAGCGGTCCCAAGATCGTCGGCATCGACAGCCAGTTTTGCAAGCTGCAAAGAAAGGAGATTGTTATAGATGCTATCTTGGTGTTCACTTTTGAAAGCTGCTGCAGCGGCCATGAATTTCTCATGATCATTCGGCTCTTTTAAAAGAACTAAAACGTCCTCATAAGCGTCAGATGCATTAGCGAGTTGAACTTCTTGTTGAGAATCGTAATACCGATAGCCAAATACTCCAGCCAGTCCGATCACAAGTCCTAGTGCAATGGTGGGTCCGTAATCTTTCCACCATTTTTTTATGGCTTCAATCTGTTGTTCTTCTGTTTCAAATTCCACGTGTTAATCCTTAAATACTAATTTTGAATATTCTCATCAGCCAACCATTGTGAAAGTTGATTGATGGCAATTTGCTGTTGTTCGCGCTGTTCGCGTAAAAACTTAACAGTAACCTTATTTTCGCTAAGTTCATCGTCTCCTAAAATCAAACAGAGCTTCGCGCCACTCTTGTCTGCTTTCTTTAATTGCTTCTTAAAATTACCCGTTCCACAGTGGGTGAGGATTTTCAACCCTGGAAAGATATTTCGCAAGTCTTCTGCGATTAAAAGTGCCTTAATTTCGGCTTTTTCACCCATTCTTGCTAAATAAAGCTGTATATCCGGTTTTTTTAAGTTTTCTTGGTCTAAATCTACGAGTAATGACACCAATCTTTCAAGACCCATTGCAAATCCAACAGCTGGCGTTGATTTGCCTCCTAACTGTTCAACCAGGGCATCGTAACGACCGCCACCACACACTGCTCCCTGAGCTCCGAGAGAATCGGTGATCCATTCAAAGACCGTACGGTTGTAGTAATCGAGTCCACGAACGAGTCTTGCGTTTATCTTGTATTCAATGCCTGCACTATCTAATCGTTTGCACAGCGCTGAAAAATGCTCCGCTGATTCTTCATCCAAATGCTCTGATAAACGAGGAGCATTCTCAATCAACTCCTGCATTGTTGGGTTTTTACTGTCGAGTATGCGCAGAGGATTTGCCGTTAATCGCCTAATACTATCTTCATCAAGTTGATCTTTGTGCTCAGTAAAATAATCAACAAGAACAGCCCGATAGTTGTTTCGAGCGTCAGCACTTCCTAAGGAATTAATTTCCAATCGTATCAGATGATCAATGCCCAATTTTTTCCATATGCGTGCCGTCATTAAAATTAATTCAGCATCGATATCCGGACCGGCAATTCCAAAGACTTCAGCACCCATTTGATGAAATTGTCTGTAACGACCTTTTTGTGGTCGCTCATAACGAAACAATGGTCCCATGTACCAAAGTCTTTGCTCTTGGTTATACAATAAGCCATGTTGGATACCCGCTCGAACACAGCCAGCAGTTCCCTCAGGTCGCAGCGACAAACTTTCATCATTACGATCATTAAAGGTGTACATTTCCTTTTCGATAATGTCAGTGCTGGCACCAATGGACCGAGCAAACAACTGTGTTTTTTCAACCACAGGCATGCGAATTTCATCGTAACCATAGCTGGCGAGTGTTTCTCTCAGCACAGCTTCAAGCTGCTGCCATATCCCTGTTTGTTCAGGTAATATGTCATTCATTCCGCGAATTGCATTAATTGGATCGGACACTCTGCTATCTCATCTTTTATAAATTATTAACTTCAATACTGTGCACTGCTTTGTCATCACTTTCAGCAATGTTTTCAGCAATTTTTTGGCGAATGGACGATTCTAGTTGATCGACCAGTTGCTCATTACTTACACGACTATTCATTTCGCCATTGACGTAAAGTAGACTGCGTTTGCGACCACCCGTCAAGCCAATATCCGCTGAATATGCCTCACCTGGACCGTTGACTACACAACCGATGACTGCAACATCGAGAGCTTCTTGAATGTCTTCTAATCGCGACTCCAGTTCGTTGACTATTTTGATGACATTGAACTCCTGTCTCGAACAGGATGGACAGGCAATTAAATTAATCCCTCTTGAACGTATACGCAGACTCTTTAAAATATCGTAGCCAATTTTTATCTCTTCAACCGGATCGGCGGCAAGTGACACTCTAATTGTATCTCCAATGCCTTCAGCGAGTAACATCCCCAAACCAATGGCTGATTTTACAGAGCCTGCGCGTAAACTACCCGCTTCAGTTATTCCCAAGTGCAGGGGTTGATCAATTTGAGTCGCTAATTGTCTATATGCATGAACGGTCATAAATACATCAGAGGCTTTAAGGCTGATCTTATAATTATCAAAATTCAGTTTATCCAGAATATCAATATGTCTAAAAGCAGATTCGACAAGCGCATCTGGAGTTGGTTCCCCATATTTTTCCTGTAAGTCTTTTTCTAGTGAGCCGGCATTAACACCAATACGGATGGGAATACCTTTATCTGCGGCCATACTGACAACCGCTCGCACCCTCTGATTGGAACCAATATTTCCCGGATTAATGCGCAAGCAATCAACGCCAGACTCCATCACCTGAAGCGCTATCTTGTAATTAAAATGGATGTCTGCAATGAGAGGTACATCAACCTGAGCACGAATGAGTTTAAACGCGTCGGCCGATTCAACAGTTGGCACTGAAACGCGTACCATATCTGCTCCTGCATCAACAATTGCGTTAATTTGAGCCACGGTGCTTGCAACATCACAGGTATCAGTATTAGTCATACTCTGTACAGAGATTGGTGCATCGCCGCCTACGGCAACGGAACCAACATATATTTTTTTGCTTACCCTACGTTTTATGGGTGATTCTTGATGCATGAATTAGTTACCCAATGTAAACCGTGCAGATTGGCCTGCAGGGTATATTGATAAATCAACCGATTGATTGTCATACTGCAATGCTACCGCTCTAGGTTTACCTAAAACAACTTTCACTGGAGGAATGCCACTGATGGTAAATCGTCTACCAGCCTGCTTCAGTCCAACGGCTAAAACATCGCCATTAAAGTCAGTAATTTTAATCCAACAGTCTTCAATGAAGGTCAGTTCCATTTCAACTGATTCAGGTTCAACGAAATCTGTTTTATATTGCTGATTACTATCTTGAGAAGAATCAGTAAATTCTGTAGATTCAAGTTCGGTCTGTTGTAAATTAATAGACGATGGTTCTTGGTTATCGACTGCTTTAGACGCTGTCTTCTCAGTGCTTTTAGCAAGACTACCGGATGATGTTAGATTATCTTTATTAGGCTTGACCGTCTCAGTGATATTTTTAGCTTCAAATAGCTGATTAGATTGAGTGTTGGGTTGCGTGATAGGTTGCGTGAGCTCATCAGATACATTCTTTTGGCTATAGGCCATCCAACCAAAACCTAGAATGACAATAACAACAGCCAAGCTTAATAGTTTGAACCAAAGTAGGTGACTTCCAATTTGCACATTTACCGGTGGTACATCTTTTGATGGAATATAGTTACTCTGTACCGCGGTGTTACCTGTCATATGTGAATACAGTTCAATAATTTCAGATTCATCCTGTCCCACCAGACGCGCGTAGGTTCGTAAATAGCCTCGTATAAAGGCATCCGGGATATTGCTACTATAATGATCGCTCTCAAGCTGCTCAACCACAGACTCAGATAAATTTAGACGCTCAGCTATATCAGCAGGACTATATCCAGCAATGGTTCTCGCTTCTATGAGTAACTGACCAGGTCCCTTAGCTTGATTCTCAGACATTGCCACTTATCTAAGCCACCGGCTGCGTGTATCAAGATAGTTTTCTGTTTGTTGTGAATCAGGGAAAAGTTGTTCCAATTTTATCGCATAACTTGCAACACCGTTCATATTCCCTAGATGAGACTCTGTACGAAGGGCCAACCAGAGAGAGCGTGCAGTATGACTGGATACTTTTTCATATCGATTTAAGTAAGAACGTGTTCGTGTATATCGAGCTTTACCAAATTCAAGAGTGGCCATACCGAGTAAAGAATCTCTCTGCTCAGGGTTATGATTGAGCGCTTTTCGATAAAATTTCTCAGCCTTGTCTATATTCCCTGCTTTTAAACTACAGGTCGCAGCATTTTCGTAGGTGCCACTGACATCTTTGTTTGATAAAATTTTAGCCGATGTATTGAATAATTCTAGACTTTGATCAAGCTGACCACGTCGACATAAAAACACACCATATTGATTTAGAAGAGCAGGATTTCTGTTGTTTATTTTCATTGCCTGTTCATAGTACTGTTCCGCTAAAGCCGCTTCAGAAACTTTTTCATAGTACCAGGCAAAGCCTCTTAATACGTTTTCACCTTCTGGGTAATGTTTATAGGCTTTGTCGAGATTGAATTTTGCTTTATCGTAATCACCCTGAGCAAGATATCTCAAACCAAGACTCAATCGGGTACTGGCAGCTTTTTGTCGATCAAATCCTTCTGATCCTGTTTCTCTAACTGTTGCAGTTGAGTATGGCGTCACAAAAGATGATGATGCTGTGGAGCAAGCCGTCGGTCCCATTACTAATACAACAAACGTTAAAATAATGAGTACTGATCTATAGATTTTATTCATCTTCATCCCCAGTCTTGAAAATAATTCTAATTATTATTAGTTTAGCTAATATCAGTTACTTTGATAGCCTTTTTTACTTTTCGTTCCATTCGATTCGTACGGTCATTCACTTTACCTGCAAGTTGACCACAGGCGGCATCAATATCATCGCCACGAGCTCTTCTTGTAGTCACTATCATACCACTAGATTGAAGGATCTGCTCAAAGGCTTTCATTGATTTTTGAGACGATGTTTTAAAGCTATTTCCTGGAAATGTATTAAAGGGTATTAGGTTAATTTTATTCGGTATATCTTTTAAAATTTGAACTAATTCTCTCGCCTCATTTTCACCATCGTTTAAACCCTCAATCATCACATATTCAACGGTCACTTTTCGAGCAGCTGCAGAGCGATCTAAATATTTTTTGACTGAGTTCAGTAATACTTTAATTGGGTACTTTTTATTGATAGGCACCATTTGATTTCTCAAAGTATCGTTTGGAGCATGAAGAGAAAGCGCCAATGCAACATCCGTGTGATCCAATAATTTATCTAATGCTGGAACAATACCTGAAGTACTCAGTGTAACGCGACGTTTAGACAAACCGTATGCATTGTCATCAAGTAACAAATTCATAGCACCGACAACTGGATCGAAATTCAATAGCGGTTCGCCCATTCCCATGAAAACTACATTTGAGATGGTTCGATTGCCCGTTAATTTAGCGGCACCAAAATATTTCATGGCATGCCAAACCTGACCGATAATTTCAGAGAGTTCTAGATTACGATTAAATCCTTGACTACCCGTTGAACAAAAGTTGCAATCAACCACACAACCTATTTGTGATGAAACGCAGAGAGTACCGCGATTTTTTTCAGGAATGAATACGGTTTCTATAGCCTGACCACTTTCAAGCTTCAGAGCCCACTTAACAGTTCCATCATCAGACAGCTGTTGGGAAACAACTTCTGGACCACTGATGATGGCTATTTCTTTTAATTTTTCTCGTAGTGATTTTGAAACATTGGTCATTTCATCAAAATCATCAACACCGTACTGGTGGATCCATTTTAATACTTGGATGCCACGAAATGGCTTTTCGCCGATCTCAGCAAAAAAATCCTTCAGTCCGTCTAATGAAAGATTTAATAAATTGATTTTTTCGCTGTTGCTCATTTTTAAAGCCATTCTCAAGCCATCTACATTAATTTGTAGTGGTGACTAACGAGTTCGAGGGCAGATTTCTTCTTCGTTGAAGAAATAAGCAATTTCTCTAGCAGCTGATTCAAGAGCATCAGAACCATGGACTGCATTTTCGTCCAAAGAATCAGCGTAATCTGAACGTATGGTGCCAGAAAGTGCTTCAACAGGGTTTGTTGCACCAAGAATTTCACGATGCGCAAGTACTGCATTTTCGCCTTCAAGGACTTGGACCATAACAGGACCTGAGGTCATGAAGCTAACTAAATCACCAAAGAAAGGACGTTCGCTGTGCTCAGCGTAAAATCCTTCAGCTCGTTCCTGAGATAGATGAACCATTTTTGATGCGATAATGGTTAAACCTGCACGTTCAAAACGTGAGTAAATTTCACCAATAACGCTTTTAGCAACTGCATCGGGTTTAATAATTGAAAAAGTACGTTCCATAGTCATAATAAATTCTGCCTGTTAATTATCCATGTGATTGTCTGTTAAAAATCAGGCCACAAGGATGAGTGATTTAAAAAGTATATTCTTCATAAAGTAATTAGTAATAATTAGAAATAATTCTGAAAAACGTTCACCACATAAACCACCATAGATTGAGAACCCTTTTCAGACCGCTTCCTTTCGCGCGCGCGTATTATACCTGATTTATTGGTAATGGGTAGGATCATCGACTCCGGCGTCTTCAAAACCCTGTATTCTCAGTCGACAGCTGTCACAAACGCCACAGGCCCTCAGGTCATCATCAGCCTGATAACAAGAAACTGTGAGCCCATAATCGACATTAAGTGACTGTCCAAGTTTAATTATTTCTGCTTTGGACAGGTCGATGAGTGGCGTTTCAATTTTTAGCGAATGTTCTTCAACACCCACTCTGGTGGCTAAGTTCGCCATCTGTTCAAAAGACTCAATATACTCTGGGCGACAATCTGGATAACCAGAGTAGTCCACTGCATTAACCCCTACGAAAATATGGTTTGCACCAACAACCTCTGCCCAACCGAGTGCTATTGATAGAAATATTGTATTTCTCGCAGGTACATAAGTAATGGGTATACCTGCAGATTCATCCGTATCGGCCTCAGGTACATCAATAGAAAGATCGGTCAAAGCTGAACCACCAATCTGGGACAAATCAAGTTTGATAATTTTATGCTCAACAATATTTGATGACTTTGCAATTCGCTTAGCGGCTTCTATTTCGACACTATGTCTTTGTGAATAATCAAAACTCATGAGATAACAGGAATATCCCATATCCAATGCCTGAGCAAGCACGGTAGTGGAATCGAGACCGCCCGAGAAAAGGATAACCGCTTTTTTCTTAAAATTAGACACCCTGTTTATTACCCCATAAAATCTTGTGCAGCTGCATTTGAAATCGAACATCAAGATTATCCTCTAGGATCCAAGACGCCAACTCGGTAGCATCCTGCTCTTGATATGAAGGTGAGAACAACACAGTACAGATTTTATTTAATCCATGTTCCTGCACTTGCATGACTGCCCACTGATAATCGCGTTGATTACAAATGACGAACTTAATCTGATCTTTAGAGTTGATAAATTGCAGGTTTTCCATGCGATTTCGAACCATCTCACCTGAATTGGGTGTTTTTAAATCCATCACCTTAACCACGCGAGGATCAACGTCATCAATGGCTAAGGCGCCTGATGTTTCAATGGACACCGAATATCCGATATCACACAGATGAGTCATCAGATCTAAACAAGGCTTTTGCGCCAAGGGCTCTCCGCCAGTCACACAAATATGACGACATTCATAGGTCGATACTTTTTGTGCGATTTCCTCAATACTCATCCGCTCACCACCGGTAAACGCATATTCAGTATCACAGTAATTACAACGAAGCGGACATCCCGTAAGACGTATGAATACCGTCGGTACTCCCGCAGTCAATGACTCTCCTTGTAGGGAGAAGAAAATTTCTGTGATTCTAATTGATTCCACAATCTAACCTTTTTGCGTTACAGGCGTCGCTTTAAATTTGGGGTCGGATGATAACAGAAATCTTCGCGCTTTTTAAGTCTCTCCGCATTCAATTCTGGGTTTGGGCGATGTACCTATCTATTAACTCTGTGACACGCCGTGAATACGTCCTTGTAGGCTTGGATTTAATAGATAGGTACATCGCCCTTTAGACTTCTGATGGCGTTGAGAGATTTAAAAAGCGCGAATCTTTTGTCACTAGATCGCCACACACATCCAAATTTAAAGGACGATTAACTATGGGCGATATTTCAGACCATATGAGCCATGGATGGCGATTTGAGCCTACAGGGATGTATTCACGGCGTGTCAGAAATATCACCCATAGTTATGAGGATACGTAAGAATTTAAAACTAAAATTTAGTCTGAACTTTTAAGTGTTTGAAGTCGACTCACAGCGAGTTGTGCTGCCGTTGAATTTGCGTATTGAGTGATCACCTGATTATAGGCGTTGACTGCTTTGCTTGTATCATTCTTATCTTCATAAAGTTTACCGAGTTTTAACCAGGCGTCAGCCGCTTTTGATGAGGATGAGTGATTTTGTGCTACGTTGAGGTATTCACGTTCGGCTTCGTCTGAACGTCCTTGGACTGTAAAGATTTGTGCAAGCCAATAGTGTGAATTGGCGACATAAATACTTTCAGGGAATTGAGAAATAAACTGTTGATAACCCGATATAGCTTCGTCATAACGTTTACTTCTAACCAATGGGAAGATTTTATCGTAAATACCACGAATCTCATCATCAGTTTTTGCAACGACTGGGACAGGCGTGTCGTTTGTAGCCGTTACGTTGTTTGTATCTTCTGTGTATGCAGAGTCAGTATTAGACGTTGAGTTTTCGACTACTGATGTCTGTTTACTGTTATTAGCAGTGTTATTATCAACATTATTTACAACGCTTGAACTGTCAGAACTTGCATTCGTTGACTCACTCAATCGTTGATCGATATCACGATAGAGTTCACGTTGGCGTTTAATAATTTGTTCTAACTGGTAGCCCTGCTCTTCAACAGCACCTCTTAAGTCTCTGACTTCATTTTTAAGATTCGTAATCTCAAATTGAGTTTCAGCTCTTAGACGGTTTGCAGCAGATAATTGTTGCTCTAATAAACGAATTCGATCTTCTAAGGATAATGACCGGCGTACTTCTGCGGCACTCATTAGCGTAGTCGATAAAAGCAGCAATAAAAAAAAGCTCCCCGATCGGATAAACAATCGAGAAGCTTTTAAAGTTTGAAACATGATATTAATTGTTTTCTAACGATTAATTAACGGTAAGTAATTTCTACACGTCGATTTTTTGCCCATGAACCGTCAGTATGACCAGCATCAGCAGGACGTTCTTCACCGTAAGTTACCACTTCGATTTGACTTGAAGCCAATCCGAAATTCATCATGTATTGAGCAACAGACTTAGCACGGTATTCGCCGAGAGCTAAGTTATAAGCTTGAGTTCCACGCTCATCAGCATGACCTTCAAGTGTAACTGTTCCGCCATTTTCCATAAGGAATTTAGCATGTAGTTCAATCACTTCAAGATATTGTTGCTGAACAGTAGATTCATCAAACTCGAAATAAATTGTACGAGCGCTACGCTTTTGTTCACTTTCCATACGCATCTGCTCTTCTTCACTGATCATTGGTTCAGTCACAGTTTCTACTACGGGTTGGTCAGCAGGCATCTGTTCTTCAGGTGCTGGTGCATCAGGTGTGGTTGTACAGGCAGCTAGCCCTATAACACAAATTGCAACCAGTAATTTTTTTGCCATTTTCTCGATCAGCATTTCAAGCTCCTTTGCTTAAGATATATTTAGTTTCAAGCGGAAAAGTGCATTGTATGCTGCTATGCCGCTCTTTGAAAGCCTTATCCATTGATTTTAGTCAGTATTTTGCTATTTAGTTGTGTTTTTTGTTGACTAGTTCAAATATGGAGACCATGCCGGCGCTCGAACACCGCCTACCGTTGATGGTAATCGTGCTTTAAATCGACCATCCATTGAGACTGCAGCCAAAACTTGACGGTCTTTATAGAGTGCTGAATAGATAATCATACTGCCGTTGGGTGAAAGCGATGGAGACTCATCGAGTCGAGTGTCCGTAAGAATATGTACATAACCACTCGCCACCTCTAAACTTGCAATGTGATAAAGACCATTGTTTCTATGCACCATAATAATGTTTTTCCCATCACTGGTGAAACTAGCTCCAGCATTATAATCACCTTCCCAAGTTATCCGTTTTGGGCGGCTAAATGAATCGATGGGCTTTCGATAAATCTGTGGTCGACCTCCCCGGTCGGAGGTGAAGATTAGTGTTTTACCATCCGGCGCCCAACTGGGTTCGGTATCAATTGCATAATGATTGGTGATTCGTTTAAATTTTCCACTACTTACATTCAAAGTGTAAATTTCTGAATTACCATCTTTTGACAGAGACAAGGCTAAGAACTTTCCATCAGGAGACCAGCTTGGTGCTGAATTAATCCCTTTGAATTTAGAGACACTGGTGCGCTTGCCCGTGTAGATGTCCTGCACCCAAATCTCGGAATTACCATTTTCAAAACTAACATAAGCCAATTTCCTAGCATCTGGCGCCCAATTAGGGGCCATCACTGGCTCAGAAGAAGACATCAGTCTTTGTGGAGCGTAGCCATCTGAATCTGCCACATAGAGTTGATAGGGATTGTTTTTTTGTTTATTAATGGACACGTAAGCAATTCTTGTTGCAAATGCGCCTCTAATTCCTGTGAGTTTTTGATAAATTGCATCTGATATTTGATGAGCATACATTCGCAGTGAGGCTTCCGAAACCGACGCCTTTCGTGATAACAATAAGAATGAATCGCTCTGCATCAAACTATTGCCTCGAAGCACCGTCTTATTGCCAGTATGTCCCTGAAAGACATCGACCAACTCATATGAAACCTCGTATTTACCAGGACTTAACTCTACGATCTTGCCGGTCACAATTGCTTCAACACCTTTGGAGCGCCATTTTTTGAAATCAATGTCTTTTGAAGTCTCAGGCTGTTCAGGCATTTCTGATGTCGGCAAGGGCCGAAATTGTCCCGAACGGTGTAGATCAGCAGCAACAATTCGGTCGAGTATTTGAGATGGCCTCTGCATTCCAGTGTATTGGAATGGCAATATTGCTATAGGACGGGCATCTTCGATTCCTTGGGTAATTTTAATTTCAAGGATTTGATCCGCAGCAAATGACAGACCACAGCTGAAAATCGTTACTAAAAGAATTAATCTAAATTTCATTACTTACTGTTCCTCAACTAATCATTCTTAATTTTTTAAATCTTTGGGATCCAAATCGAAACGGATGGTTCTCATTTTATTAAATACAGCAGGATCTTTTGATACCGGTAGTGGATCGGCTCGATATACCGCAGCCTTTGCCGAACGACAAATTGCCACTTCACCACTTAACTCTATTACATCAATAACTAAACCACCGGCAGCCAATCTCACTTCAAGTCTACATTTGCCTGATTGACTACCTACAATCCAATTTCTACTGATTTTATTCTTAATTAATGCCACGTATTTTTGTAATTCTGTGAGGACTCTTTGTTCTCTTGCTGCATTTAACTCTGCTTCTACCTGAGCCTGTAACGCTCTTTCTTCTGACTCTTTTCGTAATCGCTCTTCATCGGCTTTACGCTTTTTATCAGCATCGGCTTTACGTTTATTCTCTAAATCTTCAGTACGTTTCTTATCTGCAGTTATCTTGTCGCGCTTTTTCTTGTCAGCATCGGTCTTACGTTTTTTATCCGCAGCAAGCTTCTTGCGTTTCTTATCCTGTGCAGCTTTCTTTTTACGATCTGCTGCTTTTTTAATGCGCTTTTTACGATCTCGCTCCGCCTTTGCAGCTGCGTTTATTTTATCTTGCTTCTGTTGTACTAACTCTTTTATGTCTTTTGAACTTACCGCCGTTGCTTTTATAATGGGAGCAGCTCGTACCTGAATATCAAGAGACTCTTCTGAGATTGATGGGTTAAAACTAACCAATAGCAGTCCAAACATGACCAAATGAATCAACGCAGATTTCAACAATGGAGACATCATAAGGTTGGACAGCTTATTGGACATTAATTATCCTCGAGTGGATCCGTCATCAAGCCAACGGTCTTCATTCCTGCATGTTCCTGTAGCAATACCATCAGACGTATGACTCGTCCATAGGCAACCAGTCGATCGCCATTGACGACTATTTGCAAATTCGGATTTTGTTGTTGCTGTGTCTGTACCAAGGCAATGAGTTCATCTTCTGTAAGCGATTGGTCACGACTATCACCCACGGATAAATAATAATTACCATCTTTGTCGATACTTGCAACCAAAGGCGGTTCATCCGATGTATCCATTGGCTCTGAGTTTGCAGTGGGTAAATCAACCTTTACGCCGGCGGTAATCAGAGGCGCGGTAATCATAAAGATAACAAGCAGCACCAACATAACATCAATGTAGGGCACCACATTAATCTCGCAGACGGGTTTGCGTTTAACGCGCTTACTCACTGGTTTGGAACCTTGCTACTGTGTGCCTTGCGGTGCAGAATTCCTGAAAACTCTTCGACAAAATTATCATATTGATTTTCTATTTGTTCCAGCAAATGAGCAAATCGGTTATAGGCGATGACCGCTGGAATAGCTGCAAACAGCCCCATCGCTGTTGCAATGAGTGCCTCTGCAATACCAGGAGCAACCATTGCTAAGGTCGCCTGTTTAACTGCGCCAAGGGCGATAAACGAGTTCATGATGCCCCAGACGGTACCAAATAATCCAATGTATGGTGATGTTGAGCCCACCGTAGCTAAAAATGATAAGTTATTTTCAAGAAACTCTATCTCTCTAGATTGTGTCACTCGCATAGAGCGCTGTGCTCCATCCATGACCGCTTCTGGGGATGTTGTTTGCTGTTGTCTTAAACGGGCAAACTCTTTATAACCAGCCTGAAAGACTCGCTCTAATCCCTCGCCACCCTTGTGGCGCATATTGAGCTCAGAATACAACTTGCTCAGATCAACTCCAGACCAAAATTTTTCTTCAAATCGTTGAATATTCTCTTTTGCTGCTTTGAGTAATTTGGTACGTTGAAAAATCATCATCCAGGAGATAACCGATAAACCTAAAAGTATGAGCATTATCGCCTGCACAATTAGACTGGCATTTAGAAAAAGTCCAAGTATAGACATGTCAGCGTTCACAAATAATCTCCTTTAATTTACAAATAACGACTTCGGTAATGCTTTTGGTTTCAATGTCATCATATCGATGCAAGCTGCTTTAACCATTGCACTGCAATAGATTTTCTCTGGTTGTTTCTTATCACGCACCATCTGTTTAAAGACTAAACTTGCTTTTCTTGTAGATTCAACAATGGTAACCACTTCAAGTAAATCATTAAATCGGGCAGGTTTTAGGTATTTGATGTTCACTTCGGTAACAACAAAAGCAAGGTTTTGATCAATCAACAGTGTCTGATCAACACCTAAAGTTCTTAACCACTCTGTTCTGCCTCGTTCTAAATACCGTAAATAGTTAGCATAATAAACAATGCCTGCTACATCGGTGTCTTCATAATAGACACGTACAGGGAAAATAAATTCAGTCATGGGTGTTTTTAATTGTTAGTCCAAAATGTTGGTATGCTTTTGCCGTGGCGATTCTCCCACGAGGAGTCCGCTGAATAAAGCCCTGTTGGATCAAAAAAGGTTCGAGTACATCATCGATAGTATCGCGCTCTTCACCAATTGCTGCAGCAAGGTTTTCAAGGCCTACAGGGCCGCCATCAAACTTTTCTATGATTGCTAGCAGTAGCTTTCTATCCATGGTGTCGAAGCCCTGCTGATCGACTTCCAACATGTCCAATGCATCGTTCGCCACCTGATTAGTTATATCTCCATCGGCCTTAACCTCTGCAAAATCTCTAACTCGACGTAAAAGACGATTTGCAATTCGAGGCGTCCCTCTTGAACGTTTTGCAATTTCTG
>JAUUZN010000198.1 GCA_030589945.1 Gammaproteobacteria bacterium | reverse complement strand
GGGTTTTTTAAATCTTCATTCTTAATTAGAACAACATCCAAGGCTGGGTGGTAGAATGGTTATACAGTGGACTGCAAATCCATGGACGCCGGTTCGATTCCGGCCTCAGCCTCCATTTTCTATGGGTTCATACCGAGGACATAGGAAACAGAGTCCATCCCCGTCAATCTCAATACCTTTAACGCATATCAGGCTATTTAGCCGGCCAAGAATTCCCCGTCATTTGTAAAACAGTTTATTTTCAGAGTATAGTATCTAAAGAAACTGACGTATTAATATGTTTATGGCTTTGTACTATTTCAAATTATGGACCCGTTGGTATACTCGACAGGTCTCACTAGTGAAGAGGATATAACAATGAAGAAAGTAATATTTATAACTCTAATGATGGTAGCAAGTGTAATTCAAGCAGCTTCATATATAAAAATAGCAGGCATAGAAGGTGAATCAGTGGCTAAGCAAAAAGCCAAGGCTGGGTATGCAGCGCTCGCTAAAAGATCAAAACCAATAGAGGTGGCGACTGGACGAGAATCATCTTTGCCTAATGGTATCTATATGCGCAGTGATGGAAAATTACTTCGAGTAGATGACAAACATAAAGAATGGATCGAATTAGATAGTGCGACACAATCATCAAGACCTAAAGGTAAGGCTACAGGTATGCCTTCTGGCAAACGTCAGCACAAGCCTTTATCGGTTACAAAGCAAATCGATAAAGCATCACCATTAGTCCAAGTGCCTGCTGCCGACTGCCCTAAAGGTACGATTGTTCGAGGAAAATATAAAGGACGTAAATGTGAGCATCGCGGTCATGTCACAGTGCTAAAATAACATTGGTTGAGAAAAGTTTGTAAGCTCGCCCCAAGATCGTTTGGGGCGATAAAGTTGTAATCTATTCGTCAGTCACTTTCAATATCAGTTTGCCAAAGTTTTCGCCACGGAATAATTTCAGCAAAACTTCTGGAAAGTTTTCTAAGCCTTCTTCAATATGTTCGCGGCTTTTGAGTTTGCCTTCAGCAATCCAGCCACCCATTTCTTGAGCGGCTTCTGCGTAATGCGCGGCATTATCAAAAACAACGATCCCTTCCATGCGAGCACGATTGACCAATAGGGCGAGATAATTGCTTGGTCCTTTAACAGCGGTCGTATTGTTGTACTGTGAGATAGCACCACAAATCACAATTCTTGCTTTAAATCTTATTTGAGCCAATACAGCATCAAGTGTATCTCCACCGACATTATCAAAAAACACATCAATACCTTTTGGGCAGTGAGTTCTTAGAGCCTTACTAATATCTTCAGATTTATAATCAATTGCAGAATCAAACCCAAGTTCATCAACGAGGTATTTGCATTTATCAGCTCCACCGGCGATGCCCACAACATGGCATCCTTTAATTTTGGCGATCTGTCCTACCACTGAGCCTACCGCTCCGGCAGCACCGGACACGACAACTGTTTCTCCTTCCTTGGGTTGTCCAGTATTGAGTATGCCAAAATATGCGGTCATTCCTGGCATTCCCAATGTGCTTAGATACATGGGTAGTGGTGCAAGAGAGGCATCCACTTTATTTAATTCGCTACCCGGCATGGATACATATTCTTGAACTCCAAGTAAGCCATTGACATGTTCACCTACTTGAAAAGCATTATCTTTTGATTCAACGACGACTCCCACAGCTCCTGCTCGCATCACTTCTCCAATTCCGACAGGAGGAATATAAGACTTGCCTTCATTCATCCAACCACGCATTGCAGGGTCAATAGACAGATAAATGATTTTAATTAAAACCTGACCATCATTAATTGAAGGGATTTCAGAAGAACTAATTTCCCAATCGGTTAGCTTAGGAAGTCCAACTGGACGAGATATGAGTTTGACTTGTTTATTCATGTTAGTCATATTGAGCCTTAGTTATTGATCGGTGAACGTTTGATTAGCAATGTACAATTAATGTAACAGGATAGCAATTCTCGATAAATACGATTATTTTTAAGACCTCTTATTGATTAGAGAATAATGATTTGAGAAGTTAAACAAAAAGGATTTCAATAAAATGTTAAAAGATAAGGTTATTTTACTCACAGGTGCCAGTAGCGGTATAGGCATGGTAACTGCGAAACTGTTAGCAGAGCAGGGTGCAACATTAATATTGGCTGATTACAATGAGTCAGCTGGTCAAGCCTTGTCAGATGAGCTTGTGAGCAATAACAAATCCTCAATTTTTATGAAGGTTGATGTTTCCAAGTCTTCCGAGGTTGAGTCTCTTGTACAATTGATAGAACAACAATATGGACGTCTAGATTGCGCAATTAATAATGCCGGTATAGCTCATGACTTATTGCCTTTAGCAGCCATTGATGAAGAGACTTTTGATAGGGTGATCAATGTTAACTTAAAGGGAACTTGGCTTTGTATGAAGTATGAAATTGATTTGATGAGTCGCACAGGCGGTGGTCACATTATCAATATGTCATCTGTGGCGGGCCTTAAGTCATCGGCCTTATTTAGTGCTTACGGAGCGAGTAAACATGGTGTACTCGGGTTAACGAAATCGGCAGCGGTGGAATACGCGAAGCAGAATATTCGAGTGAATGCACTCTGTCCAAGCCCTATTCGAACACCCATGTTTGAAAATATTAAAAAGGAATCTGAAGCGATTGCTAATAAGGTTGCAGAGTCGAACCCAATGAATCGATTGGGTGAACCAGAGGAGATAGCGAATACTCTAGCTTGGTTGTGTAGTGATGGTTCTAGCTTTATTACGGGTACAGCACTGCCGGTTGATGGCGGTTACTGTGCTTAGTGCTGTCATTGCATAAAGATATTAATTACAGCCTCAAATTTAATGAATAGGATGAAATGTTGTGAAAAATGACACTGAACGATTTACTGAAAAAGAATTGCGTGGTAAAGAAAAAAGATTCAACAAGAAGGTGAAGGAAAAATCATTTGCCGGGGAGGTAAAAGATGCACTGGCAAAAAAGAAATTGAATAAACGACAGAGTTATTAATTAAGATTATTTCTTCTGTGTTTCTGTACGGAGATAACCATTCGAATCATATCGATTGAAATATTCACCTAAAAGAGGATGGTCAATTTGAGACTTGTTTTTAGTATCCACCAAATGACGTTCAGCAACATAGGTTGTAGCGCTGCTTTTATCAACTAATACATGGTACCAAGGTTTATCCTTCGGTGGACGGGAGAGGGCAACCTGCTCGTACCACTGACTGCTCCCACTAAACTTTAAATCAACTCCATAGATAACACCGCGATAATTTGCGCGTGTGTGATGAATTATTTGTCCAACGTGGAATCTTGTAAGTGTCATGATTATCGTTACTAGAAGTCAGTACTTTGTGACTAAATGGTATCACAATAAATGATCATTTAATTCTGAAATAAATTAGATGTCCAAATTTTTGTACTTGCACGCAATATACCCTATATTGGATTTCAAAGAAGCTAGACCAATTAACTAAAGAGATTTTACATGAACACAACTATCGATAGAATTGACTACGGACCATTGGCTCAACTCATTGGCAAATGGATTGGTAACAGAGGCTTGGATAACGCGCCTGACGCAAACGCTGACCCTGATTTGAGTGATTATACCGATGAATTAACCTTTACCCTTGCGGGTCGCGCTGAAAATGCTGAAGAGCAGGAACTTGCTGCGGTTCGCTATCACCATATGGTTCGTAAAAATGAAAACGGTTTAATTTTTCATGATCAAATTGGTCATTGGATCTTTGAAGCTGAAACGGGTCTAGTTATACATTCGCTCACCATACCACGAGCGGTTTGCGTATTGGCTGGTGGAACATTGACTCAAAATGGTGATGAAACTATCTTCGATGTAAAAGCTACCGCAGGCAGTGATACCTTTGGTGTTATCCAGTCTCCCTTCATGCTTGAAAAGGCGAAGACTAAAGCATTTCACATGATTATGAAAATCAATAAAAATGAATTGTCCTATGAAGAAACCACCTCACTATTTATTTATGGTAAAGATTTTGAGCATGTGGACAAGAGTGTACTGAAACGCGTGACCTACGATATGGATTAATGACTGTATTAAGAACAGTCTTCGTAGTACTAATTAATCATTTCCATGACTTATGACTAATGTTAAGCTCAATGGAACAACTAATATTTTGAAGGAAAGATAATGGCAGTTTATAAATGCGAAAAATGTGGAATGAGTATTGGTACTATGACTTGTGGCGAGTGTGATAAGCCATTGGTTCATAGTTCAATTACAACAGATGATGGAACAGAGATTCATGTATCAGAATGTCCAGATGGACACGGTAAAGTAAAATCTCCAATGTGTTGTGGCCAAGATATGAGTGCCGCTTAAATTCCAATATAAATTATTCTAGATACAAAGATATGTAGTCGATCTCTCTTCTAAGACTAACACTACCAATAAACAACAGTATTTTTCTTTGGAAGTACAGATGACTATCCATCGAATAATGGTGACTT
>JAUUZN010000211.1 GCA_030589945.1 Gammaproteobacteria bacterium | reverse complement strand
GGTCGCTATTTTTGGTCCGATCGGTTCCGGTAAATCTACCTTACTCAAAGTCATTGCAGGTCTTTATCGTCCTAGTGAAGGTAGAGTTTTGTTGGACAGGGCTGATGTGTGGGAGATGGACCCCAATATAGTCGCGGATTATGTGGGTTACTTACCTCAGAATGTGCATTTATTTAAAGGTACATTGCATAGTAATTTGTCTTTATCTGGAGCGGTGAATGACACGCATTTATTGCAGGTGGTTCATGACTTGGGTATTGATCGTATTGCTGCAGACAGTTCTCTTAATATGAATCTCGCCATTAGCGAGGGCGGCGAAGGACTATCAGAAGGTCAGCGACAATTGGTCGGATTAGCGCGAATATTTTTGGCAGGTCCGAGGGTGTGGCTTTTGGATGAACCGACGGCTTCTTTGGACATTGCCAGTGAAAAACAAGTATTGAAGGCGATTGAAAAACATGTGAAGCCGGAAGATATCCTCATCATTTCTACACATAGGCCAATGATGGCTAGATTGTTAGCTAATCGGGTGATTGCTATTAAGCAGGGTAAGGTTGTGATGGATGGTAAACCAGAAGTGGTTTTGCCTCAGTTACTGGCTTCCGCATCGGGTGATGGTGAGTTGAAGGTTAAAGCTAAAGGAGGCGTTGATGTTATTTGATCGAAAACGAACTTCTCACATAGAAGAGCATTATTATGCTGATATTTCGACAGAAGACGATTTTTATCAGCAGAGTCGTTCCCAACTGGTTTGGGTGATATTGGTTGCTTTCATAATTTTCATTGTGATGGCTTCTCTATTCCATATTGATCAAGTCGCTAGGACGACGGGAGAAGTAATTGCGAGTAGTCGGGTACAAGTTATTCAGGCTGTGGATGGTGGAGTGTTGTCAGAGTTACTTGTGAAAGAAGGTGACCGTGTCTATAAAGGGCAAGTTATCGCACGGCTTGAGCAAACTAGGATTAAGGCATCGGTGGGGGAAGTTGAAGCTCGATTATCGGCGTTAATCGCTAAGGTAATCAGGTTAAGAGCTGAGGTGACGAAGGTAGAGGAGCTGAGTTTTCCTGAAGAGGTCTTAGAGTATCCAGAATTCGCTCGTGTTGAACGTGCATTATTTAAACAGCGTCGCCAGGGATTTATTGAACAGATTCGGACTTTGAAAGTTGCAGTTACTTTAGCCAAGGAAGAGGTCAGTTTAGTCAAAAAATTATCTAGGTCAGGTGATGTTAATCGTTCAGAAGTTATTCGTGGAAAGAAAGCTTTGAATGAAGCAGAGGCTAGGTTAGCTAATCGTAAAAATGAGTTTTATGAAGAAGCTAGTGACGCATTGACTAAGGTTGAGGATGAAATTGCTCAGAATAAACAAATATTAACTCAACGTCGTCAGCAGTTAGGGGACAGTGTATTTAAGGCAATGCGATCGGGTATTGTTAAAAATATTCGTATTACCACTGTGGGAGGAGTATTGCGGGCCGGTGAAGAGTTAATGCAGATCATACCAGTGGATGATGATCTAATTGTTGAAACCAAGGTGAGCCCGGCAGATATTTCGATGGTACGCATTGGTCAGGATGCGAATATTCGTTTTGATCCCTTTGATTACACTATTTATGGCAGTGTTAAAGGTGAAGTAGTTTATGTAAGTGCAGATACATTGAAAGAGAGCACAGCTCAGGGCGAGGAGATTTATTACCGTGTGCACGTAATTCCATCAACCGTACCGGTGACGACCACGACAGGAAAAGTGCTAGATATTTTGCCGGGCATGACTGCGCAGGTTGATATCCGCTCAGGTACGAGAACATTAATGGTGTATTTATTAAAACCTCTACGTAAGACCTTGGCAGAATCTTTTGGTGAACGTTAAACGCTTGATTATGTTGTGTGAGCATTATTACTGTCATCAAATAACCTCCTGCTTAGCAGAAGGTTATTTGATTTTGGGTTTGAATTTTAGTGACACGCAGAATCTACATTATAAATCTTTTCCTGTTGCCTTATTATGAGCAATTTCAACAGTTTGAATTATTCTTCTTACTATTTGATATGGGTCAGCATCTGATGCAGGCCGTCTATCTTCGATATATCCTTTCCAGTTATTATTTGTAGTGTAAAGAGGAATGCGAATAGAGCAAGCTCTATTATTTGCGCCAAAACTAAAGTCATCAATTGAGGCGGTTTCATGAGCGCCAGTTAAACGTTGATCATTATCTACACCGTAAACAGCAATATGTTCCTTATGAAAAGGTCTAAACCCTTCGCACAGTTTTGAAATATAGTCTTCTCCACCAACATCTCTTATGTAATCGAAAGAGAAATTACTGTGCATGCCAGAACCATTCCAATCTCCTTTTATTGGTTTAGGATCAAGGTTTGCGATGACGCCGTGTTTTTCAGCGACTAAATGCAACATAAATCTAGCCATAATGAGATCATCTGCTGCTTTCTTAGCTCCTTTGCCAAAGCATTGGAATTCCCATTGGCCCAGCATGACTTCACCATTTATGCCTGAAACACCAATGTCGGCTTCAACGCATAAAGCAAAGTGCTCATCAATAATTTCTCTACCAACTGCATTATGAGTGCCAACAGAACAGTAATAAGGCCCCTGTGGCTCAGGGTATCCCCCTTCAGGAAAACCTAATGGACGACCAGAAGATGTCATTAATACGTACTCTTGTTCAAATCCAAACCAAAACTGTTCATCGTGCTTATCACTAATTTTATTTCGGTGGTTTGTGGGGTGTACACTTCCATCCCTATTCAGAACTTCACATAAAACAAACCAGGCGTTTTTATGTAAAGGGTTGTTATAAGCACGCACTGGTTGTAAAACACAATCTGAATCATGTCCTTCAGCTTGGTTTGTTGAGCTTCCATCGAAACCCCATAATGGTAATTCTGAAACATTTCCACCAAAGGATTCAAATTCAAGAATTTGAGCTTTGGTTCTAAGATTTGCTGTTGGTTTATTTCCATCTAGCCAAATGTAATCCATTCTATGTTTAATCATATTATTCTCACTGTTATAGTTAAAATCGGAGTGCTCTTAATTCATTGAGGATAAATAAAGCTACTTTCTTCGTAATACTCCTAAAGTTAATAGAAGTCGTCGAGATTATAAACGACCTCAATTCTGATGTGCATTTCTAGATGGGTTGATGATCTAAATCAAATACGAAATAAGTAAGTACGAAATAAATTGATTAAGATACAAAAATTAATTAATCTGCATTCAATAAATGTTTAGTTACATAAACACATTGAAATACACTTAAATCTTGTGTGTTTTTTAAAAGACAATTAAATGATTTTTACTTATTGAGTTATTATGCGCCAATACTTTTATAATCTTCTGGAAAAAAGTGACTCAGGGAAAACCGCCGAGGAGCGGTCAAGCGATCTCGTCTCAGATCTGTCCGAAATGGGTTGTGGGCTGTCCTAGTCGAGAGGATCGCTATCGGCGGCATAAAGACCACCGGCCACCAGCAACTGAAGCTGCTGGGCAGTCCCTCCGAGCGAGAAGGGCGTGCCTCCGAAGGTGTCTTTGGGCAAGCCATAGGACTCAAATACCGCGTGATGATACGCGGTGATTTGCTCGCGACTGAGCAAGCCCGGCAGCATCCCGAGATCGTTGTCGACGTCGTTGCTGACCTCAGCCGCGTGGCTGCGAGCGAGGGATAGACCTATCTTTTTGAGCAGGACTTCGGCCTCAGTGGGGTCGGCGGTAGCATTGGGATCTTGACTCGCGCCCTTCTCACCATGACTGAGCAGGCCAAGGTCGAGGGATTCTTGCACCACTCGGTCCCGGGCCACGGCGCCCATCCACGACCAATAGT
>JAUUZN010000071.1 GCA_030589945.1 Gammaproteobacteria bacterium | reverse complement strand
CGTTATCTTTCGAAGAAGCACAGAGCATATCCTAAAAACTATAATCCATTTAAACCCATAGAGTTGGTTGACATTATTTCGGCAATTAGTCATGGTTGTAGGATTCGAGCCTACATGACTATTTGCGGTGCCATTGAAGGTAATTATTGGTTGCGTGGTGAGGAACAAATTTATTTAAAAAAATTACAAGTAAATACAAGTGCAGCACTGGAAGCTTCAAAAAATGATAAGTTTTGTGAGAAGGCCAGACGTGCAAACAATGGTGGTGTAGTTAACCACAGGGTCGTAAATTATTTTTGTAAGTCAGGACTCTTATGAATACTGAATTAGAGACTAAAAATACAAAGAAAAACCTATTCGTGATAATTAAGTTACTTGAGGTACTGTTTCATGTCTTTCTATTAGTTGGTGTACCCGTAATCTATCTTTATATTACTACGGGGTTTAACAAATACAGCTTGCCCGATTATTCTATTCATGTGTATGTTTATTGGTTGATATATTTAATAGTGATACCTGTATTTTATAGTTTAATAAAATCCAGTAAATAATAACTTTGCATTAACACGTGAATCACCAATCATTTTCTCTATCTCAGATGAAAATCTGATAGTATCAGTCAAACAAAAGAAATAATAAGAAGCAAAGGAATGACTCCAAAAGGAGCATCTACGTACATGCCTAAAAAGCCAATGTCTAAAAAATCAATTTTCAAGCCTTCAACAGCCACTGCAATAATTATTGCTAATATGATTGGCACGGGTGTTTTTACAAGCTTAGGGTTTCAACTTGTCGGCATACAATCAGGTTTTGTAATACTGCTCTTATGGGTTGTTGGAGGTATCACAGCACTGTGTGGGGCTCTGACATATGCCGAGTTGGGAGCCGCTCTACCGCGTTCGGGAGGTGAGTATAATTTCCTATCTAAAATATATCATCCAATTGCGGGTTTTACCTCAGGATGGATTTCATCAACCATTGGCTTTTCTGCACCAACGGCCCTAGCGGCCATTACTTTTGGCAGTTATCTATCGGCGGTATTTCCAGTTCTATCAGCCAAGTATTTAGCAGTAGGGTTGCTCATAATTTTAACCTTTGTGCATGCCAGTAACCGCCGTACAAGTGGTGGTGTTCAACAAATATTCACATTCTTAAAAGTTGCAATAATCTTAGTATTTTGTGTACTGGGTGTGATGCTTGTAGACGATCCTCAACCGATAAATTTTATGCCTATTGAAGGTGACTTACCGCTTATTTTTGGTAGTACATTCGCAGTATCTCTAATCTATGTAAATTATGCATTTAGTGGTTGGAATGCTGCAACTTATATTAGCAGTGAGTTGGAAGAGCCTCAGAAGTCGTTGCCTAAAATACTTCTTTCAGGAACATTTGTTGTAATGATTTGTTATGTCGCACTTAACTATATTTTTCTTTACGCTGCACCCATTGATGAGATGGTTGGTAAAGTTGAAATTGGTGTCGTAGCAGCCCAACATATTTTTGGGGAAACAGGTGCCTCAATTATGGGAACCATTCTATCTTTAATGTTAATCTCTACAGTCAGTGCAATGACGCTCGCAGGGCCTAGAGTCCTACAGGTTATTGGTGAGGATTTTAAAGCATTCAGAAGTCTTTCGGTTACCAATAAAGATGGTGTACCAGCGCGCGCCATATTTTTTCAATCAGCCATTGCATTAGTGTTTATACTGACATCAACATTCGAATCAATCCTTGTTTTTGCAGGCTTTGCATTAGCTCTGAATAACTTTTTTGCTGTTGCAGGGATCTTCGTTTTAAGATATAGACAGCCTGATCTAGAGCGACCTTATAAAACATGGTTGTATCCATTTACACCCCTTATTTTTCTATCTGTAACTCTCTGGACAGTAGGATATATCTTAATCGAAAGACCCGATGAAGCTTTCCTTAGTTTGGGTATAATTGGCTCAGGAATAATTTTTTACTTTTTAGCTTCACTATTTGAAAAAAGCAAGAATGCAGATTCTGAACTGTCGACATAAAGACGCAATGATCTGACATGTTGTATTAAAAAATGGAAACTATAGACTGAACTATGAAAACTAAACAAGAAATCGTTGAGAATTGGTTACCCAGATATACCGGCGTTTCACTGGATGATTTTGGTGAGTATATCCTACTGACAAATTTTCATAATTACATTGAAATGTTTGCTGAAAAATTTCAGACACAAGTATTGGGTGAAGATAAACCCATGCAAACGGCAACGGCCAATGGTATTACCATCATCAATTTTGGCATGGGTAGTGCAATGGCTGCTACAGTGATGGATCTACTCAGTGCAGTATCTCCAAAAGCCGTATTGTTTCTTGGTAAATGCGGTGGTTTAAAAAAGAAAAATAAAATTGGTGATTTGGTCCTACCCATTGCAGGCATTCGGGGAGAAGGAACAAGCAATGATTATCTGCCGGCTGAAATTCCAGCGCTACCTTCATTTCGACTTCAGCGTGCAGTTTCTTCAACCATTAAGAATCATGAGCTCGATTATTGGACGGGTACGGTTTATACAACCAATCGCAGAGTTTGGGAACATGATAATGAGTTCAAAGAGTATTTACGAGTCACGCGTGCAATGGCTGTAGATATGGAAACGGCAACAATATTCACCGTTGGATTTGTCAATCAAATTCCGCGAGGGGCGCTACTGTTGGTTTCAGATAACCCTATGATACCAGAAGGTGTAAAGACATCTAAAAGTGATAAATTAGTCACCTCAGATTATGTTATCAAACATTTAGATATCGGCATTGAATCACTATGTGAGTTAAGAGATTCCGGTGAATCTGTCAAGCATATGCGCTATTCAGAAGAATAATCAACCAAACTACACTGACTAATACCAGCCCTATAAACTGGGCGGCACTTCCCATGTCTTTGGCTTGTTTGGACAGTGGGTGTAGCTCTAAAGAAATCCTATCAACTGTTGCTTCAATCGCTGAATTGAGAAGCTCGATCACTAAGGTCATCAGTGCTGAGGTGATCAGTAAAATGCGTTCGATGTGGGTTACATCAAGATAAATCGCTAATGGTATAAGCACGACATTCATTAACACAAGCTGACGAAAAGCCGCTTCACCTTTAAAGGCAGATTTTAATCCTGAAATTGAATATCCCAAGGCCTTGATTATCCGTTTTACTCCAGACAGCCCCTTTAACTTATCAGCAGTTTCAATTTTATTATCAGACATATTAATAGACTTCTCTCGTGGATTATAAAATATAATTGAATCTTAATTAAAAATAGCGACTGGAGCAATAAGTAGAAATTGACATCTAGCCGTCTAGATGGCTATAATTGCAAAATAGTATGATGCCTTCATTGTTACAAGTAAGGTATTGAGAGCTGCAATAGCAAAGAGAGTTATCGATAAAATGCCCATTAATATTCCAGATGATTTACCGGCCATTGAATTTCTAGCGAATGAAAATATATTTTTGATGCCTGAATCAAAAGCCAGCCATCAGGATATTCGACCGTTGCATATTTTATTCTTAAATCTAATGCCTAAAAAGATTGATACCGAGATCGATTTTTTAAGGATCTTATCAAACAGTCCGTTGCAGATAGAATTTGAGCTCCTTCGAATTTCGAATAATGATAGTAAAAATACACCAAAACAGCACACCGATAGCTTTTATCGAACCTTTGATCAAATCAAGCATAAAAAATATGATGGTTTAATCATAACCGGTGCCCCATTAGGTCTGGTTGATTTCGATGATGTGACCTATTGGTCTGAGTTGACTGAAATTATGGATTGGAGTCAAGAATCGGTAACCTCAACAGTCTTTATCTGTTGGGCTGCAATGGCTGCGGCATGGCATTTTCATGGTATTGCTAAGCATTTAAGAGATGAGAAAATTTCAGGAATTTTTGAGCATAAGGTTGTGGCTCCGACCAATCCAATTCTTAGAGGAGGGGATGATTGTTTTTGGGCACCTCATTCAAGAACTGCA
Source organism: Gammaproteobacteria bacterium (assembly GCA_030589945.1). Classification (GTDB taxonomy): domain Bacteria; phylum Pseudomonadota; class Gammaproteobacteria; order Enterobacterales. Next base: position 10,738 of record JAUUZN010000071.1, on the reverse strand, counting down.
GAGCTTCGTCGCGAGGATATTTTAGATGCGCCAGATTTACACATCATTGCAGACTCTGAGGAGGCCGGTCCCTATTTGTTCATGACAGCAGGCGGAAAACAAATCTATGTTATGGGTCATTCCGAGTATGATATTGAATGTCTGAGAAATGAATATTCTAGAGATGTGGCTGCCGGACTCAAACCTACACAACCTGAAAATTACTTTCCTGAAAATGATGTGAGTCAGCAACCTATTGTGAGATGGCGGAGTCACGGAAATTTGATATTTACTAATTGGCTCAATTATTTCGTATATCAACGAACCCCCTTTGAATTATCAACAAAAAAAACTATAAAATAACCTATCAAAGGTTTAGCCAACTCTATATTTAGTGATTGAACGATGATTCATTCTGGACATAAGCAATCATAGTTATTATTATTCTGTTGTTAATATTATTTCCAATTAGCTAATCAATATAAATTACACAACCTATAGATAGAGTGAACTTACAGGATATTAGTTAGATGCTAGTCACCAATAAATTTGTATTCATCCATATGCATAAAACGGGAGGACAGTCGATCAACACTGTTATTACTCAATGCATGCCTGATCACAAATTTATTGGCTATCATTTTCCTAGACAGCTATTGCCTGCACAATACAGTCATCTACCAATTATTGGTGTTATACGAAACCCCTGGGACTGGTATGTCTCTTGGTTTGCTTTTAATAACAGGAACGAAATTAATAACCCATTGTTTTATGTCCTGTCAGACGGTGGAGTTGCCGATTTCAAAAAGACTATCACTAACCTTGTTAATTTAGGTTCAGATACTAAAGCGAGTCAACAATATAGAAGAGCACTTATTGGGGTATTACCCAACACACTGAAGGGTAATGAAGGTGTTGGACTAACCAAGGATGATATTCGTCATTTCAGTAGTAATGAAACGGGCTATTATTCATGGCTATTTACACGCATGCATGGGCTAGTTGAAGCGGATAAAAAGATGATTTGTCGATTTGAAAATCTACAGCAAGAATTTTCAGACATCATGAATAAGCTTTCTATTAAAGAAGCTGATGCAATGGAAGTAGGCTTAGAAAAATCGCCACGACTGAACTCATCAAAACATAATCATTATTCTCAGTACTATGATGATGACTTGCGTGATCTAATTGCTTTAAAAGAAAAATCTCTTATAGAGAACTATCACTACCAATTTGAAGATCAGAAAGAATCGAACACCGCAATTTCTTTTCCAAATGCAAAAGTTGATGCACATGATGGTGCATTTAGGAAATTACTCGGGCAGCAAAGTAATTTTCTTTCATTAGGAGAAAAGATTGATGTATCGCAAATAAGGAAAATACTAGAAGATGTTCCTGAAAGTACCTGGCTGTTATCTGGGCGCGAAAAGCAATTTAAAGTACATCGACACACTCAGGCATTGCGATTAGTTTATGATGCAGACTTTAGGCATTATAATCCAACCCATCATCCCTTAATCTTAAAGTTTGAAGAAGCACTTCAACCGTTGCTTTCCCGCATTGCTAACTTCTATGGGCATAATGGTTTTATTATCAGGCTAGTCTTTGCCAAGCTGAAGGCTGGTGGCAAAATTTATGCTCATTTTGATTTACAGTATTCCTTAATGAATTGTCACAGGATCCACATTCCGATTATTTCAAATGAAAAATCTTTATTTTTCGTGGGTGGTGAACAGAAGATTATGAAAGAGGGTGAGATTTGGGAAATCAATAATGCAACAGTTCATGAAGTAGATAATCGAGGTGATGAAGATAGAGTTCATTTAATAGTAGATTGGGCGCCCCATGCCACTGTACGAAACCAAGATAGAAGAGAAGCTGTTGTTGCTCAAGAGTCAGCTAAATCTGAGTCTAATGATTACACTGATGTTAAAATTGGACGAAATGAACCCTGTCCATGTGGTTCTGGCAAAAAGTATAAAAAATGCCACGGTGCCATGCGTTAATGTGAGCACTATTAGTGTTTTTAACTAAGTTCGTCACCTATTAGATATTGTAATCATAAACCAAAAGTATTGAATTTATAAAATATAGCGATTTATGCGATTTTTCAGTGTGAAACACACTAGAATTGACAATACAATCCTTGCCTATGCCCTTGATACAAGTTAGAATTCAGGCTGAAATTGGGTCTAAACACCCGTTCTATGGTATTAATTTAGATTTTTCGAACATAACGAATAACTAAATTGGTTTCAAAAAATAAACAACTCCATAACAACCAGGGAGAATTAAATTGAGTACAACTAACTTTAAACGCACGCTTGCAGCGTCTGCGGTAGGTATTGCGTTAGGCTTCACAGCTAGCACTACTTTAGCAGCAACTGACGGCAGTAAAGGTTTCTTGCAGGGTACTGCAATGACTACTACTGGCTCAGCAGCTAGCAGCGTAACAATTACAATTACTAACAAATCTACGGGTTTATCTCGTTCTGTAACAACTGGATCTTCTGGTGAATACAGATTTCCACTTCTTCCACCAGGAAACTATACAATTACAACTTCAGGCGATGGATACCTTCCTTTGTCAGAAGATGTTTCTGTAAGTATTGGTGATAGAACTATTGCTAACCTTCAGGTTAACCGTGCTGGCGAAACAATCACTGTAACAGGTGGTCTTATCTCTACACTCGATACCGGTGCTACAGAGCAGAGTTATGTATTTTCAACTGAAGATATCGCTCGTATGCCTGTACCACGTAACGTAACTGGCGTAGCAATGCTTGCTCCTGGTGTTGTTCAGGGTGATAACAACTTTGGTAACTTACCATCATTTGGTGGTTCATCAGTTGCTGAGAACATTTACCTTGTAAACGGTCTTAACATTACATCACACCGTGATGGTCTTGCTCTTTCAACAGTACCTTTCGAGTTTTACGATACATTTAACGTAAAAACGGGCGGTTGGTCTGCTGAGTTTGGTCGTTCACTAGGTGGTGCAATGGTTGCAACTACTAAGAGTGGTTCTAACGATTTCGAATTTGGAATGAGTGCTTATCTCATCGACGATTCAATGCAAGCTCATACTAAAGATGTAGTTCGTAACGATTCTGACGCTCTTTGGTTAAACAATTCTAAAGATACTGCAAGTACTACTAACTTCAACATTTGGGCTGGTGGCGCACTTATTGAAGACAAACTATTCGTATTTGGTCTTTTGAATCCAAGAGTTGTAAAATCTGAAAACATTGGTAACACAGGTTATGCTACTACTGATAGAACTGATTTGTTCTACGGTCTAAAAGTAGATTACTATATTTCTGATGACCATATTCTTGAATTAACAGCCTTTGGTGACGACAGAAATTATGATGTTATTACTGGTAACTTGAATGGCGGTATTAAAGAGCAAGTTGGACCATACGTTCGTGAAGTTGGTGGCAATAACGTTTCACTTCAATACACGGGTGTATTGACTGAAGACATTACTATTAGTGCCATGTACGGTATTAATAAGTTCGCTAACTCTTCATTTGCAGATGGTGTTTATGACGTACCTTGTGCATTTGACAGATTTACAGGTCAAAACCTCAGTGGTTACGTATTATGTACTAACGTATCACAAGAAGATGAGCGTCAACAATTCCGTCTAGATATAGACTGGTATATTGGTGATCACGCATTACGTTTTGGTATTGATAATCAAAACTTAACTGCAAACGAAGACACTGGTCGTTCTGGTGGACTTGTTTACCGTTACCAACCTGGTTTAGTTCGTATCGGTGTATACGAAAACCAAGGTGGATTTGAAACTGAAGATTCAGCAATCTACTTCGAAGATACATGGGAAGTTACTGACAGCTTAACTCTAAAGCTAGGCATGCGTAATGACTCCTTTGAAAACTTCAACGCTGATGGTGATTCATTCATCGACATCTCTGACCAGTGGGCTCCTCGCTTAGGTATAGCTTGGGATCCAACAGGTGAAGGCGAAGGTAAAGCATTTGCTTCATTTGGACGTTACTATCTTGGTGTTGCAACAAACACTAACGTACGTCTAGCTGGTGCAGAATTATTTACACGTCAATATTTCACTACTGACGGTCCTGATGCAAACGGTAACCCAACAGGTGTTGTAGCTCCTGCTGGTGGTCTGACTGTATACGGTGATGGTAATCAACGTTCTAGTTTAGAATCTGTTGACGCAACAATTGAACCTATGTACGAAGATGAACTTATTATTGGTTATCAGCATGAGTTTGATCTTTGGAATGTAGGAATCAAGTGGACAGCTCGTGAACTTGGTGAATCAATTGAAGATATCGCAATTGATGCTGGATTCTCAAGATTCTTAGCTGACCAAGGCGAGACTTGTGATAACTGTTATGGTTTCCATTACTACGTACTAACTAACCCTGGTTCTGGTTCTACTACCATAACGACTGATCCTAACTTAGGTGCTAGTGATCCTGGTTACAGTCCAACTCAATATGAGATTCCTAATTCATATTTAGGTTATCCTAAAGCAGAACGTAACTATCGAGCTTGGGATTTAGAAGTTTCACACCCATGGGATGGTGAGTATGCGTTAACCGCTTCTTATACTTGGTCACATTCTCACGGAAACAACGAAGGTTGGGTTCGTTCAGATAATGGTCAAACAGATGCTGGTTTAACAACTAACTTTGACCAACCTGGTCTAGCTGACCATGCTATAGGTGATTTACCTAATGACCGTAGACATCAATTAAAAATCTTTGGTGCATACGCATTATCAGATGATCTAACTTTAGGCTTTAACTTTGCCTATCAAACGGGTCGTCCATATGGTGCATTCGGTATTCACCCAACAGATGATTTCGCTTCTCTATATGGCGCGTCTTCATTCTACATGTCTGATGAGAATGGTGTAGCAACAGCTGTACCACGTGGTTCACTCGGTCGTCTTCCTGATACTTGGAAGCTTGACATGAACCTATCATACAATGTTGCAATGTTAGGTGGTGACGCTACGGTTCGTTTAGATGTATTTAACATTCTAAACAACGATAAAGTAACTGAGATCAATGAAGTTGCTGATAGAGTTGGTGGATTCCGATTCGATGGTGCGTTTGGATTTGCATACACAGGTATACCTGATCCGAACTACTTGTTACCAACATCGTTCCAAACTCCTCGTTACGTTCGTTTGAGCGCTACTTGGACTTACTAATTAATAGTTAGTAAAGAAACTTATTAAGCTTTGCTTAATACTAAAAACCCCTCGCAAGAGGGGTTTTTTTTAACTTGATTAAATGGAATAGTTAGGAAAATTAATGTCAGTAGAATTAGCTAATAAGATATTACCTTACTTAAAACAGGGTAATCGGAATAAAGTCGTCTCTATCATGACACAGCTAATTAATGATAAAGCAGACTTGCAAAAAACATGGGGTGGTATTGCCCGTATTGCCACTAGTATTGGTGAAGTTAAAATAGCTGCAAAAGCTGCAGAATTATATTCGAATGTAGATAAGGACAATCTACAATATCAACTTAGTCGAGCCGGTATTTTAATCGAACTTGGTCAGGCGACAGAGGCAATTAATCTTATTGAGCCACTACTTATTAAGAATCCTAAAGTTTATAGTCTTCATCACTTTTTAGGGATTGCAAAATCACAATTAGGTGAACTGAATGATGCCGAAAAACACTTGCGAGAAGCTCTTAAACTTAAACGAAATCTTGGACACACTTGGTTAGCGTTAACTACACTGACCATGTCGAGTAAAAATGATAAAGATATTAAAAAGATGGAATCAGCCATTCGAGCTGGAAAGTTTATTGATCCGCAATCAGAAGCTGCATTGTACTTTGCAATGGGTAAAGCTTACATGGATAGTCAGCAGCAGGCTAAAGCAATAAGAAGTATGCAGAAAGGTTCTAAAATTATGCTCAAAGCTAATCGCTATGATCAGCATAAAAATAATTCATACGTCGATTCGTTGATCTCTTCATATTCAGAAGCTAACTTGTCTAGTTTTCAACAATCTAGTAATGATTTTGAACCTATATTTATTGTTGGTTTGCCAAGGAGTGGTACAACTCTAATATCACAAATACTTGCTAGTCATTCTGATATTGCGGATGGTGGTGAACTTGAACTGTTCAGTCAGGCTATGATGCCGTGTAAAGGCTATCTTATTGAAAATATTATCGATTATCAGAACACATTAGTTGATGGAAACATGGCTTTAGATGATATAGCAGAAACTTATCACAGACTCGTTGAAGAGCGTTATGGCATGAGTGATAGAATCGTTGACAAATCTCTTAGTAATACAAGGTACGTAGGTGCAATGAGTAAGGTTTTCCCTAAGGCAAAGTTTGTATGGATCACTCGTGATCTTAATGATACGGCCTGGTCTTGTTATCGGACTTTCTTTAGTGAAAAGATGAATTGGACATGGAATTTAAAGGATATTGCCGAGTATTTTAAGATGGAGAAGAAATTAATGGAGCATTGGAATTCAGTTTTAGGAGAACGAATCATTGAATTACCATATTCCAAACTAGTCACCGACCCAAACGTTTGGATTAAAAAAACATTAGAACACTGTAATTTAAAATATGAAAGCAACGTTCTTAAATTTTACCAAAATAACAATGCCGTTCAGACAGCTAGTGTTGCTCAGGTTCGCAAACCCATCACAGATTCTGCTATGGGTATGGACCAACATTATGCAGACTTCATAAAGCCTTTCAAAGAAGCATATAACAAATAATAATAGTGGTCACAAAAATAGGGGTCAGAGTCAATTAATCTTAAATAGTGGCTATCCCCTATTTAAGATTAATTGACTCTGACCCCTATTTTTAGACCCCGACCTCTATTTAAATTGACTCTGACCCCTATTTAGATTAATTTTAATTTATGATTATTACAGACTATTTTGTTTATATTCACACATCACGTCATGCTGGCTCATTTATCAATCGACTGATACTTGAAAATGTATCTGGTGCGCAAGGGATACGCTACCACGGTCAATTAAGTGACTTGCCTGATGAATATAAACACTTGCCTGTGATTGGTTTTATTAGAAATCCTTGGGATTGGTATGTTTCAATGTACTTTGATTATAAATCGAAGAAACAGTACATCTTTGAGATCATATCTGAAAATGGATCACTTGATTTTTCTAAAACTATTGAACGCTTTATCCGTCTTGGTGATGAATCAGAATTGAGCAATATCTTACTAAACAAATTAGTGGCTCAAGCGCCTGATAATTACCTTCAACAATTGCCGCTCAAATTGATTATGCCTGGCATACTAAAGAAGCACTTTAAAGAATATCCAAATCATTGCGGTTACTACAGCTGGGTAATCAAAAAGATGCATGAGGTTGATGGTGTATTCGTGGGTCAAATAGGACGATTTGAAAATTTACGGGCCGATCTTTTAAGTTTATTTGATATAACTCAAACACCAATTACATCAACCATGTATAACTACATTAACAAAGGTAAGGCGATAAATACTAGTCAACGGAATAAGAGCTACCAAGCGTACTATGAAACAGATTTGAAAGATCTGATCTATGAAAAAGATCAGTTTATTATCGATAAGTTTTCATATCAATTTTAGTAAAATAGTACGAATGAATGATTACAGGTGAGAAACTATGAATGAACTAACATGGGGTGCTGTTAAATTACCTCTACAGTATGATGCCGACAAACTTGCAGAAGAGGTTATGGATATTGCGAGTGAAAAATGGGGTATCAATGGGCGTACTGCTCCTGCCTTTGCAGATACTCAAGCAATATTTTTGAAAGGATATGCTGCAGCAGAAGGAAAGTCATCTGTTGAGGATAGAGAACTTTTATCTAGATTACCTTACATCAAAAATATGATTTATAATTTAGTACCATCAGTACCCCAAAATTGTGTTCTTTCATACTTGCCACCGAATACCGATGTAGGTTTGCATGTCGATCAGGGAGAGTATTTCAAAAACACTCTCCGTATACATTTTCCCGTGATTACCAATGATAAGATTACGATGTATTTTGGTGGTAGCTACACTATGAAGCCCGGTGAAGTCTGGTTATTGAACAATTGCGCGCCACACGGAGTTGAAAATGCTCATAATACAGACGCTAGAATACATTTAATATGTGATTATCTACCATCAGCTGAATTGGACGAGTTGTTTAATCAATCGGACAAACATTTGGGAAAAACATCGCAACAATTACATGAAAAACTGTTGGAAAAAACGCGCATCAACTTTATGAAAAAGCAAGGACTGGTTTAAAAAAAACCGCCCATTGAGGACGGTTAATTACTAATTAAGCTAAAAGATATTTAAATTCTTTCGAGTGACAATCTATTTCTTTTCTTCTTTTTTCAAACGAGAAGTTACTTTTTTAAGGTTATTCAGTGAGATGAAATGAGAGAATATTAAACCTAGTAAGTTTTTATCGTTTAATGTTTTAAGGTCATCACCTGAAAGAGCAAAGAATTTCTTTGAATCTATAATGTGAAAACCACCGATAATGCTTTCTTTATTATCGGGTGTAACTACCTTCAGTTCCTGCTCAATAAACAGATCAATGTCAGCAATTTCTTTAATTGCATCAATCGTTGTTTTCTCAGCAGCGACAACATGGTGCATACTTTCTACAATTTTTGAGAACCATTCAGATTTTTCACCGTTGTCATCAAGCACTCTTTCACCATCAGTGTCGTTGACTATTTCAGCATCTTCGTAAATACCAAGAGCCAACTGGTTTTCTTCCTTTGTTGGATGAGCAACAAAAGGGAAAAACCTTAGGATTGAAGGTAAAAAACCACCTTTCCATTTGTCATTTTCGATGTACAGGTTCTCTTCTGGAGTAAGACCCCACATCAATATAGGAGTAAATTTTTCCTCTTTATCTTTTATGAAAAGGATGGGGTATTCGACAGCAGCTTCTGCAAATTCAAAAACATTAACAGGAGCCATGTGCATTTTTCGTAAATGCTCAACAGTTCCATTCTGATTAATCCGAATTTTGGCGTGACTTTCTTTATTAAGTGGTACGGCTTTAAGTTCCATAATAATGTCCTAATTTCTCTCTTTTTAGCTAAATCGCTGATTTGTATAATTTGGTTACAATCTATGTGCCGCTATTATAGGGAAAATCGCAATAATAGCAATAAGCAAAGGGTTTTCAGGCAGACAAAATACTTAAATTATTGTAAAGTTGCACAGTAATTTTAACATATAGGGACAATCAAAATGAAAGCACTATTGCGCTTAAGTTTTTTAAGCATCGTTTTACTCACTACACAACTTGCTGCAAAAACGGCAAAAGATATCACTGCTGCAGAATTTTTCAAGAGTGCAGACTATTCAAGCTTACAGCTTTCACCCAATGGTAAGTACCTAGCAGCAATGATACCTGTTGATGACCGAGCTAACATTATTATAATGGATAGTGATAATCTCGGTAATTATCAATTTTTGACTGGTTTCAAAGATACACAGGTCGCAGGATATTTTTGGGCAGGTAACGATCGCATTGTCTTTACCATGGACAATAGTGATGGTGGAGAAGCGTTTGGACTTTATACTGTCAAGCGTGAAAAAAATCCTGAAATTGTGACACTTGTTGATGCCTTCAGAAAGGGTAGAAGCACAGTCAGTGCCAGTGTTGTTCACCCACTTCCAGATGATGATAATCATGTCATAATTTCATATAACAAACGTTATGTTACAGCTCCTGATTTGTATAAACTAGCGCTTGACAGTAAATGGAATTATCGTGTTGACAGAAATAAATCAATGAAATTAATTGCTAAAAATCCTGGAGATGTTCAAGGTTGGATTGTTGATAATGATGGCGATGTACGTGGAGCAATGTCTACGGTTGGTTTAATCGATAAATTCCTATATAAAGAAAAAGGCGAGGAAGAGTTTAAGGTATTAGAAGAGTCTCGTTATGATACTGAGAGGATGTCACCACTAGCTTTTGCCTATGATAATAAGATGATGTACGTAGCTTCAAACAAAGGAAGAGACAAAAACGCAATTTATACCTTTGATCCAGTTAAAAATAAATTGGGCGATCTTATTTATGAGAATGACACTGTCGATGTAACCGGATTGATAATGTCTCGTAAAAAGCAAGCATTAACCGGTATCGCATATCAAGATGATTACAGTCATCGCGTCTATTTTGATAAAGAAGAAAAAGCTCTCGATGATGCTTTCCACAAAGCATTTCCTGGTAAGAGAGTTGCAACAACAAGTTTTAGTAAAGATGAAACTAAACGAGTCTTAGTTGTGGGGAGTGATAGAGACCCTGGTTCATATTATCTTTTTGATAGTACTAAAAAGAAATTGACCAAACTAACCGCTAGAGCTCCTCAAATTGATCCTGAGTTGATGTCTGAAATGAAGCCTTTCAAATTCGAATCACGTGATGGACTGACTATTCGTGGTTATGTAACGGTTCCAAAATCAGCCGTTGGCAAAGTACCTCTAATCATTAATCCGCATGGAGGACCTTATGGTGTACGTGATGGCTGGGGTTATAGATCTGACACGCAATTCTTTGCAAGTCGAGGTTATGCTGTAGCACAGGTTAATTTTCGTGGTTCTGGTGGATACGGCCTCGATTTTATGAATGCTGGTAATGGTGGAAAATGGGGAGCAGAAATGCAACATGACATCACAGACACTGTTAACTATCTTGCTAAAGAAGGAATAGTGGATCTCGATAGAGT
>JAUUZN010000177.1 GCA_030589945.1 Gammaproteobacteria bacterium | reverse complement strand
GCAAACATATTGGGCTTTAACAAAAGTTGTTCGTTTTCAAATCGTAGTCTTACTTTGATGGTTCTATTTTTTGCGTTAAGCGTTGGATATACGTAATCTACTTTCCCGTGCCATTTTTTTCCTGGAAGATAAGCCAAAGATAATGTCACAGGAATCCCAACGGAAACTGCTGCTGCCTGTCGTTCAAAAACTTCTGCTTCAACCCAAACCTGATCTAATTTTGCGATAGACATTAATGTCGTTCCCGGCTTCACAAAAAAACCTTCACGAATATTTAGGTTATCAACCACACCCGATTGAGGTGAATAAAAGGTAATTCTTTGTTTAACTTTTTTTGTACGTTTGAGTTCTTTAATTGCACGCTTTGGAAGTTGCAGCGCAATTAAACGATCTTCTGCTGCTCGAATTAATCGTTTGTTTTTACGCTCAATGGCTATTAATAATTCTTCCTGAGCATTCACCAGTGCAGGAGAATATATTTCATAGAGGGCCTGCTCTTCTTCAATAGGATCACCCGATGCTTTAACGTATAGTTTTTCAACCCAGCCTTCAACTCTAGGGTGAATATGAATCAATTGGTCTTCATCATAGGTTACATAACCGACCGTTAGAATTTCATTATTTAACGTTTGAAAACTCGCGCGACTGGTTCTTACACCTAAATTATTAACAACTTCGGGAGAAATAGTAATAGTTCCAGAACTTTGCATGTCGTCTTGACCAGACCCCGCCGCATAAACCGCAACAAGATCCATTCCCATCGGCGATTTACCGGGTTTATCTCTTTTATAGTTAGCATCCATAGGTGCAACCCAATGCAGTATTTTTGGTTCTGTTGATTTTATTTTTGACTGTGTGTCACCGTCCGATATTAAAAAGAAAACCGCCGTTAGTACTGAACTAAACAGAGCAGTAATAATTATTGGAGCAACTTTAAATAGACCTTTTTGATCAAAATTGTTTAATTGTTGACTCATGACTTAGCTCCTTCAGAACGAATTATCGGATGAAAATTTGATTGAGATTGAGTAATGTCATCAACCGTTCGCATGAAATAGTAGTTTAATTGAATGATTTTTTTCTGACGTTCCACATCAATTCCGAGTGCATCAATGGCAGCATTCAGTTCAGCGATCCGAGAGCGTACGACTTCAGAAAAATCACCATCATCGTTGGTATAGGCTGTCAGGGATGCCTCTGCCTGTTCATGCATCTGAGGCAACAATCGCTCAGCATAAAGTGCCTGCCTCTCGTTAATACGATTGAGCTCTACCCTTGTAGTTTCAAAAGAGCTAATCATCTGGCGGATTAAAAGCCATTTATCCGTTTTGACCGAAGCTGATTTGGATAGAGCTGATTGAAGCTGCTTATCTTGACTCACTGAATTAAACAAAGGCATATCAAAACTAACGCCGATTGAAAAAAGATCAGAACGTTCAACTCCCGAAGTCATATCTCCACGATATCCGTACCCTGCGTTCAATCCCCATTGAGGCTTATATTTTTGTCGTGCGAGTTTAATTGAACTTGAACTTGCCATTACCTTCTGGTCAATGACCCTTAGAGCTGGATGAGCTGAAAAATGCTCATATAGTTTGTTGTGATCAACTTCAACGGTAGAGATATAGAGTGATGGTTGCAACATTCGAATATTGGGCATTGAATCAGCAATTTGAAGTTGTGATGACATCCGTTGCTGATTAAAACCTTGTTCAGAATCATCAGGATACTGATTCAACCACTCTATTAATTTGCTTATAGCAACGCCCTGTTTTTGTTTTAAACGACTGAGTCGGTCATCCAATCGAGTTAACTCTAACTGCGCGCGTACAATATCCTGTTGCCTCGTTTTTCCAACGGCAGATGAGTAACTGGCCTGTGCAACATCAGCGAGCTGCTCAAACAATGCTCGATTATCTTCAATCAATCTTATACTTTGCTCAGCGTCAAAAGCATCTAACCAAAGATTTGCAACACGAACGACAACCTGCGCCTTTCTATTTTTCCGTTGAAATGGAAACTGATTACTTTGATGTTGAAGCCGTTGTTTTCGAAGTGTTAGTGTATCTCCCCGAGGAAACATCTGTGACACACCCACCTTAAGTTGCGTCATGGCTTCTTGATTAAAATCGAAACTGTCAGATGCAATATTAGCAATTCCAAGGGTAACTTTTGGATTTGGCAAAATATCAACAGACTCGCTGAGTGAAATAATGGCATCTTGTGAATGCCTATTCTTCACCAGCCATAGGTCTTTTTGTTGAGCAGTAAATACGGCTTGCTGCAATGTTAAGCTCTGATTAATGTCTGCATTTACAGTACTCGCAAACAATATAATGGCCAGCAGAATGGTTCTGTTGAATCTAATTAATTTTAAAATGAACATTTTGTTCTCTCACAATGTGCAGAAATACGGTTCTATTTCTTACAGTTGTTTAACGCCTAAAAGTTAGTTACTGAAATGTCTACCGATAACTGCTAGGCAGATCGGTGCTTGTTAACTAAATATTGGTGGACGATAGAGAGAAACTGAAATATGGCGGGGTGCCGTTACGGAGAATTCTGTTAATGAATCAGATATAGGTGCTGATATAGCAATTGATGATGTAGGAATAAGTGCAATGAACGCACATCCTGACATCGAACAATCTGCGCCTGAGTCACAGCAGTCCATTGTTGAATCACTGGCTGTATCACTGGTTTCAGACATGTCTGACATTTGATGTGTGGAATGATCCATCATCTGTCCATCATCTGAATTAGTACTCATCAAATTGCATGAATTCGTAGGCGCAGCAAAGTTTTGACCTATAAAGATCAGCATTGTTACGACTAAAATCAATAACTTAGAATTCATACCACCGATTCTACTGCTAAATAGGTCAAAAGTACAAGACGCCCCGATAAAAGGGAGTAATAGAGAGATAAACTATCTAGGTCTGCCGCCTAACCAAACAAATGACTGTTAAAGGTTGGGGTGTTACTATCATTGCGATGTACAGACAGTTGGTCGACATTTCAAAGCTGCTCATTGTCCAGGCTGTCATCCTAGTTTCAACTCATTAACACCACACTAAATTTAAAGTCAACATGAGAGTTAAATATGAACAACCCAATCCCCGATTTTAATGATGAAACTATTGCCAAACTTGTTATGGAGCTCTACGGCATTGAAGGCAAGATATCAGCCCTTGTTTCCTATGAAGATCAAAATGCTCGCATTAATACTTTGAAGGGCAGTTATGTACTAAAAATAGCCAATAATCGACTCCCGATTGAAGGATTACAGGTGCAAACAGATGCATTTGAACATGTCAGAAAGACAGTACCAACGCTTAACTTACCTCGAATCATACCATCCATAAAGGGCGGGCTAATTACTATTGTTGATGGTTTTGCCATTCGCCTTCTGACCTTTTTAGAAGGAGATGTTTTAGCTAATGCCAATCGTAGTCCTGCGCTTTATCACAGCATTGGCTCTTTTATGGGGCAGTTCTCAAATGCCATGAAGGACTTTAATCGTCCTGATGCCTTGAGGCCCGATGATTTGTGGAATTTGGATAACATCTTGGCCTGCAAGATCCACCTGAAAGATGTCGTCCGATCGGAAGATCGTGCCCGTATTGAACGCTGTTTCGATACCTACGTTACTAACACCCAACCAAAGCTGCCTGAGTTGAGAAAGGCTGTCATCCATAATGATGCAAACGAACAAAATTTATTAGTCTGTGCACAACGACCCGATAAAGTTTCCGGTCTCATCGATTTCGGAGATTTACAATTTGCATCACAGGTGAATGAACTAGCAATAACTTTAGCATATGCGTTACTGGAGGAAAAAGACATCGAGATGGCTGCAGGAGAAGTTATCCACGGTTATACCGCAGAATTTCCATTAGAGGTTACTGAGCTTGAAATGCTTCCTAATCTGCTCGCCATGCGTCTAGTCCAGAGCATCATAATGAGTTCCAACAATGCCAAAGCCTTTCCAGATAATGAGTATATTCTAATCTCTCAAAAGCCAGCACTTGCATTACTGAAGAAACTTGAAAATGAGAAGCCCATGATTGGCGCTCATGTTTATGTATAAAATAAAAGTTGCGATTCCAGCAATACCTGCCCATATACTGCGATGTTCGCTTCATTCATTTTCTTTCAATTTCCTAGTCAACGTATTCTTCAAAAACAACATCTTTGGGTAATTTATCATTATTGATTTTTGTAGAGTGCAACATCTGTAATTTCCATACATTATTTTCTTTCACCATGACTGCACTTTCTAACCAGATGGCCACATTAATTTTTTGTGCTGATTTATCCTCAGATTTTTTTCCCGACTGGAAGGTGGCTTTGTTCCAGTAGCTGACCCAAACAACGCCATCTTTAGGTACTTCTCTAATGATTTTAAAATAATTTTTTCGCACATATGGGTTGCCTTTAGGATCGATGGCCTTAATCAATCGTTCAATACTCCAGTCTTCACCGTGCTCAAGTAATTGGAAGTCATCGGTCACAACATCTCGCATTCTTTGGAAATCAAAAGCAGACATTGCAGCAAATAGATTTTGTACCGCATTAAATGGTTGAGAATTTTCAGCCTTTAGTACAAAGCTGAATGATAAAACTATTGTGATGATGAAAAACTTAATAATGTTCATACTTAACTCCGTTCAAGTTAGTAATAAAATACCTATAACAGTACTTGCAGATTAATTACTTCCCTTAAAATTGTCCAGATACATTCACACTATTTTAAAGAATTAGTTTAAATAAATTATTCGAGAGAAGCTGATTTAATCAGCTCTGTTAATGTTCCAGACTTCATCTCAAAAACTCTATCTGCACTGTTAATGGTTTCTTGTCGATGCGCAATGATGATACGAGTCATTTTTAGATGTTTTATGCTCTGATTAACATGACTTTCAATTCGACTGTCTAGATGTGATGTAGCTTCGTCCAGAAATAGAATCTTTGGTCTTTTATAAAGTGCTCTAGCTAGGATCACTCTTTGCTTCTGCCCGCCAGAAAGAGTGCTTCCCATATCGCCAATCAACGAATGATACCCCATGGGCATATCCATAATATCATTATGGATTGCTGCTATTTTTGCACAGGCCTCTATCTTTTTTTGATTAAACTCCGGATCAAAAAAACAAATATTATCTGCTATTGACCCCGAAAGTAGTTGGTCGTCTTGCATCACTGCGGCCACTTTGCTTCGATAACTGTTAGTCCCGACTTTTGAAATTTCGACCTCATCAACTAACATTTGCCCAGATTCAGGTTTTAATAAACCTAACATGATTTTCATTAATGTCGTTTTACCACAACCTGATGAGCCAATAACTGCTATCGACTCGCCCTGCTTAACAGACAGATTTGTATTTTTTATAATGAAGGGTTCAGCCGGTGAGTATTTGAAACTTATATTTTTTAGTTCTAACCTACCCTTAATTTCACCGATATATCCATTGGCAACATCGTTCTCAGGCTCAGCATGAACGATATCCGCAATCCTTGATAAATGCAGGCCCAGCATCTTAAATTGAATCGCCTTTTCAATGAGCGATGTCGCCTTCGATGTGAATTGCGTTTTATAAGACAT
>JAUUZN010000169.1 GCA_030589945.1 Gammaproteobacteria bacterium | reverse complement strand
TGCTGCAATGACATTGCATATTTCACCTTTGTATTTCAGGAATAATCATCACCTTGCCGAAGGTTCATTCAAGGCGCTTGCCTATGCATTACGAGAAGCGCTCGCTCCCGCAACCGGTGATAACACGACCAAGGGTGTGCTCTGAGCGTGCCTAATTCGGATAAAATTTTGATCGTGGATACCAAGGCTGGGAACTTATTCAGCCTTCGCGCTGCTATTGAACGACTGGGTGTTGAAACCATAACTCTCGACACGCCAGAGAGTCTCAACTCGACAAATTCATTCGCGGGAATAGTGATCCCCGGTCAAGGACGCTTTGGCACCGTGCTTGAAAATCTGCGGGCAAAGAATTGGTTGCCTTATTTACAACAGGCTAAGGATAATAATATTCCGATGCTTGGTATCTGCGTGGGCATGCAAATATTTTTTGAAGCCAGTGATGAAGATCCCGGAGTGGAAGGATTTAGTTGGTTTAAAGGTAGCACACAGACGCTCGATTATCCTAAAAAACCGATGGTTGGATGGGCTGAATTAGAGAGTGAACAATGGCCTAAGGCGGTTGTCTATTTCGTGAATAGTTTCGCGGTTAAAACGAGCGATAAAAGTATTGCAGAGAGTTGTTATGGCGAGTCTTTTACCGCTGCTGTTCGAGATGGTAGTTTCACAGGCGTACAATTTCATCCTGAAAAATCTGCAGAAGCGGGCGCTGAAATTATTCGTCAAGCTTTGAAAATATCAGCTGTGCAAACTGAAACGAGAGTCGAGATCCCAAATAATAGTATGTCGATTAAAGGTAACTCCCGTACGTCTCAGCAAGCACCTCAGCAAGCAACATTGTTACCCAGAATCATCGTCTGTCTTGATGTCGACAAAGGCCGCGTGGTTAAGGGCACTAACTTTAAACAATTACGTGACATGGGCGACCCTATTGAGCTCGCCCTCGCCTATGAAGCACAGGGCGCAGATGAACTGGTCTTCCTAGATATCTCAGCCACCAATGAAAATAAACCGACGGCATTGAAGTTGGTATCGGACATTGCATCCAATTTATCCATCCCTTTCACAGTGGGAGGCGGACTAAAAAAGCTTGATGATGTTAAAGCCTTCCTCGATGCCGGAGCCGACAAGGTGGCACTCAATACCACCGCCCTTCTGATGCCAGAGATTATCAATCAAACTGCTCGCAGTTATGGTAGCCAATGTGTGGTAGTCGCCATTGATGTTAATAAAAGTGTTATTGAGACTGTTAATGATAATGGATACGACTTACCCATCTTTATTAACGGCGGCCGTAAACTCGTTGATAATAAATTCTTCGAATGGACTCAAGAAGTTGCTGACAGAGGCGCTGGAGAAATTTTACTCACCTCTATGCACAGAGATGGCACAGGACTTGGTTTTGATACCGAGCTCACCCGTCAGGTTAGTGAGCAGGTTTCCATTCAGGTCATTGCATCGGGTGGAGCCAAAAACGAACAGCATTTTTTAGAGGCCTATGAACAAAAGGCCGATGCTTGCCTTGCCGCAGGCATGTTCCACTCCGGCGAATATACTGTTGGACAGGTTAAACAATATTTAATGAACAATGGAATTATTGTT
The DNA here is from genome assembly GCA_030589945.1 of Gammaproteobacteria bacterium. GTDB lineage: Bacteria > Pseudomonadota > Gammaproteobacteria > Enterobacterales. Next base: position 4,288 of record JAUUZN010000169.1, on the reverse strand, counting down.
CGGTAACTTACAACTTTAAATATAGAATTTAAATTATACATATAGGAAAAAAAATGATCATTCCATCAATTGATTTAATGGACGGCAAGGCGGTTCAATTAAAGCAAGGAAAAGAAAAAGTACTCGAGCGTGATGACGTTGAAACGCTACTCAAGGAGTTCTCTGTCTATGGTGAAGTTGCCATTATTGATCTCGATGCAGCACTCGGTCAGGGTGACAATAAAGAGCTCATTAAACGACTTCTAAAAATAAGAGCCTGCCGTGTTGGCGGTGGTATTCGAGATTTAGAGACTGCCAAAGAATACATTAAGGCGGGTGCCAGTAAAATTATCATTGGCACAAATTGCCGTGAAGATTGGGTGCTGAAAATTTCCAAGGAATATTTAATTTTTGCCATTGATGCAAAGGGTGACCATTGGGCAACGCGCGGTTGGAAAACCACCGAAGCCATTAAAGTAGTCGACCTTATTCCCGAGCTCAATGATCGCTGCAGTGAATACCTTTATACACAGGTTGAAAAGGAAGGCATGCTAAAGGGCATCGATAGAGAGCGCATAGAGCAAATCATTAAAGTATCAAAAGTCCCAGTCACCATTGCTGGTGGTATCTCAACGGTAGAAGACATCGAGTGGTTCAGTCGCCGCGGAGCCAATGGTCAAATTGGTATGTCAATTTACACGGGTCAGCTTTCACTCACCGATTGCTTTTTCGCGCAGATCGATTTTGACAAGGCGCCACTCGTACCCACCGTGGTTCAGGATGCCGATACGGGTAAGATGTTAATGCTCGCCTATTCCAACAAAGAATCATTAGAGCTTGCTCTCACCCAACAAAAGGGTGTGTATTGGAGCCGCTCGCGATCAGAGATTTGGGAGAAGGGTTTAACCAGCGGTAATCAACAGCAACTCATACTGGCCGATGTAGATTGCGATGGCGATACTCTTTTATTTCAAGTCAAACAAAAGGGTGATGCCTGCCATTTTGATCGATACAGTTGCTTTCCTACGCAGAAACGCCGTTTTGATTTGTCAGTACTCAATACACTTTTAGAGCGACGCAAAGAGCTGCTACCTGAGAATTCATTTAGCACTCAATTGTTTAAATCAGCAGAGTTTAGAGCCGAAAAAATACGTGAAGAAGCCGAAGAGCTCATTGAAGCCCAGTCCTTCGACGATGTTCGTTGGGAAGCCGCAGACTTAATTTTCTTCGCGCTGACCGATGCGCTCGCCAAGGGTGTAACCATTGATGACATTGTCTGTGAGCTTGGGAGCCGCTTCAATGACAAATGATTCACTAGCAGAGAATTCAATCATTATAAAAGCTTCGGACTGGCGCCGTAGAAACATCGACGACAGCAACGTTAACGGTGCCAACAACATCAGCGATAAAGTAAGCGCCATGCTCAAGAATATTAAGCAGGATGGCGATGTTGTCATTGATCAACTCTCAGAGCAATTTGATCAGACAAAGCCTAAGGTTATTGAGCTCAAAGCTTTTGAAGATTATGACCTATCAGCTGAACTCGCTGACTCAATACGATTTGCAGCAGAGCGCATTGAAAAGTTTGCACGGTTCCAAAAAGGCACTTTTAACAATAACGATTTTTCAGATCAGTACGGCACATTCGGCCAAGTAGTCTCCCCAATAGAACGCGTAGGTGCCTATATTCCTGGCGGTCGATACCCATTAATTTCAACCGCATTGATGACCCTCATTCCTGCCAAAGTTGCGGGCTCAACGGTGCGCATAGCATGCTCCCCTTCTGTTAATGAAGCCTTGTTAGCAGCAGCTTCCCTTGCAGGCGCCACCCAGTTTATACAAATTGGTGGAGTTCAGGCCATTGCAGCACTCGCCTTCGGTTATCAAGACAATCAACCTGTCGATATTGTTGTGGGCCCGGGTAATATTTGGGTGAACGAAGCCAAAAAGCAATTGCAAAGCATTGTTAAGATTGACGGATTGGCTGGACCCAGTGAATTGCTCGCCATTTGTGATGCAACCCAACCCATAGACTGGTTAGCACTCGACGCGCTGGCTCAGGCCGAGCACGACCCAATGGCCTGCTCACTTATTGTCAGTGACTCAGTAAATTGGCTCAACAAAATGCAAGACTATCTACAAAGTAACGATCAATTTTCAGCGATGGTCAATGATCAACAAATTGAATTAATTCTTGCTGACTCTAAAGAGCAACTCATTGCATTCAGTGAACAGTATGCACCAGAACATTTGATGTTATGTCACAAGGACATTTCTACTGCAGAACTTGATAACTACGGCTCTCTTTTTGTGGGAGCCAACTCTGCTGTGGCACTAGGAGATTACATCACCGGTCCGAATCACACCCTGCCCACACTCAGATACGCAAGACAAACCGGTGGATTAACTGTCTCGACTTTCCTACGCATTAAAACCGTTCAAACCATTAATGAAGAAGGCCGTAGAATGTTATCGGAAAAGGCCATGCCCATTGCACAGGCAGAGGGTTTAGTGAATCATTTTGAGAGTATGAAAATTAGGCGCTAATTTTTCAGTGGTTACTATTCTTTCTGACAGTCGGGACATTTACCATAAAGATTGAGCGAATGATCGGTCAGTGTAAAACCGAGCTCTTTGGCGAGCTCTCGTTGACGTTGCTCAATGGTTTCATCATGAAACTCTTCAACCTTGCCACATGAAATACATACCAAATGGTCGTGATGTTCACCGGATTCTAATTCAAAGATGCTGTGACCACCTTCAAAATGATGGCGGGTGACAATTCCGGCAGCTTCAAACTGGGTGAGTACTCTATAAACGGTGGCAAGACCCACGTCTTGATCGGCTTCAAGCAAGAACTTATATACCTGCTCAGCGCTCATATGACGCTTATTACAATTTTCGAGGATGTTGAGGATCTTAACCCTTGGATGAGTGATCTTTAATCCAGCTTTTTTCAGTTGGCTGTTTTCCAAAAGGTGTTCTCCCATACTTATATATTGAAAATTAACACTGAATCTATTCAAACCAACCAATAATATTGAAAATGCACTAGAAATACTGAACTTGCATCTGTATTTTCGGTCGAATTGAGTTATTCTAGCACATGCAAAAAAGAAGGGTATAAGAGGTTATTAATGTACAGGTTTTTTTCTAAAGTTCTAATTTCAACATTATTACTAGCAACACTAGGCGGCTGTGGACTATTTGATCCTTTGATCTACAAAATAGACAAACAGCAAGGCAATATTACCGAGCAAAAGCAGGTTGAAAAACTTGAGATAGGTATGACCAAAGAGCAGGTCAAATTTATACTCGGCACTCCCATGCTAGTCGATAGCTTTGATGCTGACCGATGGGACTATGTTTATACTTATACCACGGGCAAAACCGGTAAAATGAAACGCAATAACCTGATCATAAGATTTGAAGAGAATCGTCTGGTAAATATTGAAGGTGAAGCGTTAATTAAAAAGAACCAGACCACCAAACCCCAATAAAGCTCATTAATACAAATAATAACGTTATCCGTTAACATTTGAATGAACTGGATAAATTGATTTATCTATCAATTAGAAGTACATTGATATTCTTGGTTAAATATTGCTCAGTCAGAATGGGCAAAACTAGGACTTTCTCTATTGGACTATATTTATAAGACTATATTTATAAGACTGTATTTATAGAACAATCTTTATAGAACAATCTATAACAAGGAAAACAGATGTCAGACTCCCTGTTTGGTGAACTTAAGCGAAGGAATGTATTCAAGGTGGGTATCGCCTATCTTGTGCTTGCTTGGGTTGTTATTCAAGTCACCGACTCGGCGGTTCCAGCACTGCACCTTCCTGAATGGATTAATACGGCAGTTTTCTTCTTTGGTCTTATCGGCTTTCCATTTGCAATCTTATTCGCTTGGGCATTTGAGATAACACCCGATGGCGTAAAGCGTGAAGAAGATGTCAGAACGGAAAAATCCATCACCTCAAATACGGGTCAAAAGCTTAATGCAATCATTATAGGATTACTCGTCATTGGCATGGGTTATTTCTTTTATGAAAGTCGAATTAGCACTCGATTAAACGTTGAACCTGTTGCTGAACTTGCTTCTGCTGAAATAAAACATGCCGCTTTAGATACACCTTCAGACTCAACATCAAAACAGCCAATGAATGATGAACATGACGGTAATGGAGTTCCCGGCTCTTCCATTGCGGTACTGCCTTTTGTCAATATGTCCTCTGATCCTGAGCAGGAATATTTTTCTGATGGGATCTCCGAAGAAATACTTAACGTTCTAGCAAAAATT
>JAUUZN010000006.1 GCA_030589945.1 Gammaproteobacteria bacterium | reverse complement strand
GCTGCTCAATATCAACTGGGGTAAGTAGTTCAGAATCTTTAATGAGCTCTCTGATGTTTGGCGCGTACTGTTCAATGACATCAATGCATAGATTTTCAAACGTTTTTTTACTTTTATCTGTCCAGCCTTCTTTTAAGTTATAGGGTGCAAACTGCACAATCGCCGACAAAACATGTGTACCCTTTTGGGCAAGACTTTTGTCATGAACCGTTGGAATGCTGATATCTAAAACTGGCGCCTCGGAAAATTCACCATACTTAGAATGATTAAAAGCTCGCTCAATGTGGTGCATGGTTGGTGCAAGCAGTAATCGATTTCCTAGTTCAGTTGGCTCCACTCCGCTGAAATCAGGTAGTCCGGTAAGTGCTAGATGTAACTTGGCAGCGCAGCCATTACTGCGGATATTGTGAACATTGCGCACCACCCCCGTTTCAACATTTCGATAACCCACTAATTTCTCAATGGTTCTCTTTGGATCAACATTAGAAACAATGGTTCTGGCATAAAGTTTTTCATCAGAATTTTTCAGCTCAACAGATTCTACTTTTCCCGCGTTCAAATTAATCTTTCTCACCGCACTGTGGGTTCTAATTTCAACCCCTGACTTTATCGCCGCCTCAGCAAGCACGTCGCCAAGTGCACCCATTCCACCCTTTACCAATGAAGGTCCTATAAATCCATAATATTGTCCAAGGTGGCGGTATAGATATCCGAATACCGTGTTGGGCGAGCGCGGTCCCATCTGAGAACCCAGAACGGCATCCATTGATAGCGCTGCTTTTAGTAGTGGATGATCAAATTCTTCTTCGAGGATATCAAAGATATTAATTAGGATTATTCGTAGCAGTTGCTGCATATCTTCTTTGCCGAGCATCTTGACATTGAAGCCTAATTTCATCAGGTTTAATTTGTCAGAAAAATCACTCTCAACCAGTTTCGCGGGTCTTTGATTAAAGGCAATGTCCATGACTTTCGCAAACTTCAACATGCGTTTATAGAACGTTTTGTAGGCCCACTGGTCCTTATCGGAAAGACCTAGACCGCTGACCTTGTCACCTTTAATGGTCAGGTGTTTAGTATTGTTATCCAGAGCAATAGTACTTAAGTTTTGTGCTGCATACTCAAGACCGTGTTTCTTCAAAGAGAGGTCACTGCATATGCCTGGACTTAACTGCGTTAACCATTGGGCACAGGATGAAACCTTAAAGCCCGGACTAAATTCATGGGTCGCCGCGGCTCCACCCGTATGATTATTAGCTTCAAGCACCAAGACCTTACGTCCAGCTTTAGCGAGATAGGAGGCACAGATTAAACCGTTGTGACCGGCTCCAACAATAATGACATCATAATGAGTATCAGTCATCGGCATAACTCCCTGGTACGGTATTGGAGAGTCGTAAGTCTTTCAAGATCTCTCGTGCAGCATTTGCACCGGGGGCAGCCATTACGCCACCTCCGGGATGAGTTCCTGAGCCACACATGTACATCCCTTGCACTGGGCCACGATATTGAGCATACCCAGGAAAAGGGCGATTGAATAACAGTTGATCGAAGGTTAACTCTCCTTGGAAAATATTACCTTCAGTCAAACCAACCTCAGCCTCAAGTTCCCTTGGTGTCCTCACTTCGCAGTGTAAGATTAAATCTTTAAAATCAGGACTATAATTTGATATTTGATCGATCACCGATTTCGCAAAACCATCGCGATCTTCATCGGTCCATTCACGACCGGCAATTTTTGGTGGAGCATATTGCACGAAGGCCACCATCATGTGCTTCCCTGGAGGTGCTAAAGTAGGATCGGTCATTGATGGGATCAACATGTCCATATAGGGATCTTTCGACCAGGTTTCGTCCTTCCAATCGTCATAGGCACGTTCTAAACGCTCTAGAGAATCAGTAAAATGCATATCACCGTACATTAGAGGACTGTTTTTAGGCAGCGCGGTAAACGTTGGTAGTCCATCTAGGGCAATATTGAGCTTTCCTGAAGACCCTCTAATTTTAAAATTCTTAGCCTTTGTTACCACATCAGCCGGCAGATCGGAAGGTGACATGATATCGAGGAACGTTCTTTTAGGATCAAGGTTTGAGACCACAACATCGGCCATATACTCGCGACCATTTTTAAGAGCAACTCCCTGTGTAACGCCATTTTTAACGATGATTTGTTCCACATCGGCATCACAAAGAATTTCGCCTCCAAAGGACAAAAATGATTTTGCTAATGCATCGGCAATTGCACCCATTCCGCCTCTTGCAAAACCCCAGGCGCCAACGGTACCGTCAACATCGCCCATATAATGATGTAACAATACATAGGCCGTTCCTGGCGAATAAACACCCAGTGCAGTTCCAATGGTTCCCGTTCCAGCAAGATTAGCTTTTATAACATCGGTTTCAAAATATTCATCGAGATATTCGGCAACACTTTTAGTCCAGAATCTTAAAGTCTCCATGAGTCCCTGCTCACCCATTTCTTTAAAGGCATTGGCAAGTACTGACATCTCTTTCAAATCACGATATTTTAGAGAGGTTGGATCCGGAGGAGTACGCATAAGAAATGGTCTAATTAAGCGTGTTTGTTTCATCACATCGGCAGCATAGCGATCGTAGGCATTAGCATCGCGTACCGAATGACGTGCCAGTTCTCGGTAATGACGACCTGGATCAGCATAACCGCCCAAATAATCACCATTTTCCATAAAGGTAACGCCGCCACCATAAGGGACAACCTGTAAGCCATGTCTTGGAAGCTCTAGATCACGGGTGATTTCCGGTCTAAGTAAGCTGCAGACATAAGAGCAATTAGAATAGGTCCAATCTTTATGGAGCTCACGACTGACTGTCGCGCCACCTATGTATCCATTGCGCTCTAAAACCAACACACTCAGACCAGCCTTTGCAAGATATGCGGCATTGGTTAACCCGTTATGTCCGGCACCTATTACTATGGCATCATACTTTTTCAAATCTGTAAATCTCCGAAACAAATTGCAGAAAAGCAGTATAGCTGAATTGATTGTTAGGGGTATATTACCTTATTAGGTAGATTGGTATAAATTAACTCAAGTAATTGCGGTATAGGTCTCTTTTCAAAGCCTAATCACTAGACATTTTTAGAATGAATCTCTACTCTAACGCCCTATATATCAACCAAAATTATTCAATACATAAATTTAAATACACTTGTAAGTATAAAATATGATTAAACTCTACCAATTTCCTATCTCTCATTTTTGTGAAAAAATTCGATGGGCGCTTGATTACAAATCAATCGATCATGATGTGATTAACTTAGTCCCTGGGTTACACATCAAACAAATGGAAAAACTAGGATTTCGTTCCTCCGTACCTGCCATTGATGACCTTGGAAAATTTGTTCAGGGTTCAACTGAAATTATTGGTTATCTGGACGAACAGTTTCCCAATGATGCACTAACACCTACTGACGATGTTGAAAAAGCGCAGGCTCTTGAATGGGAAGCCTATCTTGAGAAAGAAATCGGTGTAACCGTTCGACTTTGCCTTTATCATATTCTTCTTGAACACCCTGAAATTGTTAAACCCTTCTTTGCGCATCAGGGTCCCTGGTATGCTAATTTATATCTCGCCGTTGCCTTTCCTAAAATCAGAAAAGCCATGAGACACTTCATGAAGATTAATGATGAGACTGCTAAAGAGGCAAAAGAAAAGCTTGTCACAGCCATAGAAAAGTTAACCAAGCACTATCAACAACATAATTATCTAGTGGCTGACCAATTCAGTCGCGCCGATCTAACCGCTGCGGCATTACTTGCGCCCATCACCATGCAAGAAGAGTATGGCTTAGATTGGCCAGAAGAATTACCTTCAGACCTCACTGATTTTATCGATGATGTTTCAGGGGATCTTACTTGGGTTAATCGCCTGTATAAGAAGCATCGTTGAGATTATTTTTCTTGCGAGCGACCGCTTTACAGGCATTGCGATAATGGTGTAGCACAGGTTCAGTATAACCATTGGGTTGCTCTCGACCTTTGAATATTAATTCATAAGCTGCTTTATAAGCGAAGGATGACTCAACATTTGGACCCATGGGAATATAACCTTTAGTCTTCTTGTTCAAGCGATCAACGACCAATGCCATGTATCTTAAAGTATTTTCAACCTGCTGTTTAGAGCAAATATTATGGTGAATCCAATTGCTAATATGCTGGCTAGAAATTCGAATGGTTGAGCGATCTTCCATGAGACCCACATGATGATAATCAAGAACTTTTGAAACACCAATACCCATCTCAATCCAACGTACCACATAGCCTAAAATACCCTGAATGTTATTTTCCAACTCAACCTCAACATTGTGCTGAGAGAGACTGTGTCCTTTTCTCATCAGAGGCAATTCTAAAAGATCATCAAAGTTAACCATCTCTCTGTTTTGTAAACCTGTCTGAACATCAAATACATTTACCTGATGATAATGCAGCGCATGTAAAGTTGCTGCCGATGGTGATGGCACCAAAGCACAGTTAGCTCCAGATTGGGGATGTTTTATTTTTTCCTTCATCAACTTCGCCATCTCATCTGGCTGAGCCCACATGCCTTTGCCAATTTGTGCTCGTCCTTGAAATCCACAGGCCAAACCAAGATCAACATTTCGTTGTTCATAGGCCCGAGCCCAGTTCTGTTCGATGAGTTGCTCTTTAGGCAAAAATGCACCCGCCTCCATACTGGTATGAATTTCATCTCCAGTACGGTCTAACAAACCGGTGTTAATAAAGACAATCCGTTCTTTTGCAGCTCGTATACATTCTTTCAAATTAACAGTGGTACGACGCTCCTCGTCCATGAGCCCCAACTTAATGGTGTTTGGTGCCAGATTTAACATCTGTTCAACTCTCTCAAAGAGATAACAAGTAAACTCGACCTCTTCCACACCGTGCATTTTAGGCTTAGCAATATAAATGCTATTAAATTGACTATTTTTTAATTGTGCCTTTTCATTATCGAGATTAATAGAGGCAATTAGTGCAGTGACGACTGCGTCGATAATACCCTCAGGTGCATACTTTCCCTCAGCATCTAGCATCAACTCCGTGTCCATTAAATGACCAACGTTTCGGGCAATGAGCAAAGAGCGCGATGAAATACTAAATTCGTCTCCGTGCAGATCCTTAAAGGTTTTCTCAATGTTGATTGTACGGTTTATCTCCACACCATTTTTGGTGAACGTTGATTCAAGCGTACCCTGTAACAAACCCATCCAATTTTTATAAACTAAAATTTTATCTTCGGCATCAACTGCTGCAATGGCATCTTCAAAATCCATGATGGTGGTCACTGCAGATTCTATTTGAATGTCATTGATACCAGCAGGATCAACAGAGCCGTTATCGCCCTCAGCATCAAAAATAATTTCTACCTGTAGTTCATTTTGGATGAGTAATATTGAAGTCGGTAAGATACTCGGACCTTGGTAACCAATGGCCTGATTTTCTTCGACAAGTATTGACTCGGTACCATCTTGAAAGGTCACCAGCAGTTTGCCATCTACAATATGATAATCAACAGCATCTGTATGTGACCCTGTTTTTAGAGGAAACGTCTGATCAAGAAATTCTTTTGAATAGGCGTACACAAGCTTTGCACGTTCTACATTATGAGTTCGGCCAGGCCTGAGACCTTCATCTAGCGGTATAACATCGGTTCCATAAAGAACATCATAGAGAGAACCCCAACGAGCGTTTGCAGCATTAATGGCAAATCTCGCGTTGTTAACGGGTACCACCAATTGTGGACCGGCAATTTTAGAAATTTCAGGGTCTACATCTGCCGTTTCAATGTTAAAGGGAGCTACTTCTGGAGTGATATAACCAATTTCATATAGGAAGTCAGTATAACTTTTTTGATCAAAGCCAGTTTCTCGGTGTTCAATGTGCCAATTATTAATTTGATTTTGTAGAGTATTTCTTGTCTGCAACAAAGCCTGATTGATTGGCGTCAAATCAGCAACTAACTGTTTGAAATCATTCCAAAATTTGGTAGAGTCTAATGAACTATGAGGTAAAACCTCAGTCTCTAAAAAGTTATAAAAATCTTGATTCATATGGCAATGTTTCTCTTGTGGCACGTTCATGGTTTATACCTTAAATACCAGTCTATCTTAGTTGCAATAATTTAGACTCCTTTTTGTTCATATTATTTGTTTAGTTATTTGTTTAATTCTGTTGCACAAAAGGAAGTGTAAACTTTATATCTGCATAATTTCACTCTAAAAATTTCACAGTGTAAACTTTACAAATTGTTTTTTAACATTTTCTAAAGTTTTGGAATGAAATTAGAGAGTCCGCGCTCCACCCCAGAGTCTTGAGTCTAGAGCACTGATCCTGCCGTTGAGAAAGGAAAAGCCATGTGCTACATCTTTTGCCAGGAGAGAAGGACCATCCAAGTCAATGAAATCGGCATAACTTGCAATCAATGATGCGGGGGCCATCGACAGAGAGGTACCAACCATGCAACCCACCATTACGCCTAAGGAGTGTTGCCGGGCTAAATTCATTAGATTGATACCTTCAGTCAAACCGCCTGATTTATCTAGCTTGATGTTAATAAATTGATATTTAAGTGCCACATCTTCTACTTCTGCTGTGGTATGAATTGACTCATCAGCACAAATTGGAACGGGACACTGGTATCCAATTAAATCATTATCTGAATCTGCTGGAAGTGGTTGTTCTATGAGCACAACATTCAACTGGGCCAATTGTTCAGCATAGGCCTTTAGTTGCTCAAAATCCCAAGCTTCGTTTGCGTCAATAATAAAGTGACTATCTGGCGCCGCCAATGCGATAGCAGTCATTCTTTCAATGGAATGTTGCCCGTCCAATTTTACTTTGATCAGTGGACAATTTTTTAATTTTGCTGCCTCCCCAGCCATCAGTTCAGGAGTATTAATGCTCAGGGTCTGAGCCGTAACCGCACCAGAAAAATGTTTGAAATGAAGCATTTCATGTACAGCACAGTTGTCTATCTTCGCGCGTAAATCCCAAAGAGCGCAGTCAATAGCATTGCGTGCAGCACCGGAGGGCATCTCATGAATCAATTGCTGATTACTGATCCCAGTCTTAAGTAATTCTTGCATCGACAGAATTTGAGAAGCAACCGATTCTAGACTCTCACCGTAATGAGGGTATGGCACCGCTTCAGAATGTCCCGTATAAGATCCTTGGCTTAAGCTAATTTCAAGCACTTCCGTTGAGGTTCTAACCCCTCTAGAAATTCGAAACTCATTGGCAAGTGGCCAAGATTTTTCAACAATGTTGATGCTTATATCTGTAATAATTTTTTCAGTCATTTTAAATGTCACTCAAATCCTTTGCTTAAAACATTTGCTTAAAAAACATGTCTATTCTTTAAGCTGATCAACTAATCTACCGACGCCCATTCGCAGTGGGTCAACAGCGGGCAAATTAAACTGCTCTTCATATGATTGGCACAATTTAAGTGCATCTGATTGTGTCATTGAGGACGTATTGATGGATAAACCAATAAATTTTGCCTTCGGATTAGTCAAACGCGCAGCGATTAAGTTTAATTCCATAACCTGCTCAATTGAAGGAAGCTCTCTATGATTCAGTCCGCGCATAGTTTGTCGATTTTCAACATGGCATAACACTAAGGCATCGGGTTGTGCTCCATGGATAAGACCCATACTTACTCCTGCAAATGCAGGATGATAGAGAGAACCTTGACCTTCAATAATATCCCACTGTTGCGGATCGGTCTCGGGGCTTAACTGCTCTACTGCTCCAGAAATAAAATCAGAAACCACGCAATCAATAGCAATACCTTTTCCCTCAATGAAAATTCCACACTGACCTGTTGCCTTAAATGACACGGACATATTTCTCTTTTTCATCTCGTGATGAACTGCAAGCGCACTGTACATCTTACCTGAAGAACAATCAGTTCCCACGGTCAATAATCGTTTACCAGAACGTGGTTCACCCGTTCCGGTATTAAACGTTTGAGTTGGGTGTCGTACATCAATGAGCTTTACATTATGCTTTTTGGCGTGACGGGCAATCTGCTCAAAACTATCCAGCCTTTGATGGAGACCGCTTGCAATATCCATCCCATTCTCTATGGCTTCAAGAATAGATGGTATCCAATTTTCTGCGATGGCACCGCCACTATTAACAAGGCCTAGCACAAACGTTTTTACACCCTGTTGTTTGGCGGCTTTAATTCCCATTTTTGGCAATGATGTAGTCACTGAGCAGCCATCTAATGACATCTCTGCAAGAGCAAGGTCAGGCCTCCAATAGGAAACACTGGTTGCAAGTTTAATTGACATGGGTTCTATTGAGTCACCGATGAATAATAAGTAGGGTGGCTTTATGTCCATTGTTCTAGAGACCTTCTAAGTACATAATTTAAGTGATTGATGGTTCGGCTAGTATTTTTTGCATCATTTTACCATCAATATTGCCACCACTGATGATAACACCTACTCGGTTTGCAGGTGGTGTTTTCCTTTCTAACAGCGCAGCCAAACCCAAGGCGCCGCTGGGTTCGACTACCTGCTTTAAATTGTAGAACAGTAATCGTACAGCTTCTTTAATCATCGCTTCACTCACAGTGACCATGTCATCAACATGCGATTGAATGAGCCCAAAGGTTATCTCACCTAAACTCAATGTTTGGGTTCCATCGGCAATTGTATCAGGATAGTCGATGGTTATAATTTTACCCTGTTGAAAAGACTGAGTTGCATCATCAGCCATTTCAGGCTCTACACCGATGACGGCACAATTTTCTTGTAATCCTTTCACCGCGAGGGCCGTGCCAGAAAGTAATCCACCACCACCACAGGGCGCAAGGAGTTGATCTAAATTTTTAACGTCACTGGCAAGTTCATAGGCTGCAGTACCTTGACCGGCAATAATATGGGGGTGATTAAAAGGTGGGATCAGTGACAATCGATTATCTGCATTAACTTGCTGCGCTATCGTCTCACGATTCTCAGTTAAGGGATCATATTCAATAATGTTGGCACCCAAGATCTCAGTTCCTCGCCTTTTTATATCAGGCGCATTGTTGGGCATGATAATGGTCGCTTTAATATCAAGCATCTGACAGACACGAGCCACAGCCTGTGCATGGTTACCAGATGAGAACGCGATGACTCCATTTTTTTTCTGCAGATCACTTAATTGAATAATTGCATTGTAAGCACCCCGAAATTTAAAGGCGCCAATGTGTTGTTGATTTTCACATTTAAAAAAGACTTCTGAGCCAACCTGTTCATTGATCTTCGGGCTGCTCAAAACAGCCGTATAGATACTTTTGTCTTTGAGTCGCATCGCAGCTTCACAAATATCACGGTAATCAGGTCTATTATTCATTTTAAAAGCATTCCTGCAAACAAAGGAGCATATTTTTTTATTAACTTAAATGATATGATCACACCATAATATCAACAATAATATCGCACTATATCAATAGAGAATAGAAAGGCAACAACAATGTTAAACATTACAAAAAATACTGTAGTCACTCTCGACTTTCAACTTAAAAATGACCAGGGTGAACTCATCGATAGCTCCGCCCAAACTGGCCCAATGGTTTACATTCAGGGCACAGAAGATGTGCTGCAGGGTATAGAAGATGCTGTTGAAGGATTAACGGTTCTTGATAAGGTCGACGTCACCATTAATCCGGAAGATGCTTACGGCCAATATGAATCGGAAAGTTTAAGCACTGTACCTAAAAGCGCTTTCGACGGCATTGAAATCGAGGTGGGCATGCAACTTCAGGAAGAAACGTCTGATGGCCCCATTCTTGTTACCATTAAGGAAATTAATGAGGATCAGGTCATGGTCGATACCAACCACCCTCTTGCTGGACAGAAATTAATGTTCAGTCTACAAGTCACCTCCCTTCGAGATGCCACGGCAGATGAACTGGCACATGGTCATGTACATGGACCCCATGGGCACGAACATTAAATAACTACGATTATTGATTGGCCTCACAATTGGATAACCTATAGGTCATGGGCGTATAACAGACACCATTTTTCTTCTGACGTCCATTGCTCATGATAAACCCCAGTGATTTATAAAACTCAAGGCCAAAATCTGAAGAATTGACGGTAATTTCCGTAAATTTTTTTACAGGCGAGCGATAATTAAATGTTGGCTGGCTAATGTCGGCCAAATATTCAGACCATAACAATTTTCCAACGCCGTGCCCCTGGTAGGCAGGAAGAACGAAAAAGTGAAACAAATGGCTGCGCTCCTTAATGGCAAGCACCCCAACAGTTTCATCATTAGAATTAATGGCAAGAAGATAGAAAAACTTTTTATTCTTTATCAATCCTATCTGAGTCTTAACAGACATCAACTCTAGAAAAAGAGTCCAACCATCGTCAGAAAACTCATCACGTAATTGAGTGGCGGCAACGCTAAGAATCAGTGTAGATATATCTTCTGCGTCTTTAGCCGTTGCAAATTTGATTTTCAAAATAGAATTCTTCGCGTTAATTTAAATCGTTATCAGTGTAGTGTGAATAATTATACTCTAGCATTTCATCACACAATAAAATATATCCATTTCCAATTATAGAAACGTTTATTTACAAATCTCAAATGCATTAAAATATTGAATAGTGCACACTCATTGCACAACATCACAAACAACAAGCTATAGTAATCACGAGGGATGATGGTATGGAGTCTAAAAAAGAAATTCGAGATATTGCCTTAACCATCGGTGCTATTGGTATTTTCACTGTGTCTGTTCTTTTCTTCTTTACACTTTTTACAGCACTTAAAATTGGAAAGTTTTCTCTTATTATTCTTTTGATTTCTGGATTACTTGTCTCTTACGGCTTATCACAAAAAAATAGAATTAGACTTAAATCAATTCTATTTACTAAAACTACCCTGTCTTCTTAAGCTGCATTTTTTTAGCAACGCTTATACTTCTCGAGCCTTTCTGCGATCTTAAGCCATTTATTAGCGCATTTAATTCCTCGGTTGATTTATTCTGACTTAGTTTAGATTTTCCTTGCCAGCTTTTAATACTGATGGAAAACCCTGTTATTGCGTTAAGCATTGCATCTAGTTTTGCCATAGGAACTTTCGAGATATTCCAATCACTACTGATTGAAGTTTCATGAAACTCAGACGCGCGGGTCAATAAAGCCCTCTTATCTTGCACTGACTCGATTAACTGGACATGACCCTCCACAACCACAGACTCAAAATTCCATGTGGGTACCTGAGTTTTATCCAGATACCAGTTTGGTGAAATGTAAGCGTCGACACCATTAAAAATAGCCTTAATTAATGTCACATCCTTCATGGCTTCTAGGTGGGGGTTATTATTGGCTAGATGTCCTTCTAGTATGTTTTTTTCTGCATTAAAGATCAGGGGTGCAAAATTGACTTCAGAATCAATAGTGTCATAGCTATTAACAATGCTTACCAAGGTTGCTAATGGATAGGAGGCGATAAATGCTGCTATTTCGTCATCAGGCATTTGAAAGTGTTTGGGGCGATACATAAAATGATACTCCTAATATAACCAATCTGGACTATATATTAGTCAATATCACCAAATCAAATAAATTTTTTCTGGCAATATAAACGTTATATCCAATTGATTTTATTGCTTATTTACTTAACTTCATTTGACTGGAATAAGAATTGCATTATTTATTAGCACAGTCTTAATTATACAATAAACCAATGATGTATTACCAAATGCAGCTCAATCCATTTCAACTAAAGGAGATACAATTTTGACGCAGATCCGCAAATTGATAGTTTCAATTCTCGGGGCTATTTTATTACTCTTTGGGATTCTTATGATCCTACTACCTGGTCCGGCAATCATTATCATTCCTTTGGCTCTGGTTGTGCTCAACACACAACATCCAGAAACCGTTAGAAAGTATATTCGAAAGTTCCAAAGAGGTCTCTCTCGGGCGGCACGGTGGCTGGACAAAAAAATTAAGCAGTGGGGTTAAAGTACCTAACTTATGGTGCCAGGCGATTAATATCCCACCCATCATCCAAACATCTGTATTCAAACCGGTCATGTAGGCGATTAGAGCGGCCTTGCCAAAATTCAATTCGAGTGGGAATGATGCGATAACCACCCCAAAAATCGGGTAATGGTATTTCTCCATCGGAAAACTTTTGCTTCATTTTTTGCCACTGTGCTTCCAAAAGAGATCGCGAGGTGATGATCTGGCTTTGATCGGAACACCAGGCCCCTAATTGGCTTCCTCTTGGTCTAGAAGCAAAATACTTCATCGATTCTGCAGCAGAAATACGTTCAACTTTTCCAGAAACTCTAACCTGTCGCTCTAATTCTAACCAATGAAAAAGCAAACTCGCCTGAGGATTTTCAGACAACTGTTTAGCCTTATCACTGGAATAATTGGTGAAAAATACAAATCCTTGCTCATCAAACAGCTTTAATAAAACAGTCCTCACCTGTGGCATACCATCAGATCCTGCTGTCGCTAAACTCATGGCATTTGCATAGGGATGCTGAGAGGCTTGTGCCTGTTTAAACCATGTTTCAAATTGCAAAAATGGACTTTCATTCAAGTCTTTTCGAGTGAGACCCGTTCTTGTATATTCTTTTCTTGTATCTGAGATATCCATGTCATTTCGTCTTAACTGTTTGGTTGTTTTAATATTACTTGTTTGGAGCGCCTGTTAGATCGATAATACCGATATAGTTATGAAATTGCATTCATCAATCGCAATTAATCTTAACCATGTCTGCGGCACATACTTAGCTCCATAATTAGTACCATTACAATAAGTTCCATTATTCTTACCATTAGAAGAATAAATTATCATTATAAGAATATTATGATCATTGAAAAACACATCCCAGTCACTGATCCTGATCAATCTGTTGTTGAAATAATTAACCACAACTCAGATTTTTCAATCGGTCAAATAAAACAAGCCATTGCTAAAGGCTGTCTATGGTTATCATTCAATGGAAACACCCGACGATTAAGGCGTTTGAAAACAAAGCTACAGTCTGGTCAAGAATTACACTTTTATTACAACTCTAAAGTCCTCGAACTGGAACCATTAGACGCTAGGCTCATCGCTGATTTAGAGGGATATTCAATCTGGAATAAACCAGCAGGGATGCTCTGCCAAGGGTCTAAATGGAGTGACCATACAACAATAAAACGATACGTTGAAAACTATTTTAATAATGATCGCATTGCTATGGTCGTTCACCGACTCGACAAAATGACTTCAGGGCTTATCATCATTGCACATCGAAAAAAAGTGGCTGCAGCTTTTACAACAATTTTCGAAAAAAGAGCCATACATAAATATTATCATGCTGTGGTTGCAGGAAGGTTTGCAGCATTAGAACATCAAACAAAGAAAGGATTTACCATTAACACTGCGATAGATGGTAAGCCCGCGGTGAGTCATTTAAAATTGCTTGAATATAATGCTAAAACCGATGAATCTTTACTTGAAGTGAAGATTGAAACCGGACGTAAACATCAGATCCGTAAACATCTTTCATCCGTCGGTTTTCCTGTAATCGGCGATCGGCTTTATGGAACGATGTTAGATGATGAACCGCAACCAGACTTAAAGCTGACCGCGGTAAAAATAGAATTTCACTGTCCCTTAACATCAAAGAATGTGGCGTTTGAACTTAAAAAAACCTAAATAGTAATCTCTACCTCAAAACTATTCTTTGCATTAATAACGCCGTCGTGATCATACTGAACTTCTACAAATTGTACTGAACCGCTACGGTTATAAAAGAGTATATTACTTGAACGTGTTCCATATTCTGGACTCGATATAAAAATTGAAGAGAGTAGCTGTTCCCAATCCTTAGGAATTCCAGTTTTAGGAAGTAATTTAGAGTTAGCCGTTTTTTTGTCTTGCAAAACATCAAGAAAGCTCTCATGAATTAATTCACCACCCAAACTCACTTTTTCCTCAAGCATTGCAAGACCTCGTTTCATTTTTGGCCAGATATCATCAAGAGCTCCATTTGAGACTGAATGAAATCCATCATTAAGAGGAGTCAAAGTCTTACTTTGGCTGTTATAACAGGACAGCCCCTTTACCGAGCCATACATTAGGTTGAAAGGATTGTACTGATCGGAATTATCAATAAGCCATTGAAGATCAATTTTTGAGTCTCGATGTAAAAACTGTGTGACCAATTCACCTCGAGTTTTTTTCGTATCATCTACTTGGATCCCCGTTCTAATATTAGTCAGTGCGGCGAATTCTCCCTGCTGATTAATTCCAAGCCATGTTCCACCCGCTTTAAGATCTCTACCAGCAAGCAAGCCCTTTTGCTGCTGCCAAAAGTGAGCCGCCTTGGTTGGCCTATTATAAAACTCATCACGGTTTGCACAAATAATTAATGGGTAATTTGGATGCTCGTTAATCGCTAAAAATAAAATACACATGGTTTTAGTTAACCTTCAAATCGAATATTTCTAGTATAGTAAAAATCAACTCATTATAAATGTCTTTATAATTGTAATGTTATTATATAATGCCCGACTGCTCGCTATAACGTCCACAATCCATAGACTTAAAGTGGGTTTATAGGTATGATTTCCTGTCTTGAAAATGCATATCAAAATAAGGATCCTCATCAAATGAGCAAGCAATCACTAGGACTGGATGAAAACATCACTGCTGCCCTTTCATACTTATTTGGATGGATAAGTGGACTGATCATCATTCTCATAGAAAAAGATAATCAGTATGTTCGGTTTCATGCGATGCAATCCATTGTCGTTTTTGGTGCTCTCTCTCTCGCTAGTATTGTTGTCTCAATTATTCCATTCCTGTTTGCGTTTATTTGGGCTGTAGTCAATCTGGTTGCAGTGGTTCTCTGGATTGTATTGATGATAAAAGCTTATCAACGGGAAGAGTTAGTGCTACCCATTGCCACCGATATAACCAACGATTTGCTGAAAAAGTACTAATTCACGATTAATTAATGACTATTTAATTTTATCTATCTGGAGAAAGCATGGAATTGTTACCGCACATTGAAGTTGAAACTAATCTTAATCCAAAAGCATCCGTTATTTGGCTCCATGGACTGGGAGCAAATGGTCACGACTTTGAACCCATTGTACCGGAATTGAGATTACCTTCAGATGCCGCGGTCCGGTTTATCTTTCCACACGCACCAGCAATTCCTGTCACCATTAATAACGGCATGAGCATGCCCGCCTGGTTTGACATATTGGAAATGAATCTCGATAGACAGGTTGACAAACTACAACTCAGAAAATCAGCAATGTACACCTCACAATTCATAGAAAATGAGGTGAGTCGCGGGATTCCATCAGAGTTAATTGTTCTGGCAGGATTTTCCCAAGGTGGAGCAGTGGTATTAGAAACTGCACTCAGTTATCCTAAAAAACTTGCCGGGTTATTAGCCATGTCGACTTATTTTGCGACGAAGGATAGCATCCAATTATCGGATCAAAATAAACAGATACCCGTAGAATTACATCATGGTCTCAGTGATCCTATGGTGCCAATTTCCTTAGCACACATCACTGACGAAACACTGAAACAAAGCAACTACAATGTGAATATGAAAACGTATCCAATGGAACATTCTGTTTGCCCACAACAGGTCCGCGACATAGGGCAATGGTTAACAACTGTATTAGAGCTGTGAATACCTACTTAATCACTGTCTAAAAGTTGTCTGACTACTCTGAGTAATAACTTAGAATTGTAAGGTTTATTAAGAAGATTCTCATGCACGTCTTTGGTCAATAATGATTTGTTTTTCTCATCAGCAAAACCACTCACTAGTTGGATTTTAACTGCGGGGTATTTCTCCTGAACAACTACTGATAATTGATAACCATCCATGTTGGGCATTATTATATCTGTGAGCATCAAGTCAATTTTATGTTCGGCTAAAATGGATAACGCTTCCTTAGCACTCTCACAGCTGAAAACCTGATAGCCATTTGATGATAATAGTTCTGTTGCTAGCTGCCTCAGAGGCTCTTCATCATCTACAACAAGAATTAATTCACAACCCGTTGATGGCTTTATATCGCCATTATCAACCTGTTCAACGGATGAATATTCAAGATTGTACCGAGGGAAATAGAGATCAAACCTACAGCCCTCACCAAGTAACGAGTTAACCCTAATAAAACCACCAGAGCGATTAACAAATCCGAAAACTTGTGATAGGCCCAAACCTGTACCCTTTTCTCCCTTAGTTGAAAAGAATGGATCAAAGATATTACTGATTGTATTTTCATCCATTCCACAACCTGTATCCATAATACTGAGTTCAACGTACTCCCCTTTTTCAAACCCAAATGTTTTAGCGTCCAAGCTGTTTAATGTTTTGTTCTGAGTGCGAATAGTAAGCTGTGATTTTTCCTTACTTCCTTCCATGGCATGCATCGCATTGATGCTCATATTAAGGATGGTATCAACTAAATCGCTTTGGTCTAACCATATTGACCAAATATCATCAGCGAGTTCAAAGTTTAGCTTTATTCTAACTGTTAAGGTTTTTTGGAGCATGTCTTGTTGGCCTAAAATCAATTCATTAATATCTAACTGTGAAGCCTCGAGATCTTGCTTGCGTGTGTAGGACATTAATTTTTTGGTTAACTTCGCTCCACGCTTTCCTGCCTGTTCAATATGATCGACATAATCATCAAGTTTGACTGGGTCGATGGGTTTTAACTTGAGCAATTCTGAATATCCAAGGATGACACCCAACATATTGTTAAAATCATGTGCAATGCCACTTGTTAAATTTCCCAGAGCCTCCATTTTTTGAGATTGATGGAGTTGAGATTCAAGAGAGCGCTGCTCTAATTCTGATTGTTTTCGAATCGTAATTTCATTCTTCAGTCTTTGGTTAATATAAATAATGGTAAAAATAATGAGTAAAAGCAATGAAACAATCGGTAAAACCCATATTAGGATGGTCGTTATATTTATACCATCCTGCACATGTGTTGAAAGCCAATTATTAGCGATTATTGATCGTTGCTTCTCGCTCATATTTGAAAACGCTTTATTAAGGATAGGGACCAATGGTTCCAAACCTTTTCGAACAGCCATCGAGATTTCAAACTTATAGGGTGAAAAAGCCGCAATCTTTAAATTATTTATTTTTTGCTTGTCTATCTCTGAATTGATAACACTTATAGTGTTAATGAAGGCGTCAATTTCACCCAAACTAAGCCGTTCAATTCCATCAGCAACAGAAGAAACCGAAATAATGTTAATAAGTGGATAGTCCTCAGAGACTAAATCAGAGAGAGCGTAACCTTCAATGAGACCCACTTTTTTCTGTTCTAAATTCGCCATGGAATCAACAAAAAAGGAATCCTTTTGAGTAACTATAACCGTAGAAGCAACGAAATATGGTGCCGTGAAATTGATATACTTCTCACGCTCAGGTGTTTTTACAATTGCGGATAGAATATCAATTTTACCCGTTAAAAACTGTTCGTAAGCTTGATTCCACGTTAATTGGGAATGAAAATCTAACTTAATTCCTACAGTGTTTATAATATGTTCAAGGTAGTCAGACGAAATACCGCTCAATACATCCTCAGAATCGGTATATTCGTATGGATACCAGGCAGAATCAGCACCTATTGAAAAACTTGGGTTTTCTTGAAGCCATTTTTGTTCAGCAATTGTCAGTGATTTAAAGTCAGAAAATTCAGCAAAGAAGGGTTTGAGGGAAGGTAACCATTTTTTCTCGATGGCAATGAGCTCTTCTACTTGAAGCTTTTCAATGCCTTGATTAATGGTTTGCAAAAGCTTATTTTGGCCTTTGGCTAAAATAGGGAATACCAGATTAGAAGTAAGTTCCTCTTCTGAGAGAACAAAGACACCACTAAGACTTTGCCTTGCCAGTTGTGCCTGTATATTGGGCACTTCCGATACAACGGCCTGCACCTCACCATTTAGTAGCTGTATTAATCCAACATCAAGACCATCATAGAGTACTAATTTTAGCTCTGGAAAATTAACCTTTAGAAATTTTTCTTGAAAACTCCCACGTTGAGTTGCCACAATTAAGCCATTGGTGTGATGTAGTTTAGTGGAACTTTTAATATTTTGATTATAAAGAATACCCGTCTTCACGCTGTGTATGGGTAGGGCAAAATCTAACCACTGCTTCCGTTCGTCATTACTGAATAGTCCTGCATGGATTGCTTGCTTATTTTTAACCATCTCCAAGCCATCTTCTAAGGAAGCAATAATGATGTTAACGGGTATATCATTAGTCTTGGACCATAATTCCCAGAACTCGACATACAGACCGGCTAATTCACCATTGGGAAGTTTAAAACTAAAGGGAGGGTTGTTGTTGACTGTGACGACTGTAATCGCTTCTCTTGGAGAATCAGTTTTATCATCCGCAGGAATTGATGCATTATTTGCTGCATTGGTGACGCCACCAAGAGACAATATGAAAAATACTACAAGAATTACCAATCTAATGTTCATCTTGTAAAGCTTAGTCTATTTTCGTTAAAAATAGTATGTTCTATCATGTTTATCTGCAGCAAGATATGCTAAGTTCAACCTGAGATTCTAGCACTAGCAACTCTCAATAATGGTAGAACAAAAATTCCCTAAAACTCAGATGGAAACTTATCATGAAACAACTTCTTGCACTGCTCATATGTAGCTTAATAATTTCTACCACTAACGCAGACGATCAGGATCAAGGATTAGAACTAGGATTAGGATTTGGTGGTTATTTCTATGGAGATAGCAATCTGGATGATGCTTCAATGACTGTTTTCAGTCTGGGTTATCGCTTTGATGATCGATGGTCAGCTGAAATTATACGTGGCAATCCTGATACAAACTTACTTTCAGGAAATCAAGATATCGACGTCGATTGGACGGCTGTACGCGGTCTGTATAACATTGGTATCGGTGATAAAATAACAACATATTTATCTGCAGGTGTGGATGCAAATGATGTTTTCTCCGGTGAGAACCAAGTTGTTATCGGCCTAGGTATCAAGGGTAATTTTTCTAACAATTTCTTTTGGCGCCTAGAAGGTAACATACACACCAGCGAAAGTGATTATTCTGCTATCGCAATGCTAGGATATCGTTTTGGTGGAAAAGCATATACCGCTCCAAAAATTGCTGATAGTGATTCTGATGGCGTATTAGATAACGTAGACGCCTGTCCAAGAACACCTGCTGGTGACACTGTTGATCATACCGGCTGTACTGTTCAGGCTGTCGTAAGCCAGCCTATAGACTCAGATATGGATGGTGTCTTTGACGCCGATGACCAATGTCCAAATACTCCTGCCAAGGCACTTGTGGATAATACTGGATGTCAAAAGGAACTCATGAAAGAGGTTTCGGTCAATTTACAGATTCATTTTGATAGTGATCAGGCTGTTGTTAAAACATTGTATTTCTCAGAAATAAAACGAGTTGCAACATTTATGATTAGCTATCCTGGAACTGCTGTCATCATTGAAGGACATACCGACAGCCAAGGTAAAGCCGCTCATAACCAAGCATTATCGAGTCGTCGTGCTGACAGTGTTGCAAAGGTATTAATGGAAGAGTTTGGTATCCACGCTTCTCGTATTGAGTCAGTGGGACATGGTGAAGAAAAGCCTATCGCAGATAACGGTTCTGCCAAGGGTCGTTCGGTGAACAGACGTGTAGTCGCTCTCATTAAACAGGAAGTCAGCCAGAAGCAGTGGAAATAGGTTTCCTCTATTTTGATGGTGTATTACTGGAGCTGGCTTAGGCCAGCTTCTTTATTTATGCTTAATAAATCTGTCTCTATTAAAATATTTAAATTATTTATATTCCACTGATTGGAGATTGTGATGGAATCGTACGAACAAATTGTAAGTATTATCGCTCTAACTATGGGTGCATCTTGGGCAAGTGGCATCAATCTTTATGCAACACTCGCAGTCTTAGGACTAAGCTCAACCATGGGCGGACTTGAACTACCTACAGACTTACAGGTCCTAGAAAACCCACTGGTTATTGGCTCGGCGTTATTGATGTATGCAGCTGAGTTTGTGGTCGATAAAATCCCTGGGCTTGATACAACCTGGGATGGACTGCATACCTTTATTCGTATTCCAGCAGGAGCCATGCTCGCAGCAGGTGCCGTTGGTGATGTGGGACCCGCCATGGAAATTGCTACAGCCATTATGGGTGGCGGACTTGCAGCAACAACCCACGCCACTAAAGCCGGTAGTAGAGTACTGATAAATACCTCACCAGAACCGTTTTCCAACTGGGCTGCATCCATCACAGAAGATGTGGTTGTGATCGGTGGATTATGGACGGCTTTAAGTAACCCAACATTGTTTTTGATATTTTTACTGGTATTCATTTTATTTGTCATTTGGTTGTTACCTAAAATTTGGGGCGCAGTTAAGGGCGTATTCAAGTTTATTGGACGTTTATTTGGCGGTTCTAAACCTGAGGAAGACCCTAGTGTTGAGACTGAGGCCATTCAATCAGTCGTAGAAAAAATTACTGAAGAAGTTAAACAAACGGATGTTTTTGATCAGATAGAAAAACTAAAAGCATTACTCGATAGCGGTGCCCTAACAGAGGAAGAGTTTAGCGAGCAAAAAAGAAAATTACTCGGTAGTTAAGTGAGTTATTAGACAATTTGAAACTGCTGTTAATTAAATTTTAATTTGTCCATTAAGTATTTTTTCTTTGTCAGAACGAACCATTTTTTTTACTTCTGATTCAAGTATGCTCGCCTCTGATCGCGAACCAATCGATTGCTGAAAAACGAGTTCCAATGGCTCTTTACCTCGAAGATACTTAGAACCTTTAGGACTGCTTGAGTGTTCAATAAATCGACGGGTTACATCCGTTGTTATGCCAGTATAAAGACTGCCATTATTGCAGCGAATAAGATAAATACTCCAGATTACTTCAGCCTTCTTATCAAGCATCAATAGCTCGATTAATATCAACCGCTACGACCTTATACTCAGGACATTTTGTTTCTGCATCAGTTTCTGCACTGGTCACCATGTTCACCAACACTTCTGGAAAATGGAAGGTCGTGCGCAAGACTCCAGGTTTTACCTTCTTGGTCACTTCAATATTTAATGTAACCTCACCTCGATTAGAAGTAATGGTTGCCAGCTCACCATCGACAATTTGTTTCGCACGCGCATCCTTAGGATTGATCATAATAATATCAGCAGATAAAATTTCACTATTTGCCGTCCTACGTGTCATGGTTGCGGCATTATAATGTTGTAACTCACGACCGGTCGTTAGAATGAATGGATATTCATCCTTATATTTCTCGATCTCTTTAGTTTCTTGAAAATCAAAATAATGTAGCTTACCTTTACCACGGGTAAACTCAGTCACATGGAGGATTTGAGTATCGACACCACCATCAGTTACTGGCCATTGTAACCCTTGTGTGCCCAAGTTATCCCAAGTTACTCCCTTGAAAAAGGGTACAACATCGGCAATTTCTTTTAATACTTCAGCAGCATCATAATCATCCTGTTCGCTGCCTAAAGCACGCATCATCTCCACAATAATTTGGCCATCTGTCTTACAACCTTTTAGGGGATCTACCACTGCATTCACTTTTTGAATACGACGTTCACCATTGGTGAAGGTTCCTGATTTTTCTAGGAAGGATGAACCGGGTAAGACAACATCTGCAAGTTTGGCGGTTTCTGAAAAGAATATCTCTTGGACTACCAGCAATTCAAGGTTTTGTAAGCTCTTAAGGACATGACTGGTATTTGGATCGGTTTGCACCACGTCTTCACCCACAATCCACAAGGCTTTTAGCTCACCACTAATTGCCGCATCAAACATCTCAGGAATTTTTTTACCCGTAGTTGTCGGTGATTGAACCTGATATTTATCACTGTAATATTCTTGGTTGGCCACATTGTCCATCGGCAAATATCCCGCACCCTGATGGGGCTGACAGCCCATATCAGCAGCACCCTGTACATTGTTTTGGCCGCGCAGGGGATTCACTCCAACACCAACTCGTCCAATGTTACCCGTAAGCATTGCCAAATTGGCAATTTGCATGACCGTTTTGCTTCCCTGAGAATGTTCGGTAACACCCAAACCATGAAATGACATGGCGTTGCTTGCCTGTGCATAGGCAATCGCTGCCTTCTCAACAAGATCTCGGTCTAATTCAGACACTTCTGCCATGGCATCAATATCTAATTCATCTATTCGTGCTAAAAATTCTTTAGCTCCTTCACAACGCTCATCAATAAATTGCTGATCGACAAGACCCGCTTTAATGATGAAATATTGCATCATATTGAGCACCGCGAGGTTCGTTCCTGGTCTTAGGGGTAAATGATAATCTGCAAGTTTGGCAAGCTCAGTTTCTACTGGATCGAGTACAATGAGTGTCTTTCCTGAAAGGGCTGCCTGACGGATTTTTGCACCGGTTACAGGATGCGCGGCAGTAGGATTCGCGCCAATCAACAAGATTGCATCGGTAAATTGAATATCCTTAATTGAATTGGTCGCGGCTCCTGTACCAAAACTTTGTTGCATACCGTAAGCCGTTGGAGAATGACAAACTCGAGCGCAACAATCGATGTTATTGGTACCAATGCTCGCCCGAATCATTTTTTGAAATAAAAAATTCTCTTCATTCGTGCAACGTGCCGATGAAATGCCAGCGATAGCATCAGCACCATGAGCGGCTTTAATATTTTCAAGTTTAGTGGCTAAAAATTGAAAAGTCTCTTCCCAACTACAGGGGACTAACTGATTGTTCTTTCTGATCAATGGACTGGTAAGTCTGTCAGGATGATTATAAAACTTAAACGCGTATCGACCTTTGAGGCAGGTGTGTCCGGCATTAACTTCTGCATCTTTGGGGGCTTGAATGGCAATCACCTGACCATCTTGAACAGCCACATCTAAATTACAACCAACGCCACAATAGGAACAGACTGTGCGCACTTTTTTATCGGCAATCACTGACTTGGCTTGAAACACGTCTGAGATGGCTGAAGTCGGACAAATTTGTGCACAGGCACCACAAGAAACGCATGATGAATCACCAAAGGCGACATCATTATCCACGGTGATTTTACTATTAAAACCACGGCCCGACATGGTTAGCGTAAACTGCCCTTGAATTTCATCGCAGGCTCTCACGCATCGAGAACAATGAATACATTTAGCCAAATCCATGCGCATGTATGTGTGGCTTGCATCTTTTTCGCGGGACAAATGATTTTTCCCGGGTGCGTAACGTACATCCCTTAAACCGACTGTTGCAGCAACGTCCTGTAGTTCACAGGCACCATTTACCTCACAGGTTAAACAATCTAGGGGATGATCGCTGATCACCAACTCCAATATATTTCGGCGAAGTCGTTGGATTGATTTTGAATTTGTGGAGATATGCATTCCTGCAGAGATAGGAGTGTGACAAGAAGCAACGGCTTTAGCGGGACCATCAGACGTTAACCTTACATCAACCGAGCAAACCCTACAGGCCCCAAAAGCCTTAACTCGAGGCTCAGCACAAAGAGTGGGTACGACCTTTTGTCCGATGTTCTTTTTAATAAATTTTAGTATGGACAGTTCCGATGTCAGTGGGTACGCAACTCCATCAATAAAGACTTCTTTTTTATCCTGCTTGGTTTTATCTAACATTACGAGCCACCTCCTTGATCAACCTTCGTTACAGATATGATTGACGTCGTGGTTGCAAATTCATCAGGAAAATATTGCAATAAATTATTAATCGCAAGCGGTAGACCACCACCCAAAGCACAGAGGGAACCTTGCTCAAGTGTGTCTAATAAGTCATTGAGTAATTCAGCATCATATTGACTATTCACTAACATCTCAGCGCCTCTCACCGAACCAATTCGACAGGGAAAACATTTTCCACAGGATTCATCAGCAACGAACTCAAAAAGATGTCTGGCATATTCAAGAGAAGAAAAGTCTTCAGGAATACAGACAAAACTTGCGTGACCGAGGAGAAAACCAGCATCAGAAAATCCTTCATAGTCTAGAGTTAAGTCCTTCAATATCTCCACAGGTACTACACCACCCAGCGGGCCTCCCACCTGAACGGCTTTGATGGGTTTTGTAAAACCACCACCAATATCATCAATGATTCTGGTAAGGGATTCCGACATATCAACTTCGTAAAGACCGGGATTATTAAATAATCCATCAAGACAAATTAACTTTGTACCTGTTGAACGACCATTGCCAATATTTTTGTAATCAATGGCATCACCCTTGAATATTGCAGCAGCTGCTACGAGTGTTTCTACGTTATTAACCACGGTTGGTTTTTTGTAAAGACCCTCAACTGTTGGGAATGGTGGTCTCACATCAACTTCGGCTCTCCTCCCTTCAATGGACGCTATGAGTGCTGTTTCTTCACCACAAATATAGGCACCTTGACCGACCACAACCTGTAACTCGAAATTAAATGCAGAGCCAAGTATTCCACTGCCTAATAAATTCTCGTTTTGTAACTGTTTGATGATTTGTTTAATCATACTGACTGACTCTGGGTATTCGCCACGAATATAAATAAACCCCGTATCTGAGCCAATAATATGCGCACAAAGTAGCATTCCAAATATTAATTTGAGTGGTTGCTGTTCCATTAAGTATCGATCGGAATAAGCTCCAGGATCTCCCTCATCAGCATTGCAGATTACATATTTTTGAGACTTATTTTGATCCGCACATCCTTGCCATTTTATTGCTGTTGGAAATCCTGCACCACCTCGACCTCTTAATCCTGAAGATAATAGAGCTGAGAGCAAATTTTTGGAGTCAGATTTAAGCAGCTGCTCTACAGATTCACTAAATTCTTTGATGGAAGGCATCAACTCATTTTCAATAAGAAAACTGCAACTTGCGTAAGACTTGGCGGTATATTCATCAGGCTGTGACTGACCCGTTAATATTTTATCAAGCTGATCAATATCATCCCCTGAATAGTTCATGCCAATACTCGTCAGGTTCGAATTCACGTTCAATTTAGAGAAAACGCCCTGCTCAGCTGAACCCTCATTGTTTAAGGATTTTTCAGGCAATTGTGGTCGTAGATGAAATGCTCGATTATTATAACAACGGCCGAGGCATTTCATCTCACCGACTTTAGAAAAATGCTTTAAGAGTGTTTGCTTAACCTCTTCCTGTCCACCCTTGCACAGACAGGCTGTCCCTGTACACACATACGCTTCGGGTTGATCATCTTTTAAAAAATCATAAAAGCTACGGGTGCCCGGTATTGTTGAAGCGCCCAGATTATAGCGACTGGCTAGCTCTTTATCTGATTCAGGTAAATTATGCTTTACAATCTCAGTGAGTAAACTGCCTTTCTTTTTACCAGCCAGTAAACTAATATTTCTAGACATGATCAACCACCTTTTCAATCGGCTCATTAGACACATTTTTCAAACGCCAATGACCAGAATAAACATTAAAACGATTCTCTTTAATAAATCCAAAAACACTCACATTAAATCGCTCGGCTAAATCAATGGCCAGCGATGAAGGTGCACCGATGCCAACAATCATTCCAATGTTTGCCAACAGAACTTTTTGTACGAGTTCAAAACTAATACGCCCAGAACAAAAAATAAAATGTCGTTTTGGATCGATAATTTCTTTGGTGTGACCTATGACTTTGTCCAATGCGTTGTGTCTTCCTACATCCTCGGCTATCTTTATAATGTTTCCATCACAATCGATCAATGCACTGGCATGCACACCACCAGTCTCAGCAAATAATAATTGTTGTTCTTTGATCAGATCTGGCAGCTGACAAAATAGACGTTGCTCAATTTGTGGATACTCTTTATCGATTACGGGTTCATAGGCAATATCCAGTGCGTTGATTGTCCCCTTTCCGCAAACACCGCAGCCCGAATTAACCACAAAATTTCGGTATAGTTGATTTAGATTTAAAGTATGGCCATCATTTAGCGTTACGATGACCGAATTATCAATTCCGTATTTGCCTTTGTTGCTACCCGTAAACTCAATGTTTAATATCTCTGCACTGGATTGAATAATACCTTCGGAAAATAAGATCCCCTTTATTAGCGCTTCATCATCTCCCGGTGTTCGCATAGTCACCATGAGAGGATCAGTGGTATATTCACCCCCTTGACGATGTTTGATGGCTATTTCCAGTGGTTCTTCGATGATGATAGAGTCCTCAACTTCTAATAAAGAGTCCTCAACTTCTGATAAAGAGTCCTCAACTTCTGATAAAGAGTCCTCAACCTCTGACAAAGAGTTAGGTCCTGCTGACAATGACCGTTGCTCTTCTAGTGGAAGGCATTTTTTACTCTGATAAATATTGTATTTAGCGGTTGATACCTGATTCATACAAATTCACCCGCAGCTGCACCAGATGCCCATGCCCACTGAAAATTAAAACCACCCAGATGTCCCGTCACATCAACAACCTCGCCAATAAAATAAAGACCTTTGGTTACTTTACTCTCCATCGTTTTTGATGACAACTCAAGAGGATCAACGCCACCGAGTGTTACCTCTGCGGTGCGATATCCTTCTGTTCCAGATGGATAGAACCTCCATTGACTAAATTTTTCGCTAATCTCTTCAAGTTCTTTATAACTATAGTCAGCCATGTTTTTTATAGGGCACCAAAGATTGACCAGATGTTGCGCTAAATTCTTCGCTAGATGTTCGCTTAATACTCTTACTAGTCCTACCTTAGGGCGCGTTTTTTGAACCTCTTTCAGATACTCCAGTAAATCGAGATCTGGCAGTAGGTTAATTGTCACTGCCTCTCCTATTTTCCAGTAGCTCGAAATTTGCAAAATGGCGGGACCACTTAATCCGCGATGTGTAAATAACATAAACTCTCGAAATGATTGCCCGTTTGATTCAACATTCACCTCCGCTGACAGCCCAGCCAAGCCATCAAATAACCGCAGCTGTTTTTCGCTGAATGTTAAGGGTACAAGTCCAGCTCTTGTCGTTACAATTTGATGTCCAAATTGACGAGCAATGTCATAACCGTAACCTGATGCACCCATGGTGGGAATCGATAGACCGCCCGTTGCAATCACCAATGATTCACACTGAATGGAACCTATGCTTGTTTCAAGTACAAAACCAGTGGCGGTTTGATCCACCTGAGTTACCGAGCAATGTTTTCTTATTTCCACAGCCTGAGACTGTGCCTCAGTAACAAGCATCTGTACGATATCACTGGCCTTGTTGTCACAAAATAATTGGCCGAGAGATTTTTCGTGATAGGGTATTTTATGCTTCTCAACAAGAGCAATAAAATCCCACTGGGTAAATCGACTCAATGCTGATTTAAAATAATGGCTATTTTTCGAGATGAAATTTTCATCATCTACAAAGAGATTGGTAAAGTTACAGCGACCTCCACCCGACATTAAAATTTTCTTGCCTACTTTATTTGCGTGATCAATGAGCATGACTTTTCTGCCGCGTTCGCCGGCTTTTATAGCACACATAAGACCCGCTGCACCCGCTCCGATAATGACTAAATCTGTTTTAATTGCTTCATTCATAATGGTTGAATTCTTCAGTTTGAACTTAAATCGTCGACATTAGAACCTTGGAATTCAAAACGTTTCATAGTTTTTCCTTCTCTAATGATTGATTCCACAAACATTTCAAGAGGCCTTATCCATAGGCCATGATCCCCATAACAGGCGCGGTAAACAACATAGGAGTCACAGGTTTCACTATGTCTTGCGATGTCAATCACCTCGTATTGACCCCCTTTAAAATGACGATAGAACCCGAGCTTTAAACTCATTCGTTAACTCCAGTTTCTCAATTTTATTGTTTTTATTGAATAGATTATGTTTGAATATACTCACGTCCGGTAAATTCTACAGCATCCAGAATCGGTGTACATAAAACCGTTCATTTTTCTCCCTCTTTTATAAAACAATCTAGAATCAGCGAATGAATTTTAAAAACTATGCTAGATTCCTTTATAATCTCAGAGAACAAATTAAGGAGATGATCTCTCAATGGCTAAATTATTTTTGGTGTCAGGCACCATCGGTTGTTTTATTAGTGTCGCGCTCGGTGCTTTTGCCGCACACGGCCTGAGTAACCACATTAGCACTGAACTGCTATCAACGTTTAAAACGGGGGTGCAATACCAATTTTTTCATTCTTTGGCACTCATTTTAGTCGCTATATTCCTAAAATTTGAACCTGAGATCAAATCATTAATCATCACGGGTTGGTCAATGATCCTTGGCATATTGTTATTTTCAGGTTCTCTGTATATTTTATCACTGAGTAGCCTCTCTGTCGTTGGTATCGTTACACCTTTTGGAGGCATAGCATTTCTAATTGGCTGGGGATTTTTTACAAAGGCAGCTTTCCAGCTTTTTGAGAAATGACCTCAAATAAATTTATTCTTTATTGAATCAATATTAAGTACATTTACCTCCATAGGAATTTTAAACATGAAACTCATCGGTTCGGTTACCTCACCCTTTGTTAGAAAAGTCCGCTTAGTCCTTGGTGATCAAGACTATGAATTTGAGACCCTAGTTGCATTGAGTCCTGAAAGCTCAAAACTTCTAGAACCCTACGGACCAGTTAAAAGAGTGCCCATTTTACTCGTTGATGATATGCAGCTATTTGACTCATCAATTATCTGTGAGTATTTACTAAGTAAGAAAGGCATTTCATTATCCATTGATGACAAACTTACACTCAAACTTATCGATGAATTATGCGATTCCTGTATTTTATTATTTCAACATAAGATCTGGAAAATTGATTTACATTGGAATAATGAGCTCTGCAAGAGACTTCTTTCACGCGTCTTTGGTGTCTTAGATTTATTAGAAATTAAAATCTCTAAAACTGAGTTAACTCAGTTTCAAGAAGATTGGTTGTATTGTGTCATTGATTGGTTGAGCTTTAGGAATGTGATTGATTGGAAAGATAATCATCCATTAATGGAGCAACTATATCAATCACTCCAAAAGTCAGGACGGTTTGATAAGACTCAACTAGGTTGATTCAGAGAGAGGCATCGATTTCGTAATTTTGTTAAAAAATCAGCACCAAGCTCTCGTGTTAATTTTATATTGTTAATGGGGATTTGTTCGGGATTTTTATAATACTTCAAACCATGCTCAATACTTGATTGACGAATTAAATGCAACATTGGCCAAGGTGCTCTATTAGTAAAGTTTGCTGGATCTTCCATGTCCTCACCCTCAAAACAATAGTCAGGGTGAAAACTTGCAAGCTGGAAATCATCACTATAATCCTGATCTTCAATGAGTTGGTTGGCAATAGCCAAAAACTCTAGGTAGTGATCAAAATCTTCTACAGAGGCTGGGAATATGAGTAAAGCCGTTTCTATTTTATCGTTTTTTCTAAGATCAGACAGATGTTGGATGAGCAGCATTAAACAGTCTTCAATATCTTCTTCATAGATGACATGATAAGCAATTAGATTGGCCACTACGACATGCTCAGCAAAGGGGCAGATATTGTATTTAATAATAAAGTTGTTAATCCAACATTCTGTTTGCTGAATGATTACATTTTCACTCAGCGGTAAAAACAACGCCTGATGCGTTCTAGCATCTTCAAGAGAGTTCAATAACCGAGACTTTTGTTGATGATCAATATGATTCCAGTGAACATTTTGTAATGCACCTTCCATAGCATAAAGAAAGTTGAGTGATGGCTTAAAACTGCCCTGAGTTTCCATTCTCAAAAATGCTTGAACGCTTCCCATTCGTTTAAGATCGCTAAAACAATAGACGTCTATATCCGTAAGGCATTTGGCTGATTTTTCAGCCAAGTTTTTAAGTTGCGCTATGGGTGTATTATCTAAAATATCTTGAGAATGAGACATAGATCCTCAAAGATTATGATCTTAAAACTGTTTTTAATCCTTGAACAAACTCAGCAGCCTCTTGGCCTAAAGATGTCAAATAACCGCCATCAGATTGAGAAACCATACCCTTGTCGAACAACCGCTTTATTGCTGCAAGAGTTTCTTCACGTGCCGTATGATGTGCCTTTAGACCTTCATGGGTATTATTAAGATCAAACAGCCCTAACACATGAATTTCTTCAAGCTGCTCAGTTGTAAATTCAGTCATATATTGTCCTTCTTCTTTAAATACGTTATTGATACGTTTTTTATAATGAATGAATAGAGTGTATCCATTGACTCTATAATTTCATAGAAAATAATTTTATTTTTGATGTTTCTTTGCCTAAATATATTTCTTCTTTAAAAGTTAGTCCAATTTTTTCGAGCAAATGTATTGAAGCATGATTATCCAGTGACGTAATTCCTAGTAATTGGGACAATTTCAGCTCATTTTTTGCATAATCTCGAACGGCAAGTGCAGCTTCTGAAATAATACCCCTTCCTTGGTAGCGGCTGAGCATAGCGTAGCCGATATCAATATCATCTAACTCTGGCCTATTCACCAGCCCACATAAACCAGCCTTTTCTAGATCATTTTTTAGTTCATTTTTTAGTTCAATGACGAAAAGACAGAAACCATTTTTATCATAGTGCTTGATGAAACTGTCAGCAATTAATTTTTCAGCATCGTCCAAAGTAGCAACTTTTTTGTCACCAATAAAATGTTTAAAATCTTGCTGATTGACCAATTCAAACAGCATTTTTGCATCTGTAAGTTCTGGCACTCTGAGAATTAAATTTACAGTTTCAAGTATGATCATCTTAGACAGCCTATAAACAGCAATTTTTACTACTGGGTGAGAGTTTGGTACACAATATAAATGCCGGCCAAATAACCTGGGACGACTATGAGTGTAGCAGTCATTAGATCCATTCTGGACTTCACATCATCCAAAGGCTCTCCAAAATGTTTGGAACCAATCATTAAATTACGACCGGAGAGATAGAAATCATAAAATAAAACAAGAGCTAACATCAGAATACTCAAAGACCCTATAAATGCAGCAACTTCAAAGATAAACACTGCAACAATAAAAGTTGATAGTATTGAAAAACTGAGGAATGTGCCGACTGCATAGAGAATACCTCCAGGCTTTTTGAGTTCTTCAATAAGACCGGCGAATGTTAATAAGCCAAGAATTGCTAGATATAAATATGCCCACCATGGAATCATTTTTCTATCTCCTTTTTATTCATTATATCAGTGCTTCTTGGTGATTAAAAATGCTTGATGCAATTGCCTTGCGATAAAAGTACCTGCAAATCAGACAAACCACCTTGTGAATCAATCTGAGTAGGTCTATTGTTAAATTATGATGTCCAATATGTTGAAATTTATAAGCGATAAATCTGTCGGTGCTTTAATGGGAATAGCGCTCCTTGTTATATCGGGCTGTCAAACGAACAATAATGTTCACATCGTTCCAAGTCTTGTGTTTCACGATGATGTTTTTCCAAATTACACAAAGACAATAATCGAAACCGAAGCCGAAATTTTTGAAATAGGCAATGATGCCTCTCAATTTGTTGATCGAGCATTAAACAGAACACGCAATCAGGATAAACGCATTAAATTATTAGCGGACAGTATTTTTGATCACTCCAATTTAGCTCTAATTTATGAAAATAGCGCAAATACCATTGCCAAAGACACCTTTTCAAATCGTCGGGCAAATTGCTTGTCTTTAGTGATTATGACATACGCCATGGCCCAATATGCTGGACTTGGTGTTCAGTTCCAACAGGTAGAAACACCAGAACTCTGGGAACGCAGAGATGGCAATAACATTCTCAATGGTCACGTTAATCTCCTTCTTTACCCTAAAACAGCCAGTAATGTGATTTTGTATGAACAAAGAAGTTATCAATTGGACTTCGACCCCCAAAATCAACGATCGCACTATCCTGTCCGTTTTATTGAAAAGCCTCGAGTGCTTGCAATGTTCTACAATAATAAGGCTGTTGATGCTATGGTCAATAAAGACTATTCGACAGCTTATGCCTATTTGCGCAAAGCACTGAGCGAAGAACCTAGTCTTGGTGAAGGATGGACAAATTTAGGTGTACTGTATCGTAGAAATGGTCGAATAGAACTGGCCGAAGAGTCTTATGCCCAAGCATTGCTTGTTGATGCAAACGATACTTCCGCACTTGAAAACATGGCCAACATCTATAATTTGACAGGTCGTACAGAACTGGCCGCGCCAATACTCACTCTTCTAGAAACGAAAAGGAAAAATAACCCTTATTATCATTTTTTATTAGGCGAAACCGCTTATGAACAAAAAAGGTGGGCCGACGCCATTAAACACTACCGACGTTCTATTCGGCTAGACAGGTACCAACACCAATTCTACTTTTCTCTCTCAAAAAGTTATTATCATTTAGGTAATTTAGAAATGAGCGAAAAATACATTAAGCTTGCAAAAAAATATGCTGACAAAAACACCAGTGAAAATTTATATCAAAGCAAAATTGATAAATTTACGAGCCTACACTAGTTGAACGCCTTATCCATAGGCAGTAATATAGACAATCTTCATTAAGTGTCGATATCTTACAACCTCATTCATATCTGTGATATATAACTATTTAATTAATTTAAATAGAGAGAGCCATGAACGCAATTGAAGAATTTATTAACAAAGAATCATCCAGCGGTATTTTACTTATTTTCGCTACGCTATTAGCACTATTATTCAGCAACACTTTTTTAGCACCCTTTTACGAATCATTCTTACACATTCCCGTTGAAATTCGAGTTGGCGCACTTCAGTTAGACAAGTCACTCTACCATTGGGTCAATGATGGTTTAATGGCTATTTTCTTCTTACTCATCGGTCTAGAAGTGAAACGTGAGATCTTAGAAGGGCACTTATCATCCTTCAGTCAAATCGCTTTACCGGGAATAGCTGCTGTAGGTGGGATGGTAGTTCCTGCAACAATTTACCTAGCCTTTAATCAAGACAACCCCATCGCCGTTAATGGTTGGGCAATTACCACTGCCACAGACATTGCTTTTGCTCTTGGAATATTATCATTGCTTGGAAAACGGGTGCCCATGTCTCTGAAGATATTCCTGATGACATTAGCAATTATTGATGATTTAGGTGCAATCGTTATTATCGCTTTATTTTATACCGCTGAATTATCAACCCTTTCAATCAGTGTAGCTTTTGGATCATTGATATTCCTTATTGGCTTAAACTTTTTTGGTGTTGCTAAAAAACCTGCTTATTTCATTGTCGGTACAATACTTTGGATCAGTGTCCTTAAATCTGGGGTCCACGCCACTCTTGCAGGTGTAGCTCTTGCTTTTACTATTCCTTTAAAGGCCATCGATGAAAATCAGCAGAAGTGTTCTCCTCTTAAAGAAATTGAACATAACTTACATTTCTGGGTAGCATTTTTTATCCTGCCGCTATTTGCTTTTGTGAATGCCGGAGTCAATATCACTGAAATATCGATGGCTCAAATGTCCGGGCCAGTACCGCTAGGTATATTATTAGGTTTGTTTGTCGGTAAACAGCTCGGAGTATTTGGTTTTAGTTTTGTCGCTATCAAGCTCAAACTAGCTAAATTACCTGAGGACAGCAATTGGTTGCAACTTTATGGTGTATCGCTATTAACTGGCATCGGCTTTACTATGAGCCTTTTTATCGCTTCACTAGCTTTTGAAGATGATTCACTGTTTCAATACACCGATAAGCTTGCGATACTTATCGCATCATTCGTGTCAGGGATATTGGGTTATCTGTTATTGAGAGTTAAACCTTAACTTAAACTCGACACTTGGTTCACTACTTACTAATAATATTAATAAAGGAACTATAAAATGGACAACCCAATCATTGCAGATAATAAACCAATAAAGGCAAGTTTTGAAAAAGATCAAGACTACTACTTTTGCACCTGTGGTAAATCTAAAAGCCAACCTTTTTGCGATGGTTCTCATAAGGGCTCGACATTCAAGCCACTGAAGGTTATTGCTGAGGAGTCCGGAGATGCCTATTTATGTGCTTGTAAACATTCTAATAACTTACCCTTTTGCGATGGTACTCATAAGAAGTTTGCTGCTCAAGAGATTGGCAAAGAAGGTCCTGGTAAAATAACAAACGCTGCTGAACTGCCCACTGCAGCAGCCACACCTGAAGAACCAACGGTTGCCTACATTCATCAATTAGCTAAAGAAGGTCTGTCGAAGTTAGGACATCATGGTCCGATGACATCCATGGGTGTTCCTCGTCATGAACTCCCCCATTGGGACGATATACAGATCATGGTCGCACAAATGGCCACCAAGCCTCTCATGGAAGATCGAAGTGTTGATACTGAAATTATTATTGGTCCCGAATCTAAGAAGCCGCTGACATTGAGAATTCCACTGTTCGTTTCTGATATGAGTTTTGGCGCCCTGTCTGAAGAAGCAAAGGTCTCTATGGCCATGGGTGCAGAACTCGCTGGAACAGGCATTTGTTCCGGTGAAGGTGGAATGCTGCCTGAAGAGCGACTGGCAAATTCACGTTATTTCTATGAACTAGCCAGTGCTGAGTTTGGTTACAAAGAAGAACTTCTTAAAGATGTTCAGGCCTTTCACTTTAAAGGTGGACAGGGTGCAAAAACTGGAACGGGGGGACATCTTCCGGGGAATAAAAACAGAGGCAAAATATCTGAGGTGAGAGGCATTGCAGAAGGCATTTCTGCAATTTCACCACCCACATTTAAAAATCTATCATCAGTCTCTGATTTTAAGAATTTTGCCGATCGTGTGCGTGAAATTACTGGCGGAATCCCTATTGGATTTAAGCTCAGTGCCAATCACATTGAGCAGGATATTCAATTTGCATTAGATGCCAGCGCTGATTACATCATATTGGATGGGCGTGGAGGTGGTACCGGTGCCGCGCCCGAATTGTTTAGGGATAACATCAGTGTTCCAACGATTCCTGCCCTTGCCCGAGCTCGACGATATCTCGATCAACAGGGTGCTAGTGGTCGTGTCACTCTGATCATCACGGGAGGCTTAAGAGTACCCAGCGATTTTGTTAAGGCTATGGCACTTGGTGCTGATGCCGTAGCCGTTTCTAACAGTGCTATGCAAGCCATAGGTTGTGTCGCCGCAAGAATGTGTAACACTAATAATTGTCCAACAGGAATTGCTACTCAAAACCCTGGACTAAGAAAACGCCTTAACGTTGAGCAGTCAGCGAAGCAGTTACACAATTTTTTTGATGCAAGTGTAGAACTTATGCAAGTTTTAGCTCGGGCCTGCGGACATGATCATTTAAGCAAGTTTAATCAAAATGATCTGGCAACTTGGCACCGAGAGATGGCGCGGTTATCTGGAGTACTTTATTCCGGTTATACTAAACCCTAATGCCAATAGACTTGGGTAGAGCTTTATTAAGGAATGTTGAATGGATCTAGACTTCTACCACATTGACGCCTTTACCAACCAAGTATTTGGAGGTAATTCGGCGGCAATCTGCCCACTAGATAAATGGCTTGATGACCACGTCATGCAGAATATCGCCATGGAAAATGCTGTAGCAGAAACTGCATTTTTTATTCCTATCATTAATGATTCTGTAAACAATAATTCCCTAAACAATGATTTTGAGATCCGGTGGTTCACACCAGAATTTGAGATGGATCTCTGTGGGCATGCAACTCTTGCGACAGCTCATGTCATCACAAGGCACTTGGGCTATTCATCTTCTGTCATTAATTTTGAGTCTAAAAGCGGGCCTCTTTCTGTCACTATCGATGAACGGTTTATTCACCTTAACTTTCCATCTCGTAAACCCATTTTAGCAACACCCCCTCAAAATCTAATTGATGCCTTTGATATTAAGCCAACAGAGATCTTAAAGTCTCGTGATTATGTGTTTGTCTTCGACAATGAACAACAAATAAAAACTTTGAAACCAAACTTAAGTTTATTCGATCAAATTAACCTTGATCCCGGCGGTGTCGTTGTCACCGCACCGGGTAATAGCGTCGATTTTGTGTCGCGTTTTTTTACACCACAATCGAGTATTACTGAAGATCCTGTAACCGGCTCTGCGCATTGTTCTCTCATTCCTTACTGGGCTGAAAAACTCAACAAACAAGAGCTAACTGCTCTACAATTGTCAGCAAGACTAGGAACTCTGCATTGTAAAAACGAAGATGAAAGAGTCATTATATCCGGTGAGGCTATAACCTACATGATAGGTACCATTACAATTTAACCTCAGTTTAAAACAAAATCATTAATGGTTTTTTTCCAAAGCGAGAACACAGATGTCAGAATCAGAGAAAAAATATCTTCACACTGCCGCAGATGGCATAACTCGTTGTTGGTGGGGAAGCGACCATGAAGACTATAGTCGATATCACGACGAAGAATGGGGTCGTCCGGCGAACAATGATTATCAACTTTTCGAAAAAATATGTCTTGAAGGGTTTCAATCGGGACTTTCATGGCTAACCATTCTAAGAAAAAGGGAAAACTTTAGGCAAGCATTCTTAAATTTTGATTTTAATAAGATTTCAAAATTTGACGAAAGTAATGTTGAGCAGTTATTACAAAATGCTGGAATCGTTCGCCACCGGGGAAAAATTGAAGCCACAATTAATAATGCCAGTCGAGCTATAGAGTTGGTGGATGAATTCGGAAGTCTCGCGACCTATATCTGGCAATGGGAACCAAAAATACATGAACCACACGTAGGCAAAGGTGACTACAATCACGTCATTCCGAGTATTACTCAAACCTCCCTCGCTCTGAGTAAAGACTTAAAAAAGAGAGGCTGGAAATTTTTTGGTCCAACCACCGCTTACGCATTCATGCAAGCCATGGGTCTGGTCAATGACCATATTGACGGTTGTCACTCTCGAAATGTTGTTGATGCTCTACGATCAAATTTTAAGCCTCCCATTT
The DNA here is from genome assembly GCA_030589945.1 of Gammaproteobacteria bacterium. Lineage (GTDB taxonomy): Bacteria > Pseudomonadota > Gammaproteobacteria > Enterobacterales. The sequence goes on along the minus strand of JAUUZN010000006.1, from coordinate 17,288 downwards.
AGTTTTTAAATGAAAGTTCACTTAGATGAATCCTCTAGAATGAAAAAGGGTGCAAAAATATCAGATTGCTCAAAGTATCGATACGCTCTTTGGCGTAAGTGGGACGAATCTAAACCCACTGTAATGTTCATTGGCTTAAACCCCTCCACTGCAGACGCTACAGATGATGATCCTACTCTCACAAGATGTATTAATTTTGCTAAATCATGGGGGTATGGTGCTCTGAACATGGCAAACCTATTCGCATTTCGTGCAACAAAACCAAGTGATATGTTCAGGGCATTGGATCCCATAGGCAACAGAAATAACTATTGGCTAAAACGTCTTTACAAAAACTCTGATCTTGTTGTAGCTGCTTGGGGGAATGATGGCATTTATCTCCACCGGTCAAAATACGTTAAAGAAATGCTAACAAATTTACATTACTTAAAATTAAATGCTTCCAATGAACCTGCACACCCACTCTATTTAAAAGCGAATCTAAAACCCAAATCTTTTTGAAGTCGACAGAAGAAAGATTGCTATTCATGATTGATTAAAATGAGTCTTAATCGCTAATTCTCGGTATAATTCAGACAAGCTAATTCTTAATGACGAATATCATCCGAGGAAATTACACTGAATCTTGCTCTCTTTGATTTTGATGGAACCATAACCCATGAGGATATGTACTCAAAATTTATTAATATTACCGCCACAAAACCTCGGTTCATTCTTGGCCATGTCTTTATAACGCCTTTGTTTCTATTGTACAAAGCGGGTTTTTTTCCCGCTAGCAGCTTGAGGACGCTATCTAGATACATGGCATTTTGGGGTCGAGATTGTGATCAAATAGATGATATTGCACATCATTATGCACAGACTGTTATTCCTAAAAGTGTTCGGACAAATGCACTCGAAAGAATTCTTTGGCATCAATCTCAGGGTGATATAATCGTTGTTGTTTCCGCCTCTCTTGATATCTATTTAAGGCCCTGGTGTAAGACACTAAAAATTGAATTAATCTGCAATGAACTCGAACGCAACAACGGAAAGTTTACAGGCGCAACAGTTCTTGATGACTGTTGCAAAGATGAAAAGTCTCGACGAATTATTGAGCAATATAATCTAGATGATTACAATCGTATCTATGCCTATGGAGACACCACTGAAGATCTGTCAATGCTTGAAATCGCTGATGAAAAATACATGAACTGGAAAAAACAACTTAACACCTAGACATTTGAAAATAATAATAATTCATAACTCTTAACATTTTGTCTCTTATCAATCTGTAAATCCATTAACATTTTGAAACGAAGAGATACATCTTATACAACTTTTTTCAAGCAGATAGTGTAACAATATGGATTAACTATTTCCTTAAGATATTTTATATAAAAAGTATTGTATCAATAGAGTATTCAAAATGAATGGAAGTCCAAGACCTTACAATACAAGCGCCAGTCAGAAAAACCTTTCCTTTTCTAATTGTGAACTTATTCCTATGTTTCAAACATTATCAACTCAGAATAAAGTCATAAGACTTAGAGACAAGCTTTTTTCTGTTCTCTATTGCCTAGCAAATAATCAAGATATGCTAGTAAGTCGCGATCAACTCATTGATCAATGCTGGGATGGTAATTATTACACGGGGACTCAGGCAGTTACTCATACTATTTATCATTTAAGAGCATTACTAAAACAGAATAAGATTGATGCGTCCATAACGACATTATCAAAACAGGGATATCTCTTTTCTTGTGGCGAGCAGATAATTTATTTGGACTCAACAAGCTCAGATATTCCAGATTTAACTTTAGCCCATTAATTTTTATTTCCGTTATTTACTTGATTTCCGAGTCTTATTCAAAAGATTTCATCATAGATAACTTTAAAAACATTGAATTTATATTTATTTTTTGTTGATTTTTTATTAATTTATAACCACTCCTATGTAATTGTTTTTGTTTAATATTTCAGAATATTAACAGTGAATAATTTGGTTACATTATATTTAACATTTTATATCCACTTTACTTGTTTTTATTTTCAGATCTAGGCTTTAATGGAGATACAAAATAAAGTATTAAAAGTGGACTTACCAGTAATATGTCCGAGCATAACCAACAACCAACTCAGGGCTCCATCTTCTATATTTGTCAATATCCCTTGGATCTTGAATTTCAAGCCATTCTTATTGAGGGACGCTACCTACGTTTACGCGATAAGTTATGGAGAGTTCTACTTTGCCTAGTTGAAAACAAATCTATACTCATATCAAGAAGTGATTTAATAGACAAAATCTGGGATGGTAATTATCTGACTGGTGAGCAGGGAACAACTCATTCAATTTGTCATCTTAGAAAGGTTTTTAAGCAATATAATATTGATGCAACAATCACCACAATTCCAAAGCGTGGTTATGTTCTTCAAGAAGGTAATGTCAAACAATCCTTATAGTGTTTAACAACACACTTTTTCGCTAGTCACCCCATAAGCAAACCAAAATCAACTCAAAAAAAACCCTCACATTGAATTTTCAAAGTGAGGGTAAACAACCAGGTGTAACAATAAAAATATAATCATAAATTGAGTACTTCATATGAATTATTTTTCGCTACCTGAGTATTAGGCACCAATTAAAAACTGGTCGCAATTGAATAGAAGTTGAATTTTACTTTAATCTTTATTGTGAACTTATTTCTAATTATTCCAGTTTTTACATTTGGTAACAAAGCCCAATTTTTTTTCAATAAAGAATAAATATTTATTCAACATTACTTCAACTTAAATTTGATAACATTTTTCTGCAAATTTAATTAACAAGAATATAACAATGTAAAAACAAAAAAGTGGGTGAAATTATGAAAAAAATAAATGGAACAATTTTAAAAAGGACGGTCCTTTGTGGGGCCATTCTATCTGCTCTATATAGCGGTCCGTTATATGCAGCTGATAATACGACATCAAGAATTATCGGTTCAATCGAAGCATCAAGCATGTCGGGAATTACAGTCATTGCTGTAAACACAGCGACAGGCTCAAAACGAGAAATTAGTGTTGATGGCTCTGGTTCATTTCAGTTCAGTAAGCTACCGTCTGGTACCTATGATGTATCGGTTATGCGAAGTGGAAATGTCATCGCCAAAGATACCTTTAGAGTAAAGTTAGGGGCCAATACAAAAGCTGTCTTTGATTTAGCAAGCTCAAACGATGAAGTCGTCACAATCATCTCATCAAGACTATCGGGTGTTGATGTAACAACAATGGACTCAGGCTTAACCATTGGTGAAGAAGAATTAGATTCCATGCCCATTGCCAGAAACATCCAATCTGTAGCGTTACTCGCTCCTGGTACTATTGCTGGTGACACTAAGTTTTCTGGTTCAGGTATGGCATTCACCTCTTTTGGTGGTTCGTCAATCTCTGAAAACTCCTGTTATATTAACGGACTTGAAGTAACCAATACTCGACAAGGACTCGGTTGTGGAACGGTACCTTTTGAATTTTACAAAGAGTTTCAAGTTAAAACTGGTGGCTATGGTGCCATGTACGGTAGAGCAACCGGTGGTGTTATCAATGCAACAACTAAAAGCGGTACCAACGAATGGGACTTCTCGGCTGCAGTTGCAATTGAACCCGATGGCTTAAGAGAAGATGGTCAAGTTTCTCGTGGACAGGGTGGCACAGGTAATATCTTTAGAGACCGAAGAAATTATACCGATAGCTTAACTGAATACACCTTTACAGCAGCGGGTCCTATTATCGAAGATTCCTTGTTTATTTATGCCATTGTTAACCCACGAGATTCTGAGCGTACTTATGATAACTATGTTGGCAATCAAGATGAGGCTGCGGGCATTACAGAGTTTCGTGAACGTAACTCTAGTGGCAGTGATAATATGTTTTGGGGAACCAAAATTGATTGGGACATCAATGATGATCATCGGCTAAGTTATTTTGCTTACTCAAATAACAATACCGGCTTAGAAGACATTTATGCTGCAGATCCTTCAACAGGTGAAGTGGGAGATTTAATTGACCAATCTATTCGCGAGCGTGGTGGTGAAGCATCAAGCCTTACCTATACAGGTCATCTTTCAGACGATTTAACCATTACTATAATGACTGGCAAAATTGAAACTGAATACACCACCAATATTGCCAATGTTGATTGCCCTCAGGTTGTTGATAACCGAGAAAATCCAACTGCACAAGCCATTGCCTGTGGATCCGGTGGTCGAATTGGTACAAATTTTGATTCCAATGAACAGACCCGTTTTGATGTGGAATACTTTTTAGGCGATCACATCATCTCATTTGGTTATGATTATCAAAAACGTACATCGACTAACCAGATTGACAGAATGGCTGGCGATCATTCTTGGACTTACGATACCTTGGGTGTCAGTAGTAATTTATCAACCGATGGCATCGACTACATCAATGAAACAGGGTCTGCACAAGACTATGTTGCCGACAGAATCTTTATCGGTGGCGGCCAATTCCATTCAGACTTAAGTGCCTATTACATTGAAGACCAATGGCAAGTTAATGATGACCTATTATTAACTGCTGGTTTACGTGTTGATGAGTTTGATTCATTCGCGGTCGGCGGTAAGACTCTTCTATCCTTTAAAACCGATGTTGCTCCTAGAATTGGTTTCAGTTGGGATGTCAATGGCGATGGAAAATCCAAATTATACGGTACTTGGGGTCATTATTACTTACCAGTTGCTAACAACACTATTTACCGCGTAGGTTCAGGTATTAGTGATACAACAGCCTATTATTCATTCACAGGTATTGATGCAGCAACAGGCAACCCAACGGGTATTTCTCCAATAACGGGTAATCTTGCATCATCAACGTCAGTCAGCGGAGTAGCTGAAGCTCCCGATCAAGAAGTGTTTCAGGCTGAAGAGGCCGATCCCTTTTCAAAAGAAGAGTTTATTCTGGGTTTTGAATATTCTGTTAGTGATGACTTAACAGTTGCCGTAAGAGGAACGTATCGCACAATACTCACAGCACTTGATGATTATTGTGGTCGATTTTCTTATCCACATTGCGTAATGCTAAACCCTGGTGAAGCCTCTACCTGGTGGAAAGATGGTTTGTATTGGGATGGCGCTGAATGGGAACCTGGTAGTAGTTGGGGCGCTGTTGATGGTGTTGCTGACCCAGGTTCAAGACGTACACATACGATTGCGGAAATTGGTCTTCCTAAAGCGAAAAATGATTACACTGCTTTACAGACGTCCATTAACTACCGATCTGAAGATTTACGTTGGAACTTAATCTACACCATTTCAAAAAGTGAAGGTAACTTCGAAGGTGGTGTAAAATCTGATATTGGTCAGGCCGATGCAGGTTTGACGCAAGATTGGGATTTTGCTGCACTAATGGATGGCGCTGAAGGCTATCAGGCTAATGATCGCAGACACGTATTAAAGTTCTTCGGTTCTTATGATGTAACCGAAAACTTTAGTGTGGGAATGAATGCTGTTCTGTCCAGTGGTCGACCTAAGAACATCTTTGGTCAAGGACATCCAAGTGATGATCCGAATCTGTTCGGTGGTTGGGGTGATTTCTACTATGTGTATCAGGGTTGTGGAGTTGATGATTCAGAAGATGCTTGTCCGAATGATGACAAGCAGTACTCTTTCCATCCTAGAGGTTCTGCGGGACGTACACCCTGGACCTTCAAGCTTGATTTATCAGCAAACTACTTTTTCGATCTAGGTGGTGTTGATATGAAAGCGACACTTGATGTATTTAATGTACTGAATGCCCAAAGCGAAACATCGTTTAATGAGCATTATGAAAGTTCAGAAGGTACTGAAAACCAATGGTATGGAGCAGCCTATTCTTGGCAGGCGCCTCGCTACATACGCCTAGGAGTTGAAGCTCGTTTTTAATCACTAGCAGTAGAGTATTAAAGGCCAGTAGCATTGTTGCTACTGGCCTTTTTTTTGACCCATCATTACGTACTCTTTAGTGTTTATCACCAATGCTAACTCCAAATGTCTCTGCTCAGATTGCCCTGAATAGGTAAATCCTTCTTACCATTAAAGCTAATGGAAGCACTATCTTTCCGTTGCTGATTATAATCTTTTGTCACGGCAATGATGGTCGGTGTCAAAAGTATAATAACCACAACATTAATTACCGCCATCAATCCCAAAGAAAGATCGGCAAGCGCCCATACCTGAGGTAAAGCCGCTGTGGTTCCCCAGAACGTTGCACTGAGAAAGATAATGGTGAAAACCCTGCGTCCTGCCTTTGAGTCTAATTTGAAAAGATGTAAATTATTTTCGGCATAAACGTAATTAGCAATAATGGAGGTGAATGAAAAGAGACAGATGGCCACCGATACAAAATGAATTCCCCACTGCCCAACATGTTCTGACATTGCAAACTGTGTGAGTCGAATTCCGGTCAAATCAGACGACAGAGAACCTTTCGCTAATAAAATAATCATTGCTGTGGCGGTACAAATAACAATGGTGTCAATGAATACACCCAACATTTGAACATATCCCTGCACTGCTGGATGATTCGGCGTGGGAGATGCGCAGGCCGCAGCATGGGGTACCGTACCCGAACCCGCCTCATTGGAATAGAGACCCCGCTTTATACCGTTAATAATGGCTGCTCCTACGGCTCCACTACCCGCCTCCTGCAATCCAAATGCCGAATTAATAATGAGCATAAGTGTTGCCGGTATCTGCTCAAAATTAATTGCACAAATATAAAATGCTAGCAGTAAATATGAGACGCCCATAAAAGGTACTAGAATACTCGAAACTCGAGCAATCATCCTCACGCCACCGGTGATGATGATGGCGGCACCAATAATAATGACTACTCCTGAGTAACTCGATTCTATTTGGTAGGCGTTGTTCAGCGCCTCTGCCATGGTATTGGCCTGAACGGAACTAAAAACGAATCCAAAGCCAATAAAGATGAGTAATGAAAAAGAAAACGCTAACCAAGGCTGATTGAGTCCCATTTTGATGTAATAGGCGGGTCCCCCTCGAAACTCGCCATTGTTATCTCGGACCTTGTAGAGTTGACCGAGAAGACTTTCGGCAAATCCTGTTGCCATCCCCACCAGGGCAATAACCCACATCCAAAAAATCGCGCCTGGACCACCTAATGATATGGCAATTGCAACACCTGCCAAATTACCGGTACCCACCCGGGCTGCTAGACTGGTCATTAATGCTTGGAACGATGAAATACCCGAGGGATCTTCTTTACCGCTGCTTTTTAACAGCGAAAACATATGCCTGAAATATCTGAATTGCAGTAGATTTAATCGAATGCTGAACCAAACCCCTACGCCCAACAGCAAATATATCAGTACGCTATTCCATAAAATTCCGTTTAAATAATCAACTAATTCACTCAATGTCTTTCCTCGTTAAGCCAGCCAACTAACTACTGTGATCAATAGTGATCATCCATTGCCCATCCATATTTAATTTCATTTGTATCACGATTTGTAGCTCTCATCTATTCCTATTTTGAAGCTCACTGATATAATAAGCCTATCAATCAATTATTTTTTAAATGTAATTAACAAGGCTTAGGTTAATTATCAATTCTTATTAGGATGTCCCATGTCAAATCGCTCAACAATTATCTACACACAAACCGACGAAGCTCCAGCACTTGCAACCTATTCTCTGCTACCCATTATTAAGGCATTTTCTGCTGCTGCGAATGTGTCGATAGAGACCCGGGATATTTCTTTATCCGGACGAGTCATCGCCAATTTTTCAGATCTATTACCAGAAGAACAACGAATGTCTGATGCCCTTTCTGAATTGGGTGAACTGGCAAAAAAGCCTGAAGCAAACATTATCAAGCTTCCCAACATCAGCGCTTCTGTACCGCAACTCAATGCAGTTATCAAGGAATTACAAGGCAAGGGTTATGCACTTCCTGACTATCCAGAAGAGCCTGAAACCGAAGCAGAGATTGATGTTAAAAGTAGGTACGACAAGGTTAAGGGCAGTGCTGTCAATCCTGTTCTTCGAGAGGGTAACTCGGATCGCAGAGCTCCGGGTCCGGTGAAATTGTTTGCCAAAAACAATCCTCATTCCATGGGTGTCTGGTCCATTTCATCAAAAACCCACGTTTCTCATATGGAACAGGGAGACTTCTATGGTAGCGAAACTTCACTTACCATTACTGGCGCGACCGATGTTAAAATTGAACATGTAGATGATGATGGTAGCGTAACCATTCTCAAGGCATCAACACCGCTTCTCGATGGAGAAATCATTGACGCTTCTGTTATGAGCCAATCAGCACTTCGCTCTTTTATTTCAGAGGCCATTGAAGACGCTAAAGCACAGAACGTTTTAATGTCAGTGCATTTAAAAGCTACGATGATGAAAGTTTCTGATCCCATTATTTTTGGCCAGTTCGTGTCTGTTTACTACTCCGCGGTCTTTGAAAAATACGCTGACGAATTTGAACAGGTCGGGGTCGATGAAAATAATGGTATTGGTGATGTGTATTCAAAAATCACTGAACTCCCACAGCAAAAACAAGATGAAATAATCGCTGACATCCAAGCGGTCTATGAGACCCGTCCAGAATTGGCTATGGTTAATTCTGACAAGGGGATCACTAATTTACATGTGCCAAGTGATGTGATTGTTGATGCATCTATGCCCGCGGCCATTCGTTCATCAGGACAAATGTGGGGCCCTGACGGTCAACTTAAAGACACTAAAGCCATCATTCCAGACCGATGCTACGCAGGCGTATATCAAGAGACCATACAGTTTTGTAAAGAAAATGGCGCCTTTGATCCAACCACCATGGGTACGGTACCTAATGTTGGTCTCATGGCTCAAAAGGCTGAAGAATATGGATCACACGATAAGACTTTTCAGATGACTACAGACGGTCTGGTGAGAGTGGTGGACTCTAATGGCAATACTCTACTTGAGCACCGAGTCGAGCAGGGCGATATTTGGAGAATGTGTCAGGTTAAAGATGCGCCCATTCAAGACTGGGTTAAATTAGCAGTTAACCGTACACGGGCCACCGGTACACCCGCCGTATTTTGGTTAGATAACAGACGTTCTCACGACAAAGAAATCATCAAAAAAGTTCAACAGTATCTGCCCCAACACGATACTTCAGGTCTCGATATTCGAACACTTGATCCCATTGAAGCAACTCGTTTTACACTTAATCGCATTATCAAGGGTGAAGACACAATCTCCGTTACCGGTAATGTACTCAGAGATTATTTAACGGACTTATTTCCTATTCTCGAATTGGGCACCAGTGCCAAAATGCTCTCCATTGTACCGCTGATGAACGGTGGTGGTTTATTTGAAACGGGAGCAGGTGGATCGGCACCAAAACACGTCCAACAATTTGTTGAAGAGGGTCATTTACGTTGGGATTCTTTAGGTGAATTTCTCGCTTTGTCAGTTTCACTCGAGCATTTAAGTGAAACTACTGGCAATAAAAAGGCACAGGTTCTTGCCGATGCATTAGAAGAATCCATTGGACTGTTTTTAGCCAACAATAAATCTCCGTCTCGAAAGGTCAATGAACTTGATAACAGAGGCAGTCATTTTTATCTCGCCATGTATTGGGCCAAAGCACTTGCAATGCAAACCAGTGATCAGGAATTACAGGAAGTCTTTGTGAGCATTGCAAAAGAACTCAGTGAGAATAAACAACAAATTAATGAAGAACTCATTGCCGCTCAGGGTGGCAAGGTTGATTTAGACGGTTATTTCAAACCAGATTTGTCGTTAATCTCAGCAGCAATGCGACCGAGCACCACGCTAAACAACATCATTGATAATATTTGACTGGCTCTTATTAGCTAAGAAGCTCAAATTAGGGGCGATTCCAAAGTCTCTGCATTTCAATGAATAAAAATGAGGCCGACCAGGTAATTAATACCAGTCCTGTGAGTGCCTCTATTCCCACCAGATGTCGAAGGTGTCCGAAGGGCGTAATATCGCCAAATCCTAAAGTCGTATAGGTTGTGAAGGAAAAATAAACCGAATCCATAAGCGAGCCGTCATAATTTCCACTCAGATGTCCCCAATAATCTGAGCGGTGCATGAAGTAGTAACTTATGGCAAACAGCCAGACCTCAATTGCATGAGCAATCATTCCACCAAAGACTCCGATTAAAACCCTGACTCGATGAGTTGATTCAAGGTTTGGCAGTACTTTTGACAATAAATTCAGCGCTTCATAATGGATAACCACTGCCAAAGCGACGACGGATGATATGACAAAAATTTGGTAAATCATTTTATGCTCCAGCATCCCTTGAGATGGGTAGTGCGCCAAATGACTGACAGGTAGGCATGATTTCCAATCGATTGATATTGACATGCTCTGGAAGACTTGCACACCAGACAATGGATTCAGCAATATCCTCTGCACTCAATGGCGTGGCATTATCATAAAGAGCTTCGGCTTTTTCATCATCACCTTTAAACCTAACTTTAGAAAACTCGGTGTATGAAAAGCCCGGCTCAATGTTAGTCACGCGAACCTTACTACCATGGAGATCGGCACGTAAGTTCGTTGAAAATCGCTCTACAAAGGCCTTTGTCGCACCATAGCAATTACCACCGGGATAATTATAACTTCCTGCAATCGACCCCAGATTAATAACATGGCCTCTTTTGTTTTCAACCATACCTGACAGGACTGCACGAGTGACATAGGTAAGACCTTTAATATTGGTATCGACCATTCTGTCCCAATCATCAAGATCAGCGTCCCAAGCAGGGTCGAGACCCACAGCAAGGCCTGCATTATTCACCAACAGGGTGATTTTTCCATTCCAAGGTGAAAGAGCTAGTTTTACTGCATCACGATCACAAACATCGAGCTCAATACAATCGAGAACCAGATCACCCAATTCATTTTGCAAACTTTTAAGTCTCTCAATTCTTCGTGCCACCAAGACTAATTGCCAGCCTTTGCTCACCAATTTTCGCGCGGTTGCTTCTCCAAATCCTGAGCTTGCACCGGTAATTAAAGCTATATTGTCCACGTTCTATCCTTCAATGTTGTTCTCATTGGCTGATAAATACCAATGATTGAGTCATTTGAGATGAATTGTAACTTAAAAAGGACGATTTAATCATCAAGGATCTTGTTACTCGTGTCAGAAGTTGTCAGAATGGAGGTATGAAAACGATTCCTCAAGAAATTCCAGTTAAAACGATAAGTTCGGATGATTACGTGCAATCTCATGATTTTGAGATTTCCGTGTCCACTGAATACCTTGATGAGCAATCGAATCCAAGTGCAAACCAGTTTGTATTTTCTTATACCATTCGCATTATTAATCGCGGAACGGCGAGTGCACAGTTACTGCGGCGCCACTGGATCATCACTGATGCTAACGGTGAGACCCTCGAAGTGAGAGGCGCAGGTGTCGTTGGTGAACAGCCCTGGATTGAACCTGGAACTGAATTTAAATACACCTCTGGCACAGTACTCAATGAATTTATGGGCTGTATGCAAGGCAGTTACACCATGTGCGGTAAAGACGGCATTGAATTTGATGCACCTATTCCAGTATTTACCCTAGCCCAGCCTGACCGTTTGCATTAATTCTTGCCATGCCTACCTATGCTATTGGTGACGTCCAAGGCTGCAAGGATCAATTAGAACATCTTCTTGAAGTCATCCATTTTGACCCAACAGTCGATACGTTATGGTTTGCGGGAGATCTTGTTAACCGTGGTCCAGATTCTCTCGGCACATTACAACTAATCTATAGTTTACGAAAATCTGTCGAGGTTGTCCTTGGCAATCATGATCTTCATCTCCTTGCTGTATCAGAACATCCATCAAAACAAAATTCTAAAGATACTTTCGATGATGTATTAGAAGCCGTAGATCGTACAAAGTTGCTTCTGTGGCTACGGCATCAACCCTTGGTCCATGTTGAAGGTGATTTTTTAATGACTCATGCTGGTGTCTATCCACTTTGGGATCGTAATGAGGTGGTCGCTTACGCTGAAGAAGTTGAGCAGGTATTAGCGAGTGACCAATACTCTGAATTTTTGCTACAGATGTATGGCAATCAACCTGATAAATTTTCAACCACCTTGACTGGAATGGATCGACTGCGATTTATCACCAACACATTCACTCGAATGCGTTTTTGCACCGATGATATGGCTCTGGATATGCTTTGTAAAAAGCCCATTGAAGATGCACCAGATGAATTGATCCCCTGGTTTAACGTCAATAATAGAATTGATCATCGAGGAACTATTCTCCATGGTCATTGGGCGGCACTTCTTGGCGGCGAACCCAAGCCGGGCATCATCAGTCTCGATACAGGTTGTGTTTGGGGGAATAAATTATCGGCTTGGCGTCTTGAAGATAAGCAGTGGTTTAGTGTTCCTGGATATCAGGCGAAGTAATCTTAAATTTTGAAAACAATAGGTTAGACTAAACTAAGTCTCAATTCTTTTGCCCATCAAACATGGGCTGCATAATTTTTAAATAGGTTCCATTTTCTTTAATACGGAGAAAACTCTCTTTAATTTTTTTGATGATGCCTGCGTTAGTATCAATGTTAGCAGCAAAATAAATATCGGTATTTAAGTCATCAATCGTAAAAATTGGAACAACGCTATTTGTATCGATGTTGTTACGTTCAAAAAAATAGTCTGCTCCAATTTTACTTGACCCATAACATTGAATGCGCCCTCTTTTTAGTAGCTGCAATATTTGCTCGTAGCTCTCTAGTTGGATGACATGTTGAAAACCATGGTCTTCAAAATATTGATTGAATATGTCATTACGAACGACACCAGTGATACAATTTTTTAATTCTGAAATATCTTTAATGATTTTTTTATTATCTTTTTTCAAGCCATAAACACTGTTATTAATATTAAATATTTTACCGATCCATATAAATTGATTTTCACGTTCAGCAGTTCTACCCATTGAATAAATAAGGGTGTTTTTATCATTTTTAACTCTTCTGAATGCCCTAGGCCAGGGCAATACCGTTATCTCAAAATTCAAGTTTGCTTCTTTCATAATCGCAGTAATTAATTCGGTGCTAAATCCCTTTAGTTTCCCGTTACTTTCATCATAATAGGTCCAAGGATAGGTATTTTCAGTGACAATTTGAATTCTTGGTTCAGCCAAAATCGTGGTCGAATTTAGCATGATTGCCCAGACAAGAAATGAAAGGGGTAACCCAGTAAAAACAGACAAGCGACGATATAATAGTTCCATATATTCCAGCTCTTATGTTGTCGCAAAGGACAAGACTTCTTTGCCCGATGCTTGAAAATTGGTCATGGACAGCAGCTGATTGCGAACGTTCTCTGCTATTTGTTTCAAGCATTATGACATCAATGAGCACTATGTCAAAATCACCCTTGATAGTTAGTAGCGGGTATTTTCTTCGGCATTACCCATAAAAACTCTATATATAGCCCGCTTCATGGTACATTAACTAAAGAAGTAAAAATTAGAGTCTCTGCAAAAGGCATAACCATTTATGACGACAGCATTAAAATTTAATTTCATTTTTCAATTTAATAAATTGAGAACGATGTTCTTTTTAATATTGACTCCAATAATTTGTATAAATTCAGCTGCAGCAGAATCTGATCGCTGGAAAAAAACCATCGATACTGTTACGGCATCTATTGTATCCATTCACATTGAAGTTCCCCGAGCCTTTGAAACATCGTCCCCCCTTTCGTCCCAAGGAACTGGATTTGTGGTTGATGCAAAGCGCGGTATTCTGCTAACGAATCGTCATATTGTACAGGCGGGTCCAGTCACTGCCACTGCCGTATTTATGAATCAAGAAGAGCTTGAATTAACGCCCATCTATCGAGACCCGGTACATGACTTTGGTTTCTTCCGCTATGATCCAACAGCTCTTAAACACCTGACAGTCAAGTCACTGGTCTTGCATCCTGAACTTGCTACGGTGGGTGTTGAAATTAGAGTGATTGGCAATGATGCCGGCGAGAAACTATCGATCCTCGATGGCACTCTCGCTAGACTCAATCGCGAGGCTCCCAAATATGGCGCGCATCAGTTCAATGATTTTAATACCTTCTATATTCAAGCGGCGAGTGGCGCTTCGGGTGGCTCTTCCGGCTCCCCTGTCATCAATGAACAGGGTCAGGTTCTGGCACTTCAGGCGGGTGGTTCTTTTCGTGCAAATACCAACATGTTTTTTCCTCTTGATCGGGTCGAGCATGCGCTTAAAAAAATCCAAAACAATGAAACCATCATTAGAGGTTCTCTACAAACAACATTCGTCCACCGCTCTTTTGCTGAACTTAAACGTCTAGGCCTCAAAGATAATGAAGAGAATGTTTTTCGTGAAGAATTTCCAGATTCATTGGGAGCCCTCATTGTTGCCGACCTGATTTCTCAAGGCCCAACAGCACAACTATTAGAACCGGGAGATATTCTCTATCGAGTAGATGGTCAACTGATCAACCAATTTATACCACTCGAATCATATCTTGATAGTCATGTCGCTCAGAATATCCAATTAGAAGTTATACGTGGTGGAAAATTAATCATTGGCAATGTCGAAGTGAGTTCACTCACAGATATTACCCCAACCCGCTATCTTGAAATCGGGCAGGCGGTATTACATAACCTCAGTTACCAGCAAGTTCGTCATATGAACCGTCCATTAAAGGGAGTCGTGCTGGCTGCAAGTGGTTATATGTTCTCTAATGCCGGAGTTTCAACGGGCTCTATCATTAGCAGTATCAATAAAATAGACATTACTAATTTAGACGACGCCATAGCTGCCCTCGAATCGATCCCTGAAGGAAAAGAGTTTCCCGTTCGTTTTTTTTCGCGATACGACCCACAAAATGATTCTCTATCCATCGTTAAAAATGATCGTCAATGGCACTCGGCTAAGGTTTGTGACCATTCACTTAAAATCGATGACGTAGAAGACGCTGGTTGGGTTTGCCATGCCATCAAGCTAGCCCCGCCAAAGGAAGCTGCAGAAGTTCAAAACGCAGAACACCCAACACAACAAACTGACCTTGCAACATCAATTGCGCCATCTCTGGTTTGGGTCCAATTCACCACCCCTTACAAGGTGGATGGTGGAACAAGCAGAAACTCGGGTTCAGGATTAATCATTGATGCAGAAAAAGGATTAATCGTGGTTGACCGATCCACCGTTCCTGCATCATTGGGCGAAATTAAACTCACCTTTGCAGGCTCAGTAAGAGTGGCCGCTGAGGTCGCCTTTATCCATCCACTGCACAATCTTGCTTTATTAAAATATGATCCTTCGCTTCTGGGTACAACCAATGTTCAGAGCGCTAAACTGTCAAGCGTTGCACCAGTGTTCGGTGATGAAGTACATGTTGTCGGTACCAATTATGACTACAAAATTCTCGAACAAAAACGAACAATCTCAAGCTACTCACCTCTAAAAATTAGCAAAAGCAGAGTACCTAAATTTCAAGATGCAAATTTGATGGTGATCACCACAGATTCAACCTACAAGCTTTCCAGTGGCGTTTTCCTCAATGACGATGCTGAGGTTGTTGCCATGATTTTATCCTATCGTGCGTCAGTAAGAGCCACTAAGAAAAACTTCTGGGCTGTTCCTGCCCAGCAGGTTTCAGACTTAATCAGCCTCTATAATTCTGGTAAAGGAACGCTTCAATCACTGGAAGTGGAATGGAGTTTAATCCCATTTGTTTCAGCTAGACGCTTGGGTATACCTGAACAGTGGCTGCAAAAAATCGCTGCAAAAAATCCTGACAATCATCAACTTCTGTCCGTTAAAAATACTTGGAAAGGTAGCCCTGCCGAGGCACTACTTTTATCTGGCGATTTATTATTGGCCATTGATGGTGAGATCTTAACGAAATTTAGAGATGTGGAAAATGCCATTCAAAAACCCACCGTTAACCTCACAATTGCTAGAGAATCCGAAATTCTAGAATTAACCATAGATACTGTCACATTGAGTGGCATGGGAACTGAACGACTCATTCTTTGGGCTGGAGCATCCATTCAAGACCCACATAGAGCACTAAAGACTCAAATCGGAATAACAGAGCCCGGGGTTTATGTGTCTAGCCTAAAGCGAGGCTCACCAGCACAGCGCTTTAAGATTAAAGGGCTTCTGATTACTCATGTGGACGATCAGGCGACTCCCAATCTGGACAGTTTTATTAGAGCCGTTGAGAATAAAAAAGACCGCGATTCTGTTCGGCTAAAGGTTATTGATATGAAAAAGAAAAATAAGTTGATAACACTCAAACTTAACAATACCTTCTGGCCGTTAGCTGAAATAAGCCTGTCAGATCAAGGGTGGTCCAGAAAAGAGCTTTAGCACTCTAAAGTGATGAAGGAATATTTGTAGGGATTTTTTTCATCTGCACTGTGGTCCTCTCTACTGATCTCTTTAAAGCCAAAATCTGACCAGTCCGGAAAATAGGTATCACCTTTTACATCCAAATCAATAAAGGTTAGAAACAGTCTGTCAGCTTTTTTGATCAATTGCTGATAAATATTTGCACCACCGATGATCATGATTTCATCAGCCTCATGACAGGCTGAGATGGCCTTGTCGAGATCATGAAATACTTCAGCATCTTCTAATTGAAAACTCTTATCCCTAGTGATGACAATATTGCGTCGGCCGGGCAGAGCCTTACCAATAGATTGATAGGTTTTTCTTCCCATAAGAACGGGATGTTTAAGCGTAGTCGCTTTGAAATGTTTTAAATCTGCCGGCAAATGCCATGGCATTTTATTATCTAGACCAATGGTTCGATTGTTGGCCATCGCGGCTATCAAATTAATTCTCGGCATGACGTATTCTCTTAAACTGCCACAGGCGCTTTAATGTGCGCATGAGATTCATAACCAACAATCTCAAAATCGTCAAACTGATAGTCAAATAAGCTTTCAGGTTTGCGATTAATTTTCAAAGTGGGTAATGATAGTGTCTCTCTCGACAATTGTAGTTTGGTTTGTTCTATATGATTAGAGTAGAGGTGTACATCGCCACCGGTCCAAACAAAATCACCCACCTTTAAATCACATTGCTGGGCCATCATGTGAGTGAGTAAGGCATAACTTGCAATATTAAAAGGTACGCCTAGAAATACATCACAGCTGCGTTGATATAACTGACAAGAAAGTTTGCCATCAGCAACATAAAACTGAAAGAGTAGATGGCAGGGCGGTAGAGCCATATTTTCAACTTCGGCAACATTCCATGCTGAAACAATATGTCTTCGTGAATTTGG